>JAZRIK010000092.1:0-2016 GCA_045645245.1 Candidatus Scatosoma sp. | reverse complement strand
CATGTCCGCGATGAGCCTTGCTACGTTGATACAATTTGCCGCGCAACAGCGCACGAAATCGTATTTCGCAAAGCCTTTGTTGGACACGTGGTGGTCGATGTTGACGGTGTCGATTTTCTTGCGTTTTGCCTGAAAAATATCATCTGACAACGCGCCCAGACGCTGCGCGTCGCTACAATCTAAACACACGAGCAGGTCATATTCATGCTCGGGACGTTTACGCACGCATTGCAATTCTTCGATGAACGCAAGGTTGGTCGGTAAATCGGTTTCCACACAAATTTGGTTTTTGATACGCAAAAAGTCCAACGCGCGCGCAAGCGCAAGCGCGCCGCCAAGCCCGTCCCCGTCAGGGTTCATGTGCGTAAAAATCGCCACGCTTTTCGCGCGGAGAATTCTATCCGCAATTTGTTTTAAACTGCTTTGCATACTGACCTACCTCGTTGTTATAAGCAAAAACGCGTAAACAAAGTACGCGTTTTTGTGTTTAGTTTTCGTCTGTTCCGTCCGTTTCAGCGTCATCTGCCGACGTCGAATAGGTGATGGTTTTGAACAGTTCGTCCATTTTTGCGCCGTAGCCCATACTACCGTCCATACGGAAGGTGAGCGCGGGAACGGTGCGCATACGCATTACCTGCGCGAGTTCGTGACGGATAAAGCCGGCATTTGCCTGCAACGCCGCAAAGGACGCTTTACATTCCGTTTCATTCACACCGTAGATGCTTACGTAGACGTACGCGGTCTTTAAGTCGGGCGCAACGTCCACTTCGGTAACGGACACCAAGCCTTTCAGCCCCATCATTCTATCCTTACGCAGACGAATGATTTCGCTGATTTCCTTTTGATATTCGCCGTTCAAGCGAGAGGTTCTCGATACTTTCATTACGCTTTGATTTCCTCCGTAACGTAACACTCGATAATATCGCCGATACGGATTTCGTTAAAGCCCTCAATCGCACAGCCGCATTCGTAGCCGTGGTTGACTTCCTTAACGTCGTCCTTAAATCTTTTAAGCTGTTTCACGCCGCCTTCGCAAATCATGATATCTTCGCGATAGATACGGAGCTTACCGCCGCGGACAATCTTGCCGTCCGTAACGTAACAGCCTGCAATCGTGCCCACACCCGTAATATTGAAGGTTTGACGCACTTCGCATTTACCCGTAAGAATTTCTTTAAGCTTGGGCGCAAGCATACCTTTCAGCGCCTTTTCCATATCCTCGATAAGCTCGTAAATGATACGGTAGCTTCTTACGTCCACCTTCGACGTTTCGGCAATCTTCTTTGCCTTGGTGTCGGGGCGAACGTTGAAACCGATAATAATCGCGTTTGCGCTGTCTGCGAGCATAACGTCGCCCTCGTTGATTGCGCCTGCCGCCGAGTGGATAACCTTTACGCGCACTTCTTCGTTGGAAAGCTTTTCAAGAGACTGCTTCACCGCTTCCACGCTGCCTTGTACGTCGCCTTTTACGATAATGTTGAGGTTCTTCATCTTGCCTTCTTCCACTTGCGCGAAAATATCGTCAAGCGAAACGCGGCTCTGTTCCTTAATCATGCTCTCGCGCTCGCGGTTCTTTCTTTCTTCCTGAACCTGCTTCATAAGCGCTTGGTCAACCGCCATAATGCTATCGCCCGCGTTAGGCACGTCTTCCAAACCGAGAATGGAAACCGCCATCGAAGGACCTGCGGACTTGACCGCTCTGCCCTTATCGTCGAACATAGCGCGCACGCGTCCCATCGTCGTACCCGACAAGATATTGTCGCCCGTTTTAAGCGTACCCGTCTGTACGATAATGCTTGCAACAGGACCTTTGCCCTTGTCAAGCTTGGCTTCGATAATCGTACCTTTCGCCTGACGGTCGGGGTTGGCTTTGAGTTCTTGCATTTCTGCAACGAGGTTAATCGAATCTAACAATTCGTCAATACCCATACCCGTCTTTGCGGAGATAGGGATCAACATCGTGTCGCCGCCCCATTCTTCGGGAACAAGCTCGTACTTGACGAATTCGTGCTTAAC
>JAZRIK010000091.1:0-1754 GCA_045645245.1 Candidatus Scatosoma sp. | reverse complement strand
GCGAAGGTCAAAAACACGAAAGCGATATTTTATCATAATAGGGGGAAAGTTATGGCTATTTCAGCAGTTGGCGTTATTTTTGCAAATTTACACGAAGAAAACGTGCCCGAATTGGTACGTAGAAGAACAATGGCGTCTATTCCCTTTGGCGGTAGATACCGTATCATCGACTTTATGCTTTCGAATATGGTCAATTCGGGCATCAATACCGTAGGGCTTATGACGAGTAATAACTATCGCTCGCTTATCGACCATCTTGGAAGCGGTAAGGACTGGGATTTGGCGCGGAAAGACGGGGGTATTATCTTATTACCGCCCTTCTCCGAACGCCACGATACAGCTTATACGAATCGTTTGGAAGCCATCAATAGCATTCGCGGCTTCTTAAATAAGAGAAGCGAAAAATACGTAGTACTTATGGACTGCGACGGTATTGCAAAATTAGACATTGAAGATATTCTTGCATACCACGAAGAAAAAAATGCGGACGTCACTTTAGTCACGCATCAACGCGAGATTGAACGCACGAAAGACTTTATGACCGTAGAAACGGACGAAAACGGCCGCATCAAGGAAATGCAGCTTGCTCCGCACGTAAAAGCGGGAACAAAAGTACATACCTGCATCAACGTAATGGTTTTCAACCGTCAATTCTTGTTGAATTTGGTGGAAGATTCCGTCACGCACGGGTTTGCAAACTTTGAAACGGAAATTTTAATGAAACAGCTGGACAGCTTAAAAGTTTACGCATACGAATTTAAGAATTGCTATCTTGGCATCGATTCGATGGCGGCTTACTTTAAGCATAATATGTCGCTGCTCAATAAAGAAGTGCGCGACGAGCTGTTTGGCGAACGCGACGTATATACCAAAGTACGCGATAGTGCGCCTTCTAAATACGGTGCAAATGCCATTGTGAAGAACTCTTTGATTTCCGACGGCTGCGAAATTGAAGGTACGGTTGAAAATTGTATTTTATTCCGTGGCGTTAAGGTGGCGAAAGACGCCGTTATTAAAAACTCAATTATTATGCAGGATAGCATTATCGGTCAAAAGAGCTCGCTCAACTGCGTAATTACCGATAAAAACGTCGTAATTAGCGACAAAAAAGCGTTAAGCGGTAGCGAATCGTTGCCGTATTATATCCCCAAAGGCACTCGTCTTTAATCAAATTTAACTTGTATTTAAGGAGCTGTTCTATGCCAGACACAGGTAAAATCAAAGCAACCATTAAAACTTCTAAAAAAAGCACGGGAAAAAAGGCGACGGTGAGTATTTTACCCGTTCAAGCGCCGATATTTGCACAAAAGAATGCAAGCGACCCGATTTTAACAAATAAGCGTAAAATTTTATTTGTAGCGTCGGAAGCGCGTCCGTTTATTGCAACGGGCGGGCTTGCAGACGTTATAGGTTCACTACCTAAAGAACTTGCAAAACGCGGAAACTACGAAGTAAGCGTTATTATGCCGCTTTATTCAAAGATAGACGCAGGTTTAAGGGATAATTTTACCTTTTTAGGTAATTTTAACGTTTCACTTGCGTGGCGTAATCAATACTGTGGATTATTCTCTTGCAGATTAGACGGTGTAAATTTCTACTTTATAGACAACGAATATTATTTCAAAAGAGATTCTATCTACGGTTGTTACGACGATGGCGAACGCTTTGCATTCTTCTCAAAAGCAGTTGTTGACAGTATGGGATATTTAGATTTTTATCCCGATATCGTAAACTGTAACGATTGGCAATCCGCT
>JAZRIK010000090.1:0-8968 GCA_045645245.1 Candidatus Scatosoma sp. | reverse complement strand
AGCATCTCTTACCTTTTACGTCGCCGATGATGCTCATAACTTCCATAACGTTTGCCTTAGGACGGCGTTTGTCGATAATTGCAAGAGGCACGCCAAACTTTTCAGCAACCTTTCTCGAACGCTTAACGCTGCCGAGGTCGGGCGCAACTACAACGTCAATATTCCCCTGCTTTGCAAAGTGATTGTAAAGCGTAGGACCGCCCAAAAGATTATCCACGGGAATATCAAAGAAGCCCTCAATTTGGTCCGCGTGCAAATCCATCGTAAGTACGCGGTCAGCACCCGCTTCGGTAAGAAGATTTGCTACGAGTTTTGCCGTAATGGGATCGCGCGAACGCGCTTTTCTATCCTGGCGAGCATAGCCAAAATAAGGCATAACCGCCGTGATACGACCTGCCGACGCACGTTTTGCCGCGTCGATCATAATTAAAAGTTCCATCAAGTTATCGTTGACGGGAGAACAGGTCGATTGAATAATGAACACGTCTCTACCGCGAACGGTTTCCGCGATATGCACGCTAATTTCGCCGTCGGAGAAGGTAGCTACTTCCACTTCGCCAAGCTCGGTATTGAGCTTTTTCGCAATGGCTTGAGCCAACTCGCGATTAGAATTGCCGCAAAACAACTTAATTTCATTGCCGTGAGTTATCATATGTATCCATCCTTTTTATTTTTGCCGTCACCGCTGTACTGCGCATAACGGTCAAGTTCTAACCTTCAATCACATTTTCCCCAAAAAAACGGATGCAACGCCCCTGCGTTTACCATAACTTATCACTTATGTATATATAATACATTATTTAAGCGGGTTAAGTCAAGAGAATGAGCGAAGATTTTTTAATTTTCTTCGCCCTTTTCCGTCAAACCCATCGTTTGTATATCTTTTTTGTTTTGTTTTTCTTGTTTTTGCTTTTGACGCATCGCAATAAAAAATCCGCTCAAAAGCTCCGCGCATTCTTTTTCCGCTACGCCGCCGACCACTTCCGTTTTATGGTTGAGTAGATTCGCCTGTGCAAGCTCGCTGGTTAAAGACCTACCTTTTTGCTCGTATGCGCCGAAAAATACCTTATCAACCCGTGCGTTTAAGCACGCGCCCATACACATCGGACACGGTTCGAGCGTCACGTAGAGCTCGCAACCTTCGGGCAGCCGCCACGAGTGGAATTTTTTACACGCTTTATCAATCGCCGACATTTCCGCGTGCGCAGACGCAAGCTGCAACTTCGCCCGACGGTTATAGCCGCGCGAAACTACTTTATCTTGATACACGACGACCGCGCCGATTGGTACTTCCCCTTCTAATAACCCGCGCTTCGCCGCTTTAATCGCCGCGCGCATAAATTTTTCTTCTCTGGTTAATCGTTTCATATTTTTCCTAATTATAAAATTTTTTAGATAATTCGTATAACGCGTATTCGTTCTTTTCGATAATTTCGAGCAAGGCGTTTTCGCCTAATGGGTGCGCGTGTGTATCCGCCCCGACTTCGATGGTAAACGACGGAATTTTCAGCGTTTGAATGCACCAGTCTTTATAACCGCCCACACTGCCTTTTGCGTAGGATAAGGGATAAGAAGTTGCTTGCGATAAAACTATCGCTAAACGCTTATCACGGGGGCAGGTACGCATCGATTGATAAAAATACCAGTATATTTCTTCCCCTTTGGTGTGATAACTCACCGTATAATCGGGGGTAATTTGCAAAGTAAATTTTTTAAGCGCGCGCGTTTCCGGCTCGGAAAACGGTTTTTTGCCTACGTAGCTTTCCCTGCTTGGCTGGTAAACGTTTTGCTTGCCTTTTCCCCATTCCGCGTCGAAATTGACGTTGAGATCCACGCCGCGCGCATTCGCTTTCCAAAGAGAAAAATTATCGCTGCCGTTGATTGCGAGAAGCTTTTGCTTCCAAACCGAGTTCTTAACGCTATTTATGCCGATTTGCGACAATAACGCGCCGTCGGGGTTGGTCAGCGGTAATACCCAAAGCGTGCCCTTTACGCCCACTTCTAAATGCCGTAAAGCGAGCTTGGCGGTGATATACTCTCTGCCGTGAACGGCGTATTGCGCAATTCCGACCGGACTGCCTGTGCCTACCTTGAATGCGTAAATATTTCTCCCCAAAACACTCTTCCCCACGATGCGTTTGGAAAGGTTGGTCGTATGGTAAAAGCGCGATAACTGTTGATAAATATCCATTTAATCAATATACGCGCGCAAGGATAAAAAGTTGAATATTTTTATTTATTTATGATAGGTTGCGCCTGCGTTAATCATAAAGGCGCGATACACTTGCTCGGCTAAAATGACGCGCATAAGCTGGTGCGGAAAGGTCATATCGGAAAAGGACAGCTTGAAATCCGCCGCCTTTTTCACTCTATCGGAAAGTCCGCACGACGAGCCGATTACAAAAGTAATTTCCTTGCCGTCGTTTGTGAGTTTTTCCATTTTCGCAGCAAGCTTTTCGCTGGACAGCTTTTCCCCTTCCACAGCCAAAGCAATTACGTAGCCCTTGCAAGCGCGTAAAATGTCGTCCGCTTCGCTTTCTAAACTTACACCTTCGGCAAGCTCTTTTAACTCTACTTTGGCAAAGCGGGAAAGCCGTTTGACGTATTCTGCAACCGCTTCACGGTAAAAACTCTCTTTAATTTTTCCAACCACTACAAAATAAATTTTTTGCATACGTCAGCCCCCTATCAGCCCGCTAACGAGCGTAATCAGCCACGAAAACACACAAACGACGATTCCCAAAGCCGCGCCAAGAAAGAAATTTTTCTTTTCCGCTTTATCCATTGTGATTTTTGGGTTTTCTTGGCGTTTTTTAAGCGCAATCAGCCATACGATTGCCCCTGCCAAACAAAGCGCGGAAACACACATAATTATAATCGAAATAGGTACGGGAATGAGCGTAATATTGAATTTATACAGCGTTAAAATGGCGGCGTTGTTGATAAAATGCGCGATTACAGTGGGCAAAATACTTCCTGCACGCAATGCAACCCAAGCGTACGCCGCGCCGCAGCAAAATTGATAAATGGTCTGGGCAGGGTTTTGATGAAACAGCGAAAATAACGCGCCGCAAAGTAAAATTGCGCCCGTTTCCCCAACCGATTTTAAGCCGTTTAACAATATTCCGCGAAAAAACAACTCTTCAAATACAGCAGGCAAAACGGCTATCACGAAAATTACGCCCACAAAGCCAAAGCCGTCCATTGACGGCAGCGTGATACCCGGGTCTTGATAACCGAATTTAGATAAGAATTGCAAAAAGATATTATTGAGTTCGGATAAGCCGACCAACCCCGCCTGCATCAGCAGCGCAATTAGATAATATTTTGCTTGACACTTTTGCTTTTTCAGCGCAAGAGCGGGCGATTGACGGTTAAAACGGAAAAACACTACCGCCGCCAAAGCCAAAGCAATCGGCGTGCATAAATAAGCTACGTAGATATACCAGTTCTCATATTGAAAGGCGTCCGTTTTTACAAATCCAAACCCGACGCAAACGCCTACAACGAGCGCCATTAGCATAGACGGTAAGCAGGTCGCAATAGAAAACGCTATCCCCGCGCCTTTGGATATAGTGGGCGATCGCAGCCAAGTATTCAATTTATCCGTTTGTTTCTTTTCCATACAGCTATTATAACAAATTATTTTATTTTTGCAAAGCAAAAAAATAGGCAAAATGGAATTTTTCCATTTGCCCTTTCCTTTTATCCGATGAGTTTTTCACGAAATTCTTTAATAATTTTGTTTTCAATGCGCGATACCTGCACTTGACTAACGCCGATTTTTTTAGCCACTTCGCTTTGCGTCATATCCCTAAAATACCGCAATACGATTATTTTTCGTTCGCGTTTGGGCAGGCGTTCAATCGCACCGCGCAATAGCATTTTATCCAGCCAGTCGTCTTGATTGTCTTGCGCGGGCAGCGTTTCGATAAGCTCGCGCTCTTTACCGTCTTTATAATCGCCCGCACTATACAGGGAAATGGGCATTTTCGACGAGCCCAACACAAAGACCACTTCCGCTTCGTCCATATTAAATTTTTCACTGATTGCGGACATGGGTGGCTGATTTCCGTGTTTTTGCGTATATTCTTCGATAAAAGCGTGAATGTCTTTCGCCGTTTGTTTCATTGCACGCGAAACCTTTACGCTGCCGTCGTCGCGCATAAACCGTTTAATTTCGCCTGCAATCATCGGTACGGCGTAAGTGGAAAATTTAACGCCGAATCGTTCGTCAAAACCGACAATCGCTTTCAAAAAACCCATACAGGCAATTTGAAACAAATCGTCGTAATCCACTCCTTTGCCCAAATACCTTTTAACGATACATTTCACAAGTGAAACGTTTTCATTTACCAGAGTTTCTTTCGCCTGCTTATCCCCCGACTTTGCTAAACGTAGATATTTTATCGTACTTTGATCATCAAGCATTTACCCGTTCCCTTATCTGCGTATTTTCATCCGCACCGATGACTTTGGACATAGAAACGACGGTACCCTTTCCCCGCTCGCTTTCCACCGAAAACGCCGACATAAACGTAAGCATAATGGTAAAACCCATACCCGAACGCTCTTCGTCTTCACGCGTGGTATAAAAAGGAGTGGTAGCGCGCTCGATATCATCGATTCCGCAGCCAAAATCCGTGATGCGAATATGTAATTTGCCGTGTCCTTCGTCCAGCATACCTTCGCTTTTTTCAATTTCGCATTCGATGATAATTTTACCTGCTTCGCCGTTTTGGTAGGCGTGTACGACGCAATTTGTGACCGCCTCGCTGACCGCCGTTTTAATATCGGAAATTTCGCTGAGCGTAGGATTGAGCGAAAGTGCGAACGCCGCAACCGCACTACGCGCAAAGCTCTCGTTTTCACTCAACGCGGCAACTTCTAATTTCATATAATTTTTCATAATGATTGACTCCTTGCTTGACAAATTGCGGTTGTTTTGGGAATGAGCGTATATATTCCGCTCATCGTTAAAATTTTATCGGTGATAGGCGATGGATTGGCGATATATGCAGGAATGCCGTGTCGGCGGAATTTTTTATACCTGCCGATTAGAAAACCGATACCCGTCGAATCCATAAAGGATATCTCGCTTAAATCGAAGATAACTTTATTGCTTTGCAAATTGTTCTCGGCAAGCTTATCCGCTTCCTTTCTCGCAAGCGAAGCGGAATGCTCGTCCATTTCACCGCAAAGACGGATATACAAGTCGCCTTGCAAATAACTTGCGTGTATTTCCATAACGTTCTCCTTATTTGTAATTTTTTCTAAAACGAATACGGCAATATTGTAAAATAAAACGCAAAAAGAATTTTGCTGTATTTTGGCGAATATTTTTTTGTTTTGTCGTAAAAAAAAATTGTAATATTGTAAAAAAATGCTTGACTTTTATATAAAAATCGTTTATTATGTATAAGCGTTGCTTGTAGCGCGTTTGGCAAAGGCAGATGGGCCTTTAGCTCAGTGGTCAGAGCTGTCGGCTCATAACCGATTGGTCCGCGGTTCGAATCCGTGAAGGCCCACCAAACACAATTTTATATTTTTTGACATAAAAAATGGCCCAATAGCTCAGTTGGTTAGAGCGCCAGCCTGTCACGCTGGAGGTCGACGGTTCGAGCCCGTTTTGGGTCGCCATTTTTTTTGCCTTGATAGCTCAGTTGGTAGAGCAACAGACTGAAAATCTGTCTGTCGATGGTTCAATTCCACCTCAAGGCACCAAAAAACTCCACTTCGATTGAAGTGGAGTTTTTTCGTTTAGCTTGTTTAATTATTCGATTACGTCCAAAATAAGCGGTTCCGCTTTGGGCTGCTTATCGCCGATTTTCGTTGCCGCGAGCAAACGTTTTTCCGCCGCCGCAAACAACGCGGAATCGTTTGCGTATAAAGTTGCAACTACGTCGCCAACCTTAACGAAATCGCCCGTTTTTGCCTGCAAGCGTATCCCTGCCGCAAAATCGATTTTGTCTTCCTTTGTGTTTCTTCCCGCGCCCAGCAATAAACTCGCCACGCCGTAGCCCTCGGTATCCACGCCTACGATATAGCCGCTTTCAATAGCTTTTACTTCGTGCGTGTATTTCGCTTTTTCAAATTTATCGGGGGATAAAATATAACTTTCGTCGCCGCCCTGCGCTTTGACCATTTCTACAAGCTTTTTCAGCGCGCTGCCCGACGAAATCGCATCTTTTGCCATTTTTTCGCAAGCGGCATAATCGCCCTTTTCCGCCAAGCACAAAATATGCGCCGACAGCGCCACGCAAAGCTCGGTTAAATCGCTCGGACCTTTTCCTTTTAACGTTTCAATCGCTTCGATTACTTCCAAAGAATTACCGATTGCATACCCAAGCGGCCTATCCATGTCCGTAATGAGTGCGCGTACGCGCTTTCCTGCGCGTTTTCCGATGGCAACCATCCACTCGGCAAGCTCTCTACTCTTTTCAGGCGTTTTCATAAACGAGCCGCTGCCCGTTTTTACGTCTAAAACGATACAGTCGTCATCCGCGGCGAGCTTTTTGCCCATAATGCTTGACACAATCAAAGGCAAGCTATTTACCGTCGCCGTCACGTCGCGCAACGCATACAAAAGCTTATCCGCAGGCGCCAGCTCGGCGTTTTGTCCGACAATCGCAATTCCCGTTTCATTGACGATTTTCTTAAATTCATCGATAGGCAAATCCGTTTGAAAACCGGGAATTGCTTCCAACTTATCAATTGTGCCGCCCGTATGCCCCAAGCCGCGGCCGCTCATTTTCGCTACGGCAACGCCTAAACTTGCCACGATGGGCGCGACGACCAAGCTCGTTTTATCGCCTACGCCGCCCGTTGAGTGCTTATCAACGCGCAAGCCCTGAATATCGGACAAATCCAGCTTATCGCCCGAATCGCGCACGGCAAAGGTGAGCGCGGTCGTTTCTTCTAAATCCATTCCTTGAAAATAGATCGCCATACAAAGCGCGGACATTTGATAATCGGGAATTTTCCCCTTGCAATAGCCGTCGATGAGCCATTCGATTTCTTTCTTAGTTAATTTTCCGCCGTCACGCTTTTTTTGAATGATATCGTACATTCTCATAGCTGTCGTTCCTTACTCTAAATTATTTTTATCAAACGCCAAAGGCAAAAGCTCTGCTAACGAGTACGTCTTAATCGTATAGGGCGTACCCAAAACCACGCGCAAATCGCCGCTGCAAAATTCGGCAAGCACTTGACGGCATACGCCGCACGGCGCGCAAACTTCGCTAACCGTATCGCCCTTGCCGCCTACGATGGCAATCGCCTTAAACGCGCGCTCCCCTTCGCTGACCGCCTTGAAAATCGCCGTTCTCTCCGCGCAATTCGTCACCGAATACGCCGCGTTTTCTACGTTGCAGCCCAAATATACTTTTCCGCTTTCGCCAAGCAAAGCCGCGCCCACGCGAAAGCCCGAATACGGCGAATAGGAAAATTCTCTTGCGGAAACCGCTTGCAATAAAAGTTCGCGATCAGTCATGGATAATCTCCTTCAAAAAGCCGTTTCCAAATACCTTATCCGTCGGCAGGTCAAACCATTGAAGTACGGTTGCGCCGATGTCGGCGAAGCTTGTTCTCGTACCCAAATTCACGCCCGATTTTAATTTCTTGCCATAGGCAAGCATAGGCGTATATTCTCTCGAATGGTCAGTAGAAGCCGTAGCAGGATCGCAGCCGTGGTCGGCGGTAATAATCAGCAAATCGTCTTCTTTTAAGCAGGGCAAAAAGTCAGCCAGCCACTTATCAAAATTCGACAATGCGCGCGCATAACCCGCCACGTCGTTTCTGTGCCCGTAAACCATATCAAAATCGACCAAATTGACAAAGCACAAGCCGTTAAAATCGCGCTCGGCAATTTTACTCGTTGTTTCCATTCCGTTATCGTTGCCGCTGGTAGGATAGCTCTCCGTTAAACCCTTGCCTGCGAAAATATCGTAAATTTTTCCTACCGAAATGACGTCGTAGCCCTTTTCTTGCATTACGTCGAGTACCGTCGTCGCAGGCGGAATTAACGAATAATCGTGCCGACGCGGCGTGCGTTTGAAGGGATATTCGCCATTAAACGGGCGGGCGATGATACGCCCTACGCCGTGCTCGCCCTGCAATAACTCGCGCGCGATTTTACAATAGCGGTACAATTCTTCTACGGGTACAATATCTTCGTGCGCGGCAATTTGAAACACGCTATCCGCGGACGTATATACAATCAATTTACCCGTTTCTACGTGCTCCTGACCGAAGTCTTTAATTACTTCCGTACCCGAATACGGACGGTTGCAAAGCACCCCCCTGCCCGTCGCTTGTTCAAAAGCGGAAATCACGTCTTTTGGAAAGCCGTTTGGATAGGTAGGCAAGGGCTTTGGCGAATACACGCCTGCAATTTCCCAGTGCCCTATCGTCGTGTCTTTTCCTTGCGAGCTTTCCGCCATACGGGCATAGCAGGTACGAGGTGAATTGCTTTTTTCGCCCTGTACGCCGTCAATGTTAAACAGCCCTAACTCGGTTAAAGTAGGGCAAGAAAATTCTGCGTGTTTGGATATAGAAGCGAGCGTATTGCTGCCTGCGTCGCCCCATTTGGAAGCGTCGGGCATTTCGCCGATTCCCACGCTGTCGAGTACAATTAAAAACGCACGTTTTGCCATAGCGTTCTCCTAATTTTATTCTTCTGCGATGGCGAGTGCAATCTCCATCATTTTGGTAAACGAAATTTGTCTTTCTTCCGCCGTCGTATTTTCTTCGGGATAGACAAACGAATCGCTGACCGTGCAAATGCACAGCGCTTTTTTGCCCGCACGAGCCGCGTTGCAGTACAACGCCGCCGATTCCATTTCTACGCCGAGTACGCCCATCTTCGCCCATTGCATACCCGAATTCGCGTCGTCGTAAAACATATCCGAAGATAAAATATTCCCCACTCGATAATTTACGCCCATTTTGTCGCATTCTTCCGCCGCAC
>JAZRIK010000089.1:0-4065 GCA_045645245.1 Candidatus Scatosoma sp. | reverse complement strand
CTTTACGATTTTAATCGTACCGTCTTTGCGGTTGGATTCTACGTTGATGGGGAGTACGGGCTCGTGCAAGCTCATACGCATAAGCGCCCAGCCGTCGCCGTGGCGTTCGTCGTAGCAAAGTCGGAACCCTTCAAAATTGCTATCCGCAGGGGTTGCATAGTACAGATTTTCCCCGTAAGCAGTGAAATCGGCGATGAGCTGCTTGCCAAGCGTTGTAAAATCTACGCCGCTGATAAAATTCACGCGCAGCTCGTGCGCTTCTTGCGGCATTTGCAAATCGGCAATTAAATCGGTGAGCGATTTGCCGTCTTTTGCCGCGCCTGCAAGCGCAATCAACAAACGAGTGATAAGATAAGCGCCGTCGTCCAAGAAATAGTTTTCCGCAAGTGCCGCGTGACCGCTCGTTTCAATCGCCAAGGGCGCGTATTCGCCGCGGTTGTTTAAGCGAATGGCTTCGTTGATAACATTTTTATAGCCGCGCTTGAAACGCAAATGCTTCCCGCCGCGCGCTTGAATAAATTTCGTCAGTCCGTCCGACGTCACCGAGTCGGTGACAATCGTGCCTTCTCTTTCGTCGAGTAAGATAGCGGAGATGAGCGCAATCAAACGGTTGCGACCCAACTCGTTGCCGTCGCTATCCACCGCGCCCGCTCTATCCACGTCGGTATCGAAGATGATACCAAAATCCGCACCCGTCGCTTTCACGGCGTCGCAAATAGACTGCATAGCCGCTTTGTTTTCGGGGTTGGGAATGTGATTAGGGAAATTGCCGTCCGGTTCTAAAAATTGCGAGCCTTCGGTATTTGCGCCCAAAGGGGCAAGCACTTGGCTTGCGAAAAATCCGCCTGCGCCGTTGCCTGCGTCCACAATAATTTTCTTGCCTGCAAGGGGCGTTTCTTCGCCCGTTGCCATACGTACTTTATCAACGAGTGCTTGCGCGTAGTCGTCTAAATACGGCGCTTGAATGGTTTCGCCGTCCACGTTGGGCTCGGCAAAACGATAGTTTGCCGCAAGCTCTAAAATTTCCTTTACGTCCGACCCTTCCAAGCCGCCGCTGTGCGAAAAGAATTTCAAACCGTTGCGGTTAAAAGGCAAATGGCTGGCGGTAATCATAATCGAGCCGTGGCAATATTGCTCGCGCATACGCTTTTCATCTTTCAAAAGCATAAACATCGACGGCGTAGTGGATAAACCCGTGACCACCGCGTTATGTCCCGTTTGCGTAATGCCGCGCACCGCCGCTTCGCATAAAAGGGGCGACGACAAGCGCGAGTCGTAGCCGACGGCTACCGTCACTTGCGTTTTACCCGTACGGGAAATCAACCAAACGCAAAATGCTTTTGCGATGTTTTCTACCGCTTCTTGCGATAAGTTGATGTGTTCGTCGCGCACGCCTTCACTGGCAATACCGCGTACGTCCGTGCCGTTTCTTAAACTTGCGTATTGTTCTAACGTCATAACCTTCGTACCTTTTTTAAGTATTTTTCTTGCGTTGGGTTTCGGCTTATCAGCCCAAAATATCAACTATACTTATATTATAACGGTTTTGCAAGTTTTTTTCAAGTGTTTTACAGAAAAAAGTTTGGCGTTTTTATATAAAAATATAAAAAGCGAGTTTTTTACAATTTTTACTTGCTTTTACGGTTGTAGTATGTTATACTATACAAAACTAAATACGTTTACGCGGTGTGCTTGGAAAAGCACTGAAAAGGGAAGAGAGAAAACGATTGTCGTATTGCTCCGCTGCCCCCGCAACCGTAAGAGCGTTTGCTTATATTCACTGTTGAAAAAAATGGGAAGGATATAGGCAGGTATGCGATGAAATCGTTTTTACCAAGAACGCTGTAAGCCGGAAGACCTGCCGAGTAAATAAGAAAAACGATTTTTTCGAGGGGATGCGAAAAGGGAGTGAAAACGCCGCAGCGATTGCGGTTTGTTTGTCGTACGCGTATTCGTCCGTGTCCTTGAAAAAATCAAGAATGCGGATTTTTATTTTAGGGGTTGTGTTATGAAACGCAAAATTTTATCTTTTATATCTTTGCTCGCTACCCTTATCGTATCGCTTTGTGCCGTCGTTGGTTGTGCTCCTACGGATAAAGCGAATTTGAAAGCGTCGGTCATAGCGACGACGGATACGCTTATCTTTATTCAAGTAGAAGCGGTATCGTCGGAAACGGATAAATTGATTGACGCTATGACGATTTTACAAGAAAACGGCGCGCTTGAGTACACCGTTTCGGGCGGTATGATTCAATCGATCAACGGTAAAGAGAATAAGGCAGACTGGTCGGCGAGCTGGATGCTTTATACGTCGGATAGCGAAATGGCGAGCACCGAATGGACGTATGAATATGACGGCGTCACCTATGGTAGCGCAGTTTTAGGGGCGGAGTCGTTGCCCGTATTAGAAGGCGCCTGCTACCTTTGGGTTTATACGTATTTCACGTTCGATTCATAAAATCAAGCAGGCAGGTATGCGATGAATAAGAAAAAAGCGCAAAAATTAAGCAGTCAAACAATCGTGTATTCCGCAAAGGAATGCGCGTATTTAGCCGCGTTCGTTGCGCTTGTCATTGCCTTGCAGCTTGCCCTTTCCTTTGTGCCGGGCGTGGAGCTTGTGACGGTGAGTTTTATCACTTACTCATTTGTAATGGGCGCGCGTAGGGGAATGATTGCCGCAACCGCATTTTCTTTGCTTCGACAGCTTGTATTTGGGTTTTATCCTGTTGTACTTATTTTGTATCTCGTATATTTTAACTTGCTTGCGTTCTCGTTTGGGTTGCTTGGTAAAAAAATGCGTGTCGCGCCAAAAAATCTCGTTTGGCTGATTATTTTTGCCTGTCTTGGAACGGTGTGCTTTACGATGATAGACAATATTTTAACGCCGCTTTGGTACGGCTATACGCCGCGCGCAACCAAAGCGTATTTTCTTGCGTCGCTTCCGTTTATGCTGCCGCAACTGGTTTGCAGCGGCGTGAGCGTTGGCTGTTTGTTTTTGCCGCTCGCCAAAGTGTTTTTAACCATTAAGCGTACGCTGGTTATACGCGGTGAAAAGCAAAAAAGGTAAAATTTGAAAATAATTTACTACACGCGCGCATAAAATTGTGAAAAAATATTGACATTTTTATTCTTTTACGATAAAATATATAAAAGGTGGGTTTACGCCTTGTAAATTGAAGAGTAAAAGGGAGACCGACAATGGGAAACTACGTCGAAAAACATTTATACGAAAACGAATTAATCGTTGAGAAAGCGCAGCGCGATAGCTGGGGCTTAATCGGCGCGTGGGTACTGACGCTTGTCTTTGCTCTGGTGGCGGCTGCCGCGGCGTTTATCGCCATCAAGCAATTCGTTTCTTTTACTACTGTTTTGTTGGTAGTGGCTGCGATTTTCGCGGTAATCTTTATCATTTCTTTAATTAGTTGCATTTACAAAACGATTATTTTCACTCGTACCGAGTTGGTGCTTACCAACAAGCGTATCGTGTATAAACGCGGCGTGTTTAGCAGAAAATCGTTTGATACTCCGCTCAACAAATTGCAAGACGTACGCGTAGAAACGACGTTTTGGGGCAACGTGTTCAATACCAACCAAATTTATATTTCCACGCTGGCGGGTAGCTTGATTGTAGAAAGAATTAAAAACGCGGAAGAATTTAAGAGTATTATTTTAGGTCAAATCAATCAATTTGAAGAAGACCGTTTGGCGCGTCAAGCACAATGGACGGCGCAAGCAATGGCAAAAAACACGCCCGCGCAAACGTCGCAACAAACGAACGAGAATAGCAAACAAAGCGCCAAAGAACAGAAAAAAGCAAAGAAAGATTTCGATTATTACGGATATTAATAACATCAGGCAAAAGCCGACATTGGTCGGCTTTTTCTTTCATTAAAGCAAATAATTTATAAAGCCGCCTACGCGGGTGGAAGCACAATAAAAAGGAAGGGTAAAATTTATGACGTATGTACAAGCAAAAACGTTGTTAGAGCAAAAAGGACAAACGCAGCTTTTGGCGTATTATGACGAGCTGGACGAGCAAGGCAAAGCAAAATTGCTCTCTGCCAT
>JAZRIK010000088.1:0-9472 GCA_045645245.1 Candidatus Scatosoma sp. | reverse complement strand
TTTTGGTGCGCCTGAAGAGATTCGAACTCCTGACACACGGCTTAGAAGGCCGTTGCTCTATCCAACTGAGCTACAGGCGCGAGTTTTCTGGATACGCCCGCTATGAAAGTGGAGCGGGTGATGGGAATCGGACCCACGCGGCCAGCTTGGAAGGCTGGAATTCTACCATTGAACTACACCCGCATTTCATCACACTTCTGCGTCGTATCGACAACGCTTGTATATAATAGCACTTATCAAAGAAATTGTCAAACACTTTTCGCAAGTTTTTCCAAAAAATATTAAAAAATTTTTCTTTTTTCCATTTTCACAAAAAACCGCTATAAAAATGTTATTTTTTAACTTTCTAAATTAAATAGAAAAATTTTCGTCATTTTCTTCCATTTTTCTAAAAAAAGTGTTATAATAGATACAAGCGTGTTTTTAAGAGAAAAATTGCGCCTAAAACTTGCGTTATCGTATCACGAAAAACGCAAAACCCGAACGGAATAGCAACACCCATATATAAATATTGAGTACGCCCAAAAGCGGCATTAGCACCATTAGCAAAAGATCGGTGCGGCGGAATTTGAATATAAACATACTCACGTAAATTGCAATCGCCCCGCCGAGTGCGCCCGCAATGCACAATTTTCCGATATATTTTTGCGGTTTTTGCGTATTGATAGGCGAGAGCGGCGCATTCGTTTGTTCGTCCGTTTCATTCGCGCTGGAAATAAGCGGCTGGGCTTGGCGATATGCTTGTTCGTCGCGTTCTTGCTTACTTAACGTTTTCACAAGCAAAAAAGCATAAAAATTGATAGCTAAAATATAAGCGATTAAAAGGATATACAAAATAACCATATCCAAAGTTTTCCCAAAACCAAAGAAAAATAATCATAAAAGGTGGACTATATTATGAAAAAAAGAGCACTTGTCAGCGTATCCGACAAAACGGGCATCGTCGAATTTTGCAAACGCCTTATCGCGTGCGATTTTGAAATTATTTCGACGGGCGGCACGGCAAAAGCGTTAAAGGACGCAAACCTTCCCGTTATCGGAATTAGTGAGCTTACCGGTTTTCCCGAATGTTTGGACGGCAGAGTAAAAACTCTGCACCCGATTGTACACGCAGGGCTTTTGGCAATGCGCTCGAACGCAGAACATATGTCGCAATTAAACGAGCTGGGTATCAATACCATCGACGTAGTGGCAGTAAACTTATATCCGTTCAAAGCGACCATTTCCAAGCCGAACGTTTCGTTTGAAGACGCTGTGGAAAATATCGATATCGGCGGACCTACAATGCTCCGCGCAGCGGCGAAAAACTACCAAGACGTAGCGGTAGTCGTTGACCCGAAAGATTATGAAACGGTGCTTTCCGAGCTGGAAAACGGCGGCATTTCACTCGAAACGAAAAAATATTTGCAATATAAAGTATTCGCGCATACCGCTGTGTACGATAGTATGATTTCCAACTATTTAGCGGAAAAGCTGGATATCCGTTATCCCGATTCGATTACGTTCGCCTACGAAAAGGCGCAAGATATGCGCTATGGCGAAAATCCCCACCAAGGCGCGTCCTATTACAGTGAAGAATTTATCCGCGCCGGTTCGCTTTCCAAGGCAAAACAGCTTTGGGGCAAAGAGCTGTCGTATAACAATATCAACGACGCAAACGGCGCGCTCGAACTTGTCAAAGAATTCGACGAGCCGTGCGTAGTGGCAAGCAAACACGCCAACCCTTGCGGAGTAGGCGTAGGCGCAACCATTCACGAAGCGTATATCAAGGCATACGAAAGCGACCCCGTGTCCGTGTTCGGCGGAATTTTGGCAATCAACCGCGTAGTGGACGAAGCGACTGCGCGCGAAATTAATAAAATCTTCATCGAAATCGTCATTGCGGAAGGGTTTACCAAGGAAGCGATGGACGTACTCACGACCAAGAAAAATATTCGTCTTTTGGAACTGCCTGACATTCGTGCAAAGCGCGAAAAGAGCGCGTACGATATGAAAAAGGTTTACGGCGGTTTGCTCATTCAAGACTACGACGAAACGTTATTCTCGCAAGAAAACGTGAAAGTGGTGACTGACCGCGCGCCCACGGACGAAGAAATGCAAGCGCTGCTTTTCAACTGGAAAGTCGTGAAATACACCAAATCCAACGCCATCGTTATCGGCTTAAAGGATAGAACGACGGGTATCGGAATGGGGCAAACCAACCGTATTTGGGCGGCACAGCAAGCGATTGAACACGCGGGCGAGCTTGCCAAGGGCTCGGTTATGGCGAGCGACGCGTTCTTCCCGTTCCCCGACTGCGTAGAAGAATGTGTAAAAGCAGGCATTACGGCGATTATTCAACCGGGCGGCAGCAAAAACGACCAACTGTCGATTGACGCGTGCAACGCAGCGGGTATCGCGATGATTTTCGTCGGCGATAGACATTTTAGACATTGATAATTAGAAAACGAAAAAACGCCCTGCGCGGACTAAAATCCGCGCAGGGCGTTTATCGTTATTCAAACTATTTTAAGCGTTTGCTTGGCTTGCCTTATATTCGGTGACCGCTTTGGAAAGCTGGTCGGGGCAAGACGTATTTCCTTTACAACGCACGCCTGCAAGCAAGGTTTCCACTTCGTCGATATGCTTGCCTTCTACCAAACGCGCAATCCCTTGCAAATTACCGCTGCAACCGCCGATAAAGCGTACGTTGTGCATTTTGCCGTCCGCGTCCACGTCAAATAAAATTTGTCTGGAACAAGTTCCTTTCGTTGAGTAAATAAACATAACTTTTTTCTCCTAAATATTGATTTTCGTTGCAAAATGCAACGCTGTATTTCTAAAATGAGTGGGTTAATCGACCAAGGTATCGTAGATTGCCGAATACAACTCCGACGCCTTGCTTTCCCAGTTTTTGTAGATATTTTGCGCGGTTTTCTTATTCGGCACGACAAATTTAAGTTCCAACATCGGTTGCACAGGCGCTAAAATTTTAACGTAAATGGTATAGGTCCCGTCCGCATTTTGATAATAATCCGATTTACATTCTTGACGGTTTCTAAGCTTTCCGCTGTTTTGCTTGATATACGCGGAAATTTCACTGCGCAAGCTCTTGGGAATATTGATATAAAAGCTGTTCAAGCTCGACCGACCGTCGCTGGTAATGGTGTAAAGGGGCTCTTCTTCATTCGCCGCGCAACGGTAAATAAATCCGTCGTCCAAAAGACGGGGAATCAGCTCTTTACAGTCCATATAATTGAGCCAACCGTTTGCCACCGTACACATTTCCACGATAGTACGCTCGGACAGCGCGCTTTCCATTTTATCGAATACGAACAGCACAATCAGTTTATTAACCGACGTTTCGCCTTGAATTTGCATAAGTGCAATCACTCCTTCGTAAGTAAGTAAAGATGGGGGACTTCCCCGCATTTTAAGAACGCAAAACAGTCGCAAAGGAGTTTCCGTGCGACCGTTTTCGGGTTTTTAATAACGTGCTGAAAGGATACTATCCTTTGGGCTTCGATAAAAGTGCCGACGAAACCTTGATAAAACCTCGATTACGCCTCGAATTTTTTAAGCTTGTTCATAAAATCGTCGCAATCGTCGCTGTACGCTTCCACTACGATAGGCGCGGACAAATCGAGCGAGAAAATACCCAAAATCGATTTTGCGTCCACGACGTATTTACCGCTTTTGAGTAAAATTTCGTAAGGGTATTCTTGCGTGATGTTGACAAATTCTTTTACGTATTGTGCTTTTTCCAAAGAAATTTTGATAGATTTCATACGATAACGAACCTCCAATATTCAACCTGCCTATTATTATACATAAAACGCGCAAGAAAATCAAGATATTTTACTAAAAAATCTTTCTTATTTTTTATTTTTATGCTATAATAGTTAAAAACACAGCCAAAACGGGAGTGAGTAGGTATGGATTACGTAGAAAAAACCGTCAACAAAAATTATATTTATCAAGGCAAAATTTTATCCCTGCGCTGCGACGACGCGGTATTGCCCAACGGCAAGCCGTGCAAACGCGAAATCGTGGAACACAGCGGCGGCGCGTGCGTACTGTACGTGGAAAATAATAAGGTTTTGCTCGTACGCCAATTCCGCTATGCGTATGGGGAAAGCTTGTACGAAATTCCTGCGGGCAAGCTCAATAAAGGGGAAGATCCGATGCTTGCTGCTCAAAGAGAATTAGAAGAAGAAACGGGCGTAAAATGCGATAAAATTCGTTTGTTGTACGAAATTTATCCTACCCCCGGTTATACGAACGAGCGCATTTATATCTATTATGCCCAAGGCGGCGAGCGCGTGCAAGCACATTTGGACGACGGCGAATTTTTGGACGTAGAATGGATAGAGCTTGACCGCGTAAAACAAATGATTCAGTTAGGCGAAATCAAGGACGGAAAAACAATTATCGCCCTGCAAGCGTATTTGTTAAAGATATGCTCTGTCACATCACTTGGTTGATTTTTGACGGAAAAATTCTACGAAATACTTCGTGTTTTGCTCGGTTTCATACCGCTGGGGGTATGCGCCCTCACAAAACACTTGTCTTTTTTGTATTTTTCTCGTCAAATCGCAAAAAATCAATTTTTGCTAAAATCAACCATTCTCTATGACATAGCCTAATGCAAAAATAAAAAAGCAAACGGAGTCGGGGAAAACCGACTCCGTTCGTTTTATTGCCCAAGGGCGATATCAAGGAGAAAAAGGAGGAGCGGCGTTAGAAACACGCCAAGAGAAAACTCAACGGCAGCCGCAACCGCAATCGCAACCGCACGAAGGGGTCAAGATGGAAGCGAGCGTTCCGTTTTTATAAAGGCAGAACAAAAGCGCGATGATGATGGGAAGGCCGCAGCCGCTAAACACGTTCGAGCAGAAAATCCCGTCTTTCGAGCCAAGTACAAGCAAAGCGATAAGGATCCAAAGGGTAGTATTACCACCCGTTAAGCAACAATTCATAAAAAACCTCCTGTGTTTCGCCGCAGGGGTATGTAATGTGCATCCATAGCGGAATAACCTGCGGTTTTGTCTTTTCTATTACATCATATTCCCCATTTTTGTTTTTTGTGAGCGGTTTTTGCCTAAAAGAGTGTGAAAGATAGGCAAAAAGTAGAAAAACACTCTTTCATTTTGTTGCGTAAATAAAAAAAATGCGGTATAATATATGGTAATCCGTCTTCGGCGAATACGTGCTTTGCGCGGTTTGACCGTTTCAAGGACGGATAAATAATTTTTTTCTACGGGTATCTTATTCGCTTACTGTCATTCTGAGCGCAGCGAAGAATCTAAAAGAACCCGATGGAGGTTATTATGAAAAGAAACGTATCCCACACCGTCGCCTTTATCGGCGTTATGACCGCTTTGATGGCAGTAGTACTTACGTTAGAAACGTACGTTTTCATCTACTTCATCAAACCGTCGCCTGCATTTTTCTCTATCCCGCTGTTTATCGCGCTGTCGATGTACGGCGACTGGAAAAACAGCTTTATCGGCGGCACGATTTTCGGCGTTTGCTCGTTTGCGCTTTCGTTCGTGGTCGGCTACACGGTATTTTACAATCCGCTCATTTCCATTTTGCCCAGAACGCTGGCAGGCGTAGCGGGCTACTGGATTTTACAAGGCGCGCGCCGTGCGTTTAAGGGCAAAGCGGAAAAAACGGCTTGCGTAGTCGCCGCGGCGCTTACCGTAGTAGTGCATACCGTACTCGTGCTTGGCGCGATGGAATTATTCTCGTTTGGCGGCGCATTTTTCGATACGGTATGGCAAACGATTATCGGCGTCAACTTTTTAGCGGAATTTGCTTGCGCCATCGTGCTCGTGCCCGTGCTTGTAAAAATTATGCAAGCGCAAACGAAAAAATCTAAAAAATAAGACAGGTAAAATATGATTATTTGTATCGATATCGGAAATACGAATATTAAATACGCGGTGTACGAAGGGGACGAGCTGAAAGTTTCCTTCCGTGTTTCCACCGATTTTAAGCGTACTTCGGACGAATACGGCGAACAAATCGTGGGAATGCTGGACATCAAAGGCATTAAAGGGGCAGATTTAACGGGCGGTATCGTATCGTCGGTTGTGCCTTCGCTCGATTATACCATCGATAAAATGTGCGAAGTGTATTTCGGTTTTCAACCGCTGCATATCGCACCCGGCTTAAAATCCGGCTTGAATATTCGTTGCGATAACGCACGGGAAGTGGGTGCGGACAGAATTGTCAACTGCGTATCCGCAATCGTCAATTACGGCGAAAACAAACCGATGATTGTGGTGGATTTCGGCACAGCGACTACCTTTAATATTATCAGCGAAAATAACGAATTCATCGGCGGCGCCATTTCCCCCGGCATCAAGGGCTCGCTCGATTCGCTCGTGAACGGCACGGCGAAGCTTCCGCGCGTGGAAATCGAAGCGCCCAAGAGCATTATTGCAAAAAATACCGTGACGAATATGCAAGCGGGTATCGTATTTGGGTTTGCAGGGCTTGTCGAATATATCGTAAAGCGCATCAAAAAAGAACTCAAACGCAGCGACGTTAAGACGATTGCAACGGGCGGTTTTTCCACGATTATCGCAAAAGAAATCGAGTGTATCGACGTGGTGGACAAGCTGTTGACGTTGAAGGGCTTGAAGTATCTTTACGATCTCAATTCCGCGCAAGAATAATCAAAAGAGATAGGGCAGGTACGCGTTGAAATAAAAAACGCGGCTAAAAATACGGGAAACGAATGAGAAAATAACGCAAGAGAGCTTGCACAAGGAGCAAATAGAAATGGTTAAGAAAGTCGGCGTAGCAATTTTAGGTTTAGGCGTCGTAGGCGGCGGTACGTATCAAACGCTGGTAGAGCATCACGATTTCTACTTGAAAACGCAAAAAGTAGATTTGACCGTGGAAATGGTACTCGATAAAAATTTAGAACGCTTGCAAGAGCTTGGCATTCCCCAAGAAATCATCGGCGGCAGCATCGAAGAAGTGGTGGCAAACCCCAACGTAGATATCGTTGTAGAAACCATCGGCGGTATCGGCATTGCCAAAACGTTTGTCACGGCTGCGCTCAATAACGGCAAAACGGTCGTCACATCCAACAAAGAGCTGATTTGTAAATTCTCGCACGAGCTGGAAAAAATTGCAAAACGCAACCGTTGCGGGTTATACTACGAAGCAAGCTGTGTGGGCGGCGTGCCGATTATCCGCACCCTTTTAGACGGCGTACAAGCCAACCATATTCAAAGTATGATGGGTATCGTCAACGGTACGACCAACTATATTTTAACGAAAATGGCAAACGAAGGCGCGGATTATTTAGAAGTATTGAAGGAAGCGCAAAAGCTTGGCTATGCCGAAGCGAATCCCACCGCGGACGTGGACGGGTTCGACTCGATGTATAAGCTTTCCATTTTATCTTCGATGGCGTTCCATACCAAAATTCCTTATACGAAAATTTACCGCGAAGGTATCAGCGCGGTGAGTGGAAAGGATATTGCTTACGGTAAAGATTTGGGTTATACGTTAAAGCTGCTCGCCATCGGTAAAAATACCGACAAGGGCGTGGAAGTGCGCGTGCATCCTACGTTTATCCCGCATTCGCACCCGCTTGCAAGCGTGAACGATTCGTTTAACGCGGTATATATGCAAGGCGACGCGGTGGGCGACGTAATGTTATACGGCCGCGGCGCAGGCGCTTTGCCTACGGCAAGCGCGGTAGTGAGCGACGTTATTTTCGCAGCGACCCACTCGGATATTAAATATTCCACTTTCAAAAACAACGCGGTTGCGGAACCGACGACGAAATTTATTTCCGATTTTGAAAGCGAATACTACGTGCGTTTGGCAGTGGACGACGAGCCGGGCGTACTTGCAAAAGTGAGCGGAATTTTCGGGCGCAACGGCATTTCGCTGGTGGCGGTTTCGCAAATCACGCAAAAGAAAGAAGACGACGGCGAAGGCAATATGCGCGTTCCCCTTGTGATTATCACGCATAAAACGAACGAAAGCCGTATCAAAAACGCAATGAATAAAATCAACGCGTCGGGCATCGGTAAGGTGCAAACGTTGCTCCGCGTAGAAAACTAAAAAACGAAAAAAAGGCGCAAACCGCCTTTTTTTTGTTATGATAAAGGAATAGATATGCTTACAAAAGAACAATATGCGCAGTTTGTAGAAATTTTGCGCGAAGAATTGATCCCTGCGATGGGCTGTACCGAGCCGATTGCCATCGCGTATGCAACGGCAAAGGCGCGCGCCACGCTGGGCGAAACGCCCATTTCGGGCAAAATCGCCGTTAGCGGCAATATCGTCAAAAACGCCAAAAGCGTGACCGTACCCCACACGGGCGGTTTACGCGGAATTGCGTCCGCATTCGCGGCGGGACTGGTCGCAGGCAACGCGGAAAAAGAGCTGGAAGTGCTTTCCGCAGTCAGCGAAACACAAATGTCGGAAATTAAAAAGGTAAGCGAAACGTTTCCTTTGGAAACGAGTACGCCCGACGATAGCCGCACGTTCGATATCCGCGTCACGCTCAAATCCGAGCACCATACTTCGTTTGTGCGGATAGCGGACACGCATACCAACGTAGTAAAAATTCGTTTAGACGACCAAACGTTATACGAAAAACCGTTGGAAGGGCAACCGCAAAAAACCGACCGTTCGGGCTTGTCGGTAGATTCGATTATTGCTTTTGCCAACGCGCTCAATATCGACGACGTAAAAGCAATTTTGGATAGACAAATTGCGTACAATATGGCAATCGCGGAAGCAGGTTTGCAAAACGACTACGGCGCAAACGTGGGCAAGGTATTGCTCCGTTCCTATCAACCCGACGTCAAAATCACGGCGAAAGCGTACGCGGCGGCGGCAAGCGACGCGCGTATGAACGGTTGCGAGCTGCCCGTTATTATCAATTCGGGCAGCGGAAATCAAGGCATTACGGCAAGCGTGCCCGTAATCGTGTATGCACGCGGGCTTTCCATTCCAAAAGACAAGCTCTATCGCGCGCTTTGCGTATCCAACTTGATAACCATTCACTTAAAATCGGGTATCGGTACGCTGTCGGCGTATTGCGGCGTAGTGTCGGCAGGCGCAGGCGCGGCGTGCGGAATTGCGTACTTGCTGGGCGGTGGTAAAAGGGAAGTTTCTCACACGCTCGTCAACGCGCTCGCCATCGATTCGGGCATCATTTGCGACGGCGCGAAAGCGAGCTGCGCGGCAAAAATTGCAACGGCGGTAGAAAGCGGACTTTTAGGGCTGTATATGTACTATAACGGCAATCAATTTTTTGCAGGCGACGGCATCGTGAAAAAGGGGGTCGAAAACACGATAAAAAGCGTTTCGCGGCTCGCGCACGAGGGCATGAAAGAAACGGATAAAGAAATTATCCGCATTATGTTGGACGAATAACACGAAATGCATGAAAAAATCATAGGATATAAAGGCGAATTCTTGGAAAGGGCTCGCCTTTTTTCATTTTTCTTGT
>JAZRIK010000087.1:0-9785 GCA_045645245.1 Candidatus Scatosoma sp. | reverse complement strand
GGAAGCACAATAAAAAGGAAGGGTAAAATTTATGACGTATGTACAAGCAAAAACGTTGTTAGAGCAAAAAGGACAAACGCAGCTTTTGGCGTATTATGACGAGCTGGACGAGCAAGGCAAAGCAAAATTGCTCTCTGCCATCGAACAAATCAACTGGGATTTTGAAGACGCGTTGGCACACCCCGTCGATATGAGCGGCAAGGACAAAGATATCCGTCCCATTCACGGCTTAAAGCGTGCTGAAATTGAAAAGCAGGCAACCATGTACGAGAATATCGGTGTGCAAGCCATTCAACAAGGCAAGGTTGCGGCGGTGCTTTTGGCGGGCGGTATGGGTACTCGTTTGGGCGTAGATGGGCCCAAGGGCGCGTACGATATCGGTATCACGAAACCGCTGTATATCTTTGAGCAGCAAATGAAGAACTTGGCGAAAGTCAATGAAAAATGCGGCGTGCGCGTACCCCTTTACATTATGACGAGTGATAAAAACCACGACCAAACGACTGCGTTTTGGAAAGAACACGGCTACTTTGGTTATGACGAAAGCCAAGTAAAATTCTTTAAGCAAGATATGGCACCTGCGGTGGATTATAACGGCAAAATCTTTTTGGAAACGAAGGATACGCCCGCACTTTCCCCCAACGGCAACGGCGGTTGGTTTGCGTCCTTAAAACGCGCGGGCTTGTGCGACGATTTGCACGAAAAGGGTGTTGAATGGCTGAATATTTACGCCGTAGATAACGTTTTGCAACAAATTGCCGACCCGCTGTTTGTGGGCGCAACCATTCACGAAGGCGTAAACTGCGGTGCGAAAGTCGTTTGCAAAAATAACCCGTACGAAAAGGTCGGCGTGCTTTGCAAGGACGGCGATAAGCCGGATATTATCGAGTATTACGAGCTCACGGACGAAATGGCGAACCAAAAGGACGAAACGGGCGAGCTTGCGTATTGCTACGGCGTTATTATGAATTATTTGTTTAGATTGTCCAAGCTGGAAGAAATCGCCGACCAAAAAATTCCGGTACATATCGTTGAAAAGAAAATTGAATGCTTATGCGAAGACGGTCAAACGCGCAAGCCGGACAAAGAAAACGGGAAGAAATTTGAAACGCTTGCCGTCGATCTCATCAAGCCCATGGGTAGCGTGTTGCCCTTTGAAGTGGTGCGCGAACACGAGTTTGCGCCCATCAAAAATAAAACGGGTGTGGATAGCGTAGAATCCGCCCGCGAGCTGTTAAAATTAAACGGAGTGGAATTGTAATATGGCAACGGATTTGGTAGGGAACGAACAGCTGCAGCATTTTATCAAGCTGCTTTGCGATTTGAATAACGAAGCGGTCGAGTTTTTGAAATCGGGCAACGTTGAAATACTCTATTCGATGAACGAAACGGTGGAAGAGCTGTATTCTATTCAACAAAACAGCGACGAAGAAGCGTACACCGCCATTGAAGAAGACGCGCAAGTTATTTATAAAAATTTCAATGCCGCAGTCACGATGCTCAAAAGCAACGAAAACGGGATTTCCGACCAAACGACTGCCCAAGCGGTGAAAATTTTCGTTCGCAACATTTTCGACGCCAACGTTCGCATCGTGCTTGCCTACGGCTTGGCATAACCCAAGATTTCTCTTATATAATTAAGGAAAACCGCACTTTTTGCACATACAAGCAAAGGGTGCGGTTGTTTTTGCTATTTTTTTATCGAATTATCGATAAAAAATATAGGTTAATCGATAAAAAATAACGAAAACACAAAAAATCTTTGACATTCTTTGGGAAATATATATAATAGACTATGGTTTTCGTGATATGCCAAACGCGAATACGCATTATTATATACAAGGAGAATAGAAAAAATGGCAAGATTTACCCTTCCCAGAGACCTTTACCACGGCAAAGGCGCTTTGGAAACGTTGAAAACGCTCAAAGGTAAGAGAGCGATGGTATGTGTAGGCGGCGGCGCGATGAAGAGATTCGGCTTTTTGGATAAAGCAGTTGCGTACTTAAAAGAAGCGGGTATGGAAGTAGAACTCATCGAAGGTATCGAACCCGACCCTTCCGTGGAAACGGTTATGCGCGGTGCGGCGGCAATGGAAAAATTCCAACCCGACTGGATCGTAGCGATGGGCGGCGGTTCGCCGATCGACGCGGCAAAGGCAATGTGGATTAAATACGAATATCCCGAAATTACCTTTGAACAAATGTGCGTAGTATTCGGCATTCCCGAGTTGAGAAAGAAAGCGCGTTTCTGCGCAATTCCTTCTACGTCGGGTACGGCGACGGAAGTGACCGCGTTCTCGGTTATCACCGACTATGCAAAGGGAATCAAATACCCCTTGGCGGACTTTGAAATTACGCCCGACGTGGCAATCGTTGACCCCGATTTAGCGGAAACGATGCCGCAAAAGTTGGTGGCGCATACGGGTATGGACGCAATGACGCACGCAATCGAAGCGTACGTTTCCACCGCGAATAGCGAATTCACCGACCCCCTTGCCATTTTTGCAATCAAAATGATTCAAAACGACTTGGTTGCGTCGTATAACGGCGATATGAGCAAGCGTGCAAGTATGCACAACGCACAATGCTTGGCAGGTATGGCATTCTCCAACGCGCTTTTGGGTATCGTGCATTCGATGGCGCACAAGACGGGCGCGATTTTTGAAGACTACGGCGCGCACATCATTCACGGTGCGGCAAACGCAATGTATTTGCCTAAAGTAATTGCATTTAACGCAAAGGACGAAACGGCGAAAAAACGCTACGGCGTGATTGCCGATTATATGGGCTTGGGCGGCAATAGCGACGACGAAAAAGTGGCGCTTTTGATTGCGTATTTGAGAAAAATGAACGACGACTTGAATATTCCCCAATGTATCAAGAACTACGGCGCGGATAGCTATCCCTGCGCGCAGGGCTTCGTACCCGAAGAAGTATTTTTGGCGCGTTTGCCCGAAATTGCGAAAAATGCAGTTGCGGACGCTTGCACCGGCTCCAACCCCCGCCAACCTTCCGTGGAAGAGATGGAAAAATTGCTTAAATGCTGCTACTACGATACCGAAGTGGATTTCTAATTGTATATAAAGTAGTGTTAAACAAACACCCGCGAGCATTCGCGGGTGTTCTTCGTTATAGAATGTTTTCCAAGCTAAAACGATACGATTGCGGGATATTTTTACACATTCCGCGTAAAATTTCAAGCTTGGGTAGCGCGCTTTTATAGTCCTGCACGTATAAATACCCAACTGCTTCGTACAGCTGATAGTCAATTTCTAAAAGCGCGGCGTGCGGCAGCCAAATATGCAGGGTGTTTTTACGCTTTTCCCAAAATTCTTCTACCGCCGTCCCGTCCTCGTAGGTGACGGTGCCTGCTTCCGTTTTATCGTACAGCGCGGCGAGCGTCTCGTCAAATCGGTTAAAGGTTTTTTGTATATGCTTGTTTTCAAAGATGGAAATTCCTATCAAAATGCCAAGCGTAATTAAGATACTAACAATGGTTTTATACATATTTTTACCTGCCTTTTACCATAATTGTTCCTGCCAGTTGAGATCGAAAACCTTATATTTCTCACCCTTTTGTTGCAGGTACGATCTCCCGTTTCCATCCACCGTAAAAACAAGCACTTTTTTCAGTTCATCGCAACCCTGCCCCCTTAAAACGTCTAAAAAGTAGGGGATATCCCTGCCTGTTTTTTCTATGTTTTTTTCGTCAAATTTACCGCTGCTTGCAATGACGAGCGGCAACGATTTTTGCATAGAAAGATAATTTTTTTTCGGCAGCGCGGAAAACGTGCCTTCCGCTTCGTAGAGTGCGGATTCGACGGCGTCGAGTGCAAAATACCCTTCCACCCGCAAGCTTTCGATAAGGTCGGATACGTCCAAATTATTTTTTTTCAATTCCGCGTCGTCGATGCCGTTTTTATTGAGTACGATACTCGGCGTACCGCTGACGACCGATTTTACAATCGGCATTTTCAAGTCGATTAAGCAAATAATTTGGTGTATGAGATACACGGATAAAATCGCAACCACGCCGTACAAAAGCGGGGTAGAATTGTCCGCCATCGGGATACAGGCAAGGTCGGCGATGATGAGTGTAATGACCAGCTCGTACGGCTGCATTTCTCCGATTTGCCGTTTGCCCATCAAGCGCATAACGATCAGCGTTGCAATAAAGATAATAATCGCGCGGATAAAGATAAGTCCCATATCTTCATCTTGCGAAAAAGTATAAAAAATATACGCCAAACGTTTGCGTTTTTTTTACGAATGCTGTATAATATAAATAATCAAAAGTATGAGTAGCTTTGACGCGTAAAGTGTCATCGAACGGGACGTTGTCGATGAACGAAAGAAAAACGTATAGTACGTTTGTTTTTCTGCGGTGTCAAAGCGCGTCCGCTACACAACGAGATACCCATGTATGCGATGAGTGTAAAATAAACGCGTACACGTATCGTATCTAACTCTTTGCGGACCTCTTGAAAAAAGGAGGTTTTTGTTTTATGAAAAAGGCTTTTCAAGCGTTGTGTTTTTCCAAAACGCTGCGCGAAAAAAATTATAGCCATCGGATAGCGCATATCGCTTTGATAACTGCTTTATCCGTCGTTATCAACACGTTGGAGATAAAGCTTGGCGGGGTACAGTTCTCTCTTACCATTTTAACCGCCTTGTTCGCCGGCTTTTATCTTGGCGCGTTATCGGGCTTTGCGGCGTGTTATGTTGGCGACTTATTCGGCTTTTTACTGCATCCGTTTGGCGAATATTCGCCTTGGATAGGCATTGCAACGGGATTGATGGCGTTTTTTGTCGGTATATTCGTTTTACTTCCAAACGTCAAAAAATATTTACCTGTTTACATTTCCCTTGCCTGCCTTTGCATTTTTGTTTGCTGTACCTGCGGTATCACTACGCTGTATCTGAACTTGGTTTGGTATAAAAGTATGACCTTTTGGGAATGCTTGTGGATGCGGTTATTTGTGCAGGGACAAATTATCAATTCCTTGCTCAATAGCGTGCTTGGAGTAATATTTTTACCGCTCACGCTAAAAATAAAGCCGCTGGGCATAAAATTATAAGAAAAGTAGAAAAAATTGTCAGCCGAGTGTTGACGATTTTTTTTTATTATGCTATAATAAAAAAGTGAAGCTGGGAGAGTATTCCTTTACCAGTATGGAAACGAACCGTTTTTGACAAGCGGTCAAAGGAGAAAAGAGATGGATATTTCTTCTATTTTGGCGTTTGATCCGCCGGGAATTACCATTTTCGGTTTCAAAATTTACGCGTACGCCATTATTATCGTAGTGGGGATGATACTCGCGTTTTTCGTTATTTCGCTGCTCTTTAAGCGCAGAAATATGTCCACCGACCTGTTTTTGAGCTTTTTCTGCATTTGCTTGCCGATTGCAATCGTCACGACGCGGTTATTTTACTGTATCACCGACGGATTGCCAATTACCGAGTGGTTTGACATCAATTCCATTCGCGACGGCGGACTTTCCATTGTGGGCGGAATTATCGGCGGCACGGTGAGCGTAGCGGCGGTGGCGTATTTTAAGAAGGTGCATTTCTTGCGCGTGGGCGATTGCGTAGTAGTAGGGCTTTTGCTGGCGCAAGCCATCGGCAGATGGGGCAACTTTGCCAACCAAGAAGTATATGGCGCGGTGGTGGAAAACGAAGCGTTGCATTTCTTCCCCATTTCCGTATATATCGAAAAAACGGGGCAATACCATTACGCGTTTTTCTTTTACGAGAGTATGGTCACGCTCACGGCGGCGGTTTTGATGTTCATCAACGCGTGGAAGAATGCGAAAAAGCCCAACGGCGTGAACAGCGCGTGCTATTTCATCGTGTACGGCTTAACCCGCTCGATTATGGAACCGCTGCGCGACCCGAAGTTTATTTTAGGGAACGGCGTGCCTTGGTCGCTCGTTATGTCTATCGGAATGCTGATATTCGGCGTAGGAATGCTGTTTGGCGTTTTGTATATCAACAAACGCAAAGAAGGCGCGCTCATCGGCTCGAAGGTATCCGACCCGTACGGCATTACCAAATTTATCGGCGACACAAAAGATGAAAAACCGCAATTTAGCAAACTGAATATTATGTGCTCGATTTATCCCGAAAATTATCCTGCTGCGGACGAAAAGCAGCAAGAAAACAGCGAACAACCGAGTGCAAAGGAGCAAGAAGAATGAGAAATTTAACGCTATTGACCGATTTGTATCAGTTGACGATGGGCTATGGCTTTTACCGCCAAAACAAACACGAAGAAGAAGTGGTTTTCGACTTGTTTTTTAGACGGAATAAGCTGATTACCTACTCGCTCGCGGCAGGGCTGGAGCAAGCGGTAGAATACCTGTTGAACTGGCATTTCGACGACGAAGATATTGCGTATTTGCGCTCGTTAAACCTGTTCGACGAAGGATTTTTGCAGTATTTGAAAAATATGAAATTCACGGGCGACGTGTATGCCGTGCGCGAAGGCGAACCGGTATTCCCCGGCGAACCCATTTTAACGGTGAAAGCGCCGCTCATTCAAGCGCAGTTTGCCGAAACCGCACTCTTAAATATCATCAACCACCAAACGCTGATTGCTACCAAATCTTCTAAAATTTGCCGTGCAACCGCAGGAAAAGGCGTAGTGATGGAATTTGGCTTGCGCCGCGCGCAAGGTCCGGACGCAGGCATCAACGGCGCGAGAGCGGCGATTATCGGCGGCTGCTCTTCCACGTCCAACGTCATCGCGGGACAAAAATTCAATATCCCCGTAGCGGGTACGATGGCGCATAGCTGGGTAATGGATTACGACAGCGAATACGAAGCGTTCAAAGCATACGCCGAAGCATACCCGGATAATTGCTTATTGCTCGTAGATACTTACGATACGCTGCGCAGCGGTGTGCCGAATGCGATTAAGGTGTTTAAGGAACTCAAAGCCAAAGGACACAAACCCAAGGGCATTCGCTTGGATAGCGGCGACTTGGCGTATTTGTCCAAGAAAGCGCGCGCAATGATGGACGAAGCGGGATTTACCGATACGATTATCTGCGTTTCCGGCGATTTGGACGAGCGTTCGATCAACTCGCTCATTCAGCAGGGCGCAAAAATCGATTCTTGGGGGGTAGGCACCAAGCTAATTACGTCCGAAGACTTGCCTGCGCTGGGCGGCGTTTATAAACTGGCGGCGGTAATGCATAAAGACGGTACTTCTACGCCGAAAATTAAATTATCCGACAACAGCGAAAAGGTGACCAACCCGTCGTTTAAGAGCTTGTACCGCTTGTACGATAAGTCGAACGGAATGGCGATTGCCGATTTGATTACGCTGCACGACGAATGCATTGTAGAAGAGCAATCGCTCACCATTTTCCACCCCATCGAAACGTGGAAAAAGCACGAAGTAGAAAACTTCTTTGTAGAGAAATTGCAGCACGAAATTATCAAGGGCGGTAAGCTAGTGTATTCATTCCCGACACTGAAAGAAATTCAAGCGTTTTCCAAGCAAGAGCTTTCTAAATTTTGGGAAGAATATTTACGGCTCGATATGCCGCAGGTATATAAAGTGGACTTGTCCAGCAAGTTGCACGAGTTGAAAATTTCTATGATTTCCACCATTCATTCTAACGCAAAAAAGGAGAGTAAAAAATGAGTAAAAAAACGGTAAAACAACAAAACGATAAGGGCAGGGTTGCGACGAAGGGCTCTCGGCTTTGGGGGTTGTTTTGGCTTTTGATGTTGATTATCATCGACCAAGTGACCAAGCTTGTCGCGGACGTGTACTTTATTGACACGGTTGGCGGCGGCGACCCTGTAAAGGGTTTGGCGGAGCGTATTGTGCTTGTGCCGGGTATGTTAGAGCTTTGTATCAGCTACAACCGCGGTATTGCGTTTAGCTCGTTCGCGGACGCGGACGCGTGGATTAAAATGGCGATTGTCGGCGGTACGGCGCTGATTATGTTTATCCTTTTGATCGTATTTTTGAAGATGGATCAACGCCGTTCGTGGCTGCGCGTTGCGCTTGTGCTGATTATTGCAGGCGGGTTAGGGAATTTCATCGACAGAGTATATTATCAAGTATGGGATCCCGCCAGCGAAGCGGTCATTCGCGACGGTGTGCGCGATATGGTATATTTGAACGTATTCTTTGATTTTGGCGTTTGCAACTTTGCCGATTTCTTTATTTGCATCGGCGCGGCGATGTTCGTGCTTGGAATGCTGTTTTTGGATACCGACGCGCTCATTCCGCTTGGAAAATATAGAGCGCTTGCAAAAGCTGCGGACGAAAAAGCGGAAGAAAAACGCGAATTAAAGGTGGCGGCGAAAGCGGCAAAGGCGGCGCAAAGACGGCAAAGGAAACAAAAATAATGGACAAACGGCTGTTCGTTGCGGAAACGCCTTATAAACGACTTGACGTGTTTTTAAGCGAGCAAACGGACGAATTTACCCGCTCGCGGCTGAAAAAGTTTTTAGAAGACGGCTGCGTTTGCGTCAACGGCGAAATGGTAAAAAAAGCGGGGACGGACTTAAAAGCGGGGGACGCGGTCACACTCACCGTGCCCGACGTGTTGCCGTACCGCGTGCAGGCGGAAAATATTCCTGTCGATATCGTGTATCAGGATAGCGATTTTGCGGTGGTGAATAAGCCGCAGGGTATGACGGTGCACGTGGGGAATGGGAACGAGCAAGGCACGCTGGTCAACGCACTTTTGTACGCGCTGGATAGTTTAAGCGGCGTGGGCGGCGTGTTGCGACCGGGGATTGTTCATCGCATCGATAAAGATACTTCGGGCTTGCTGGTCGTAGCGAAAAACGATAAAGCGCACGTCTCGCTTGCCACGCAAATCGCACAAAAAACCTGTCATAGAACGTACTTTGCCCTGTTAGAAGGCAACTTAAAGCAAGACAGCGGCAGAGTGGCGACGGATATCGGCCGTCATCCCACCGAGCGTTTGAAAATGGCGGTTTTACCCGAAGGAAAGGGGAAGATAGCGATTACCGATTATCAAGTAGTTGCGCGTTTTGGCACGGAGTTTACGCTTTGCAAATTTATCCTGCAAACGGGGCGAACGCATCAAATCCGCGTGCACGCCAAGCATTTAGGACACCCAATTGCGTGCGACCCTGTGTATGGTTATAAAAAGCAAAAATTGCAGGCAAGCGGGCAGCTTTTACACGCTTATCAGTTAGAACTTAATCACCCGACAAGCGGGGAAAGAATGTGTTTCAACGCAACCCTGCCCCCTGCATTTTCGGAAATTTTACAAAAACTTTGCAAGCGCTACGGCGTGGAAACGCAAGCGTTTGAAGAGATTTTTTAAGATGGGATATTTATGTTAAAAATCGCAAAGGTACAACGCAAATCGATAGCGGCAACGCTTGGTTTAGAAGCGAAAGACGAAATTTTGTCTTTCGACGGTTTTGCGTGCGAAGACGAACTCGATTATTTATACTATTTAGAAGCTACGCATTTTTCTATGCAGGTACGCAATTATCGAACGGGAGAAATTGCTACCGTTGCAGTGGAAAAGGAAGAAGGCGAAGACATCGGTTTAACGTTTGAAAAACAGGAGAAGATAAAAACCTGCCATAACCGTTGCGTATTTTGCTTTGTTGACCAAATGCCCAAGGGTATGCGCGAGAGCTTATACGTTAAGGACGACGATTATGCGATGAGCTTTACCTGCGGCAACTTCGTCACGCTTACCAACGTGGATGAAGAGTGCTTGCAGCGTATGATTCGGTTAAAACTTTCGCCCCTGTACGAAGTCGGATCGTAGCCATGT
>JAZRIK010000086.1:0-7792 GCA_045645245.1 Candidatus Scatosoma sp. | reverse complement strand
AAACTGATGGGCGTGAATAACTATTCCAAGAACAACACGCTTGCGATGGATTTTGCCGAATTTTACACCAACAAGGAAAACCAAGTAAAGCATTTTGAAGTACGCGGGTTTGTGCCTACGGACGAAACGGCGCGGCAAGATGAAAAGGTGAAAGCGGATATTTGCGCGAGGGCTATTACCGCGCAGCTGCAATATTCGAAAACGCAAAAGAACGTGCCTTCTACAATGTGGAATGCAATGAAGGGCTTGGGCGCGGCGATGATTACGGGCGCAACGAGCGGGAATTTCAGCGTCGCCGAGCAGTTGAAAGCGTGCGTGGATGCGATTGAGAAAAATTCGAGTAAGTAAAGAGTGTAAGGAGAGCTAAATATGGCGAAAAGCAAGTGGAAAACAGCGAAGAACGCGGGCGAAACGCCGAGTGTAAAAAACGCTTTTTTGCGCGGTTCCGTCTATACGCGGCTCTCCTTTTTATTTATGGGCTTTGGGCAAACGGCGCGCGGACAATGGGTAAAAGGCATTTTGTACGCGTTGCTGCAGCTCGCCTTTTCGCTGTTTTTTATCTTTTTTGGCGGGAAGTATATTGCGCAGCTTTTTTCAGGGAATTTGGGTACGAAGCTTTCTGGCGAAGAATGGAACGAAGAATTGCAAATTTTTGAAAAAGTAAAAGGGGACAACAGCTTTTTAATTTTACTTTACGGCGTGGCGTCCTTGCTTGTCATCGTATTATACGTCATCGTTTGGCGAATGAACGTAAAGGGGAGCTATATCAACGACCAAAAGTTAAAAAACGGCGAAATTTTACCTACGTTTTATAGCGATTTCAAAAGAATTTTCGGGGAAAAATTCCACGTGACTTTGCTCACGCCGCCTTTTATCGGGCTATTAATTTTTACCGTTTTGCCGCTTGTTTTTATGGTATTGATTGCGTTTACCAACTACGACTATGCGCATATGCCCCCAGGGAAACTTTTCAACTGGGTGGGAATTAGCAACTTCAAAAACTTTTTCAGCGTAGGAGGCGGCAGCGGTTTTGCACCCGTGCTCTTGCGCGTGCTGTTATGGACGTTCGTTTGGGCATTTTTCGCTACGTTTACCAACTATTTTTTAGGGCTTTTGATCGCGTTGCTTATCAATAAAAAGGGCATACGGTTAAAAAAGCTTTGGCGTACGCTGTTCGTGACGGCGATTGCCATTCCGCAGTTCGTCACGCTGCTTTTGATGCAGAAAATTTTAGACGGCGACGGCATCTTAAATAAAATTCTCGGTACAAATATTTTATGGCTTGCCGATCAACGGTATTTTTCTCTTTTGCCAAGAGTAATGATTATTCTCGTCAATATTTGGATCGGCGTGCCTTACACGCTGCTTTTGTGTTCGGGAATTTTGATGAACGTACCCACCGATTATTACGAAGCGGCGAAAATCGACGGTGCGTCGCCCGTTCGAGCGTTTTTCCACGTCACGCTGCCGTATATGCTGCACGTGACGACGCCGTATCTAATTACGCAATTCGTTGGCAATATCAACAACTTTAACGTAATATGGCTGCTCACGGGCGGCGGACCGGTGGATAACGTGTACTACGGCGGCGGTTCGCAGGCGCAATCGACCGATTTGCTCGTCACTTGGCTATACCGTTTGACAACGGACGAAAACCCCAAATATAACGTAGCTTCGGTCATCGGTATTTTTATTTTCGTAATCAGCGCGGCTTTGTCCATCATCACGTATAACAAAACGAGTTCGGCAAAAGGGGAGGGAACGTTTCAATGAGTAAAATGCGTGTGCGCACCTTTCATAATAAAATCACCAACACCGTTTGCTATATCGTATTAGCTGTTTTAGGAATTTTATGGATTTTGCCCATCGCGTATTTGATATATACGGCATTCCGCGAAACGCCTTCTACGGGGATTATCAACACGCTGTTTCCCGACGATTTACGGCTGGGCTTTGGAAATTTTTCGCGGCTGTTTCGCGATACGATGTTTCCCAAATGGCTGCTCAATACCGTTTTTGTCGCCACTTGTTCGTGCGCGCTTACGACGCTGTTTATTTTGATGGTCAGCTACGCGCTGTCGCGGTTGAAATTCCGCTTGCGTACGCCGATTGTCAATATTCTGCTCGTTTTGGGAATGTTCCCCGGCTTTATGAGTATGATAGCCGTATATTTCATCTTAAAAGCGATGGGACTAACCAACTCGCTCTTTGCGCTGATTTTGGTATATTCGGGCAGCGCGGCGTTGTCGTATTATATATGCAAGGGCTTTTTTGACACGGTACCCAAGGCGCTGGAAGAAGCGGCGTATTTGGACGGGGCAAACCAACTGACGGTATTTTTGAAAATTATCTTGCCGATGGCAAAGCCGATTATCGTCTATACCGTACTCACGTCGTTTATTGCGCCTTGGTGCGATTTTATTTTCGTCAACACGATTATCAGCGATCGGAACCTATACACGGTATCGCTGGGGCTGTATAAGATGATTAACGCAGAGCGCAACAGCTTTAACCAAAACTTTACCGTGTTTTGCGCGGGCGCATTCGTGGTCGGCGGCATCATCGTTTCGCTGTTTATGAGTATGCAGCGCTACTATGTAGAAGGAATTACCAGCGGTGCGGTAAAGGGCTAAAAACACAACGCCGAGCGGCTAATAAAACCCGCTCGGCGAATATATTATTTGGTATTTTTCACAACGAGTTTTTCTAAAAACGCCACGAGCGCGTACATCATCGCGGCAAGCACGCAAAGTATAAATACCGCGCTCATTACAAGGTCGAGCTTAAACACTTGACCGCCGTAAACGATCAAATACCCGATGCCTGCTTTGGAAACGATGTATTCGCCCATAATCGAGCCGATCCACGCCATTCCCACGTTGATTTTGAGCATAGAAATAAAGCTGGGGAGCGAAGAAGGGATTACGAGCTTGGTTAAAATTTGCCACTTGCTCGCGCCCATCGATTTGAGCAAAAGAATTTTATTTTCGTCCGTCGCCATAAACCCGTTGAGCATATTCAAAATAGCGACGATGAGCCCGATTAGAACGGTCATAAACACGATGGCTTTGCTGCCCGTGCCAAACCAAATAATAATCAGTGGGCCAAGCGCAATTTTTGGCAGGGCGTTGAGTACGACGAAATACGGCTCGGAAACACGGCGAAACGCTTCGTTCCACCAAAGCAGGAGCGCAGTCGAATACCCCACGGCAACGGCGATGAAAAACCCTGCCAGCGTTTCCCAAAGGGTGGTGCCGACGTGATAAAAAAGCGAGCCGTCGGCATATAGCCCCGCGATACATTTCACAATGCGCGAAGGGGAGCTGGTGATAAAGGGGTTTACCCATTCGAACGCGGCGGATAATTCCCAAATTCCAAGCAAAAGCGCAAGGAGCAAGCACCGCGCAAAATTGATAAGGATATTGCGTTTTTTAACCGATGATAAGTAGCGTAAATGTTCAGGCGAATGCGCGATATTTTTCATACGTTCAATTCCCTCCATAAAAGTTCAAACCAGCGGGAAAAATCGCCGTTTTCTCGGCGTTTGAGCGGCTCGTTTTCGGGAAAATCAAGCGTATGCTCGGCAATTACCTTTGCAGGGCGTTTACTTAAAACAAAAATGCGGTCTGCTACGGAAATCGCTTCGCTGATATCGTGCGTAATCAAAAGCGCCGTCTTTTTTTCGCTGCGAATAATTTTATATACGTCGTCGCAAACGGATAAACGCGTTTGATAATCGAGCGCGGAAAACGGCTCGTCGAGCAATAACACGTCGGGGTTGACGGACAGCGTGCGGATAAGCGCCGCGCGTTGCCGCATACCGCCCGAAAGCGACGAAGGGTAGTTTTTCAAAAATTGTTTCAGCCCGTACTTTTCTGCCAGCGCGAGTGCGCGTTCACGCGTTTGCGGCGTAGAAGTTTTTTTAATTTCCAAGGGCAAAAATATATTTTTTTCAATGGTGCGCCAGGGGAAAAGCTGGTCTTTTTGCAGCATATACCCAAACGAGCAGCCGTTCGTGACGACTTTACCCTTGGTGGGCGGTAATAACCCTGCCGCCATAGAAAGCAGCGTGGTTTTACCGCACCCCGACGGACCGATGATTGCCACAAATTCGCCTTCACGCACACAAAAACTCATATCGGCGACGGCAATCGTTTCCCCCTGCTTGCTGTGATAGTGCATCCAAACGTTTTCAAAGCGTAAAACTTCTTTCATTTGCGTATTCCTTTTACGCGCAAATCACGCGTTATTTTTGATAAAGTTTTTGATAAATTTCCTTTGCATAATCGTTATTTGCAAGTTCGGCAAGCGTCGCCCTGCGCGAGAGCTCGCCTGCGTTTTCGATGATGTCCTGTAAGCGGTTAAAGCTCGTATCCGTCATCATTAAATCGGTTTGCCAAGCGTCGATTGCGCGATACCGTTCCACCGACGCGGCAAGCGATTGTTCGCTCGTGCCTGCAAAATACGAAGTGAGATAGGGCGCGATGGTTTGCGACGGGGTTTCGTTAACGTATTTGACGGCTTTCATAACCGCGCGCAAAAATCCTTTCGCGGTATCGCCGTTTTTATTCAGCCACGAATTTTTCGCGATAAAGCAGGTATAAGGCACTTCGCCCGACGCTTCGCCAACCGACGCTACCACATAGCCCTTGCCCGCCGCTTCGTATTCGTACGCAACAGGGTCGAACATCGTGCAATAATCGGCTGTACCCGCTTCAAACGCACTCACCATCAGGTTAAACGCCACGTCGTAATTTAAGGTGACGTTCACGCCGTCTTGTAAGCCGTGTTGATTGAGTACGTATTCAAACGTCATCGCAGGTACGCCGCCTTTTCTGCCGGCTAAAATTTCTTTGCCCTGCAAAGACGACCAAGAAAAGTTGGGTTCAGGGTTTCTGGATACCAAAAACGAGCCGTCGCGCTTGGTTAATTGCCCGATAACGGTCGGCACGTCGGACGAACCGCCGATAAGTACGTACAAAGCGGCTTCGGGCCCGCAAAAACCGATGTCTGCGTCACCTGATAAAACGGCTGCCATTACGCTGTCCGCACCGCCGCCGTTGGTAAGCTCGATTTTGATTTTTTCTTCTTCAAAATAGCCAAGCGATTCGGCAAGATACATCGGCGCGTAAAAGACAGAATGGGTCACTTCATTCACTTTCAAGGTAGTATAACCGTCGTCCTTTTTACAGGCGGACAAGGGGAGCAGGGAAAAACAAGCGGCAAGCGCGCCGCAAATAATGGTATGAATTTTGTGCATAGGCGTATCTTCTCCTATCAAAAATTTTTTAGAATAATATATTATATGTGCCGCCATTTATAATTGACAATTCCGCCAAAAAGTACTATAATAAATAGACTGCACGAAAATTCAGACGAATTGTCAGGGGAATAGACCATTATGGAAATGCAAAAGACGTACAATCCAAAAGACTTTGAAGACAGAATTTACGCCGACTGGGAGCAGTCGGGGTATTTCCGCGCGGAAGTAGATGAAAATAAGGTTCCGTTTACGATTATGATGCCGCCCCCCAACATTACGGGACAGCTGCATATGGGGCACGCAATGGACGCGACGATGCAAGATACGCTCATTCGTTTCAAGCGTATGCAAGGATACGCGGCGCTTTGGCTGCCCGGTTGCGACCACGCTTCGATTGCGACCGAAGTAAAAATCGTGGAAAAAATGAAAGCGGAAGGGCTGACGAAAGCCGACCTTGGGCGCGACGGGTTCTTGGTGCGCGCGTGGGACTGGAAGGAACAATACGGCAATCGCATTATGCTCCAACAACGCAAAATGGGTACTTCGTGCGACTGGTCGCGCCAAGCGTTCACGATGGACGAAAAATGCTCGCGCGCCGTTCGGGAAGTATTCGTAAATTTGTATAATAAGGGCTTGATTTATCAAGGGGATAGAATTATCAACTGGTGTCCCTGCTGTAAAACTGCGCTTTCCGACGCGGAAGTGGAATACGCGGAAGAAGCGGGACATTTCTGGCACTTGCGCTATCCTGCAACGGACGGCAGTGCAGAAGTAATTGTGGCGACTACTCGTCCCGAAACGATGCTGGGCGATACGGCGGTTGCTGTACATCCCGACGACGAACGCTATGCTTCGCTTGTGGGTAAAACGCTCAAATTACCGCTTACGGATAGAGAAATTCCTGTGGTTGCGGACGCGTACGTTGACCCTGCGTTTGGTACGGGCTGCGTAAAAATTACGCCTGCGCACGACCCCAACGACTTTGAAGTGGGCGCACGCCACAGCTTACCGATTATCCGCGTAATGAACGACGACGGTACGATGAACGAGCTGGCAGGGGCGTACAACGGCTTGGATAGATACGAAGCGAGAAAACGTATCGTAGCCGATTTACAAAAGAGCGGCAATCTCGTAAAAATCGAAGCGCATACGCATAACGTAGGGCATTGCTATCGCTGTCATTCGACGGTAGAGCCCATCGTTTCCAAGCAATGGTTCGTAAAAATGGAACCGCTTGCAAAACCCGCCATTCAAGCGGTAATGAAAAATAAAGTAAAATTCGTGCCCGAGCGCTTTTCCAAAACGTATTATAACTGGATGGAAAACGTGCGCGACTGGTGTATTTCCCGTCAGCTTTGGTGGGGGCATAGAATTCCCGTTTGGTATTGTCAAGACTGCGGTGAAATCATTTGCAGTAAAGAAGATCCGACAATTTGTCCCAAGTGCGGAAGCGCGCATTTGAAGCAAGACGAAGACGTACTGGATACATGGTTCTCGTCCGCGCTTTGGCCGTTCTCTACGCTCGGCTTCCCCGAAGAAACGGAAGATTATAAATATTTCTATCCCACCGACGTACTCGTGACTGGCTACGACATTATTTTCTTCTGGGTTGCGCGTATGATTTTCTCTGGTATCGAACATACGGGCAAAGTACCTTTCCACGACGTACTCATTCACGGTATTATCCGCGATGAGCAGGGCAGAAAAATGAGTAAATCGCTCGGCAACGGCATCGACCCGCTGGAAGTTATCGAAAAATACGGTGCCGACTCTTTGCGTTTGTCGCTCTTGACGGGCGTTGCGCCGGGGAATGATACCCGCTATTCGGATACGAAGGTGGAATCTTGCAGAAACTTCATCAACAAGCTTTGGAATGCTTCCCGTTTCGTTTTGATGAACGTGGGCGATAAGACGGTGCCTGATATCGAAAGCGTGAAGCTTGCGCCTGCGGATAAGTGGATTATCAGCAAGCTGCAAAATTGCATTCGCGAAGTGACGGTGAACTTAAACAAATACGAGCTGGGCGTTGCAAGCGATTTAATTACCGATTTCGTTTGGGATAATTTCTGCGATTGGTATATCGAACTTTCCAAACCTGCGCTCTATGGCGAAGATGAACATAGAAAGACGGACGTTTTGGCTGTACTTTGTTTCGTATTGGAAAATGCACTCAAATTGTTGCATCCTTTCATTCCTTTCGTAACGGAAGAAATTTATGCGAACTTGCCGAATACAAGCGGTAGCATTATGACTTCCGAATTCCCTAGATATAACGCAAAGATGGCGTATAAGAAGGAAGCAAAAGCTTTTGAAGGGGTTATGGAAATCATCAAAGCTGTGCGTGCGATGAAGAAAGACGCAGAATGTCCTCCTTCCAAGAAAGTGGAATTGAACATCGTTACCGAAAGCAAGCGTCTTATTCAAGTAAATAAAGAGTGCATTATGAAATTGACCGGTGCGAGCGCATTGAATTTTGTTGCAAGCAGTGCTGACGTAGAAGGGAAGACGGTATCTTCTGTTACGGAAATT
>JAZRIK010000085.1:0-12050 GCA_045645245.1 Candidatus Scatosoma sp. | reverse complement strand
CGCAATACCATTATAGAACATAAAAAACAATCCGTCAACTAAAAAACGGACTGTTTTCAAAATAAATTTATTTATTTTATATTTTTGACATTTCTCGTCATTACGCCACTCACTCGCCGATATACGTAAACCGCGCTTTTTGTTCGCCGTCGCGCTCGATGGTTTCATTCCACATACTTTCAGGGCGCACCCAAAGCGATTTTTCGCCGTACAGCGCACGGTACACTACCATTTTTTCACCTGTTTCCGAGTGGTTTGCCACCCCTATCACTTCGTATTCTCCGCCCTTAAAGTGGCGGTATCTGCCTATCTTAACCATAATATTTAATTTCCCGCGTCAAGCACGTACACGCGTGCCCATCTACCTTATACGTGCCTGCTTTTTGCGAAAATTCGGTATCGGGCGTGTTTGCAGGGTCGGGCAAATTCGTCCACGGCTCAATACAAACGTAATTGCTATCCGCCGTTGCGCGCCAAATAAGCAGGTTTTCAAACCCCGCAAACGAAACGTCCGCAAGCGGTTGTTTATCCCGCGTTTCAAAACGCACCTTGCGCGAATTTATTCCCTTAAAAATCAGCGTTCTGCCGTCTTGTAAAAAGTCTTTGGGCAGCACGAGCGTTTGCGTGTTTTCGCCGTAATTTTGCGTTTCGCCCGTTAAATATCCATCGTCGTCGTGGAAATAATGAGTCAAATTTTCCTGCTTTTCAAACGCGATTTGATACTCGTCTATCTCCCCCGCGAACGTGAACGAATCGTGCCCACCGCAAGCGAAATATAACGGCGTTTCGCCCGTGTTTTCGACCTTGTACTCGATACGCAAGGTATCGTTTTCAACGGTATAAACTACGGTAAACACAAAATCGAACGGATACACCGCTTTCGTTTGCGCATTTGCGCACGTTTGCAAGATAAGAGCGTTTTTCGTTTGGTTTACCAGTGTAAACTCGGCTTTTTTTACAAAGCCGTGCGCAGGAATGGGATAGCTTTTGCCGTCCACCGTCACTCCGAAATGCCCGCACACGGGAAAAAGCAGGGGCGCGGTATCTTTCCACGCGCCGTTGTCGTTTTGCCAAGCGCGCTCCTTGCCGTTTAATTTTACACTCTTGATTTGCGCGCCGTAGCTATCCACCGCTACGCAAAGCGCGCCGTTTTGTATCGTATATTGCATATTTTTCCCCTTTTTCTTTACAGTTGTGTTTTCACCCACGCAATTTGCTCGCGCACGGACGCAGGCGACGCGCCGCCGTAGCTATTCCGCTTTTCTACGCACGTTTTTAACGAGATTTCTTCGTATAAGTCCTGCGTGAATAACTCGCTATAATTTTGATAGTCTGCAAGCGGTAAATCGTCGAGTACCTTGCCTTGTTCGATGCATTTTGCGACGAGCTGGCCAACGATTTTGTAGGCGGTACGGAAAGGCATACCCTTTTTCGCCAAATAGTCGGCTAAATCGGTGGCGTTGATGAAGCCCTTTTGCGCCGCTTTATACGTGTTTTGCGGTAAAACGTTCATCATCGCAACCATCGGCGCGAGTACTTCCAAGCACATTTTCACCGTGTCGATTGCGTCGAAAATGCACTCTTTATCTTCTTGCATATCCTTGTTATACGCGAGCGGCAGCCCTTTGAGCGTAGTCAAAAGCGACATTAAATCGCCGTAAACTCTGCCCGTTTTGCCGCGAATCAGCTCCGCCATATCGGGATTCTTTTTTTGCGGCATAATCGACGAGCCGGTCGTGTAGCTGTCGTCCAGCTCGATGAATTGAAATTCCCAGCTCGACCAAAGAATGATTTCTTCGCTAAAACGAGATAAATGCATCATTAAAATTGCAAACGCGCTTAAAAGCTCCACGCAAAAATCGCGGTCGGAAACGCCGTCGATACTGTTGCGCGTCGCGCCGTCAAAGCCAAGCTTTTGCGCGGTAAATATGCGGTCGGTAGCATACGTCGTGCCAGCCAACGCGCACGAGCCGAGCGGGCTTTCGTTCATTCGTTTTACAGCGTCTTGAATGCGTGAAATATCGCGCAAAAGCATCATCGCGTACGCGAGCAGGTGATGCCCGAACGAAATGGGTTGCGCGCGTTGTAAGTGGGTATATCCGGGCGCAATCGTGTCCGCGTTTTTCTCCGCCTGCGCTACAATCGCCTGCACGCAATTTTTGATAAGCGTAATAATTTGCTCCCCTTCATCGCGTAAATACAGCCGAATATCCACCGCCACCTGGTCGTTTCTGCTCCGCGCGGTATGCAAACGCTTGCCCGCGTCGCCGATACGCTTGGTCAGCTCCGCTTCGATGAACATATGAATATCTTCCCCGCCCGCAGCAAAAGTCAGCGCGCCCGATTGTAAATCGGATAAAATACTCTCTAAACCGTCGATGATGGTATCCACTTCCGTTTGCGGTAAAATACCTTGCTTGGCGAGCATCGCCGCGTGCGCCATCGAGCCCTTGATATCTTGCTCGTACATTCTACAATCGAAGCGCAAGGACGAGTTAAAATCGTCGGCTTTTTGATCGAGTGTTTTTTGAAACCGACCCGCCCACATTTTTTCCATATACAAACACCGTTTGCCTACCGCATAGCGGTAGGCAAAATCCTTTTCTTATTTTTTATTTTTTTGAATGACTTCCGCCTGCACCTTGATAGGCAAACCGAATAAATTGATAAAGCCGCTCGCGTCCGCTTGGTTGTAAACATGGTCCTCGCCAAACGTTGCGATTTCTTCCGAATACAGCGAGTAATCACTCCACGCGCCCGCTTTGATAATATTCCCTTTATACAGCTTTAACCGCACCTTACCCGTCACGTTTTCCTGCGTTTTTTCCACGAATGCGGAAAGCGCTTCGCGCAGGGGCGTAAACCATTGTCCGTTATAAACGAGCTCGGCAAAGCATACGGAAAGCTCTTGCTTTTTATGCGCCGTGTATTTATCCAAGCAAAGCGTTTCCAAGTACGCGTGCGCCTTGTACAAAATTTCTCCGCCAGGCGTTTCATATAAACCGCGGCATTTCATACCAACCATTCGGTTTTCTACGATATCCAAAAGTCCGATACCGTTCGCGCCGCCGACCTTGTTGAGCGCCAAAATAATCTCTTTCGCGCTCATTTTTTTGCCGTCTAACGCGACGGGGCGGCCCTTTTCAAATTCCAGCTCGATATACGTGGGCTTGTCGGGTGCCTGCAAGGGCGAAACGCCCATTTCCAAAAAGCCGTCCTTTTCATATTGCGGCTCGTTGCCCGCGTCTTCCAAATCCAACCCTTCGTGGCTCAAATGCCATAAGTTTTTATCCTTGGAATAGTTGGTTTCGCGGTTGATTTTCAAAGGCACGTTATGCGCTTCGGCGTATTCGATTTCTTCTTCGCGCGACTTAATCGACCATTCCCGCCAAGGCGCAATAATCGGCATATCGGGCGCAAACGCTTTGATGGTGAGTTCAAACCGTACCTGGTCGTTGCCTTTACCCGTACAGCCGTGGCAAATCGCGTCCGCACCTTCCTTTTTTGCAATTTCCACAATGCGTTTTGCAATGACCGGACGCGCAAACGACGTGCCGAGCAAATATTCTTCGTATTTCGCCCCCGCCATCATCGTAGGAATAACGTATTCATCTACGAACTCGTCCGTTAAATCTTCCACGTACAGCTTGGACGCGCCCGTTTTAAGCGCCTTTTCTTCCAAGCCGTCCAGCTCATCCGCCTGCCCCACGTTTCCGCTTACCGCAATTACTTCGCAGTTGTTATAATTCTCTTTCAGCCAAGGAATAATAATCGACGTATCCAACCCGCCCGAATAGGCAAGCACTACTTTTTTAATATCTTTTTTATCCATACCGCATATCTCCTTACACAATGCATACTTTCGTTTGTTGATTATACAAACATTATACGCTTGTTTTTCCTGCTTGTCAAACGCTTTTATTCATTATATTAAATATTTTTTTGAATATTTTATGAATAAATTGTATAATTGTATAAAAATATGAATAAATATAGTATTTTTGCATATTCTATTGCAACGCTCGCGTTTGGAATACTTGACAAACGGCTTGGCTTGCTTTATAATAAAGGGTATGGATACTTTTGTAAATATCGAGCCGATCGGCTATATTAAAACGGATTTTAAGGAAAAATTTGGCATTCCCCGCCAAAGCGGCAGGGCAAAATCGTTGCGCGCGCAAATTATTTTTTATCCAAAATACCGCTCGCAGGAAGCTTTGCGCGGGATAGACGGCTTTTCGCATTTGTGGGTGCTGTTCGATTTTTCTTTAACGAGAAATCAGGGCTGGTCGCCCACCGTACGCCCGCCCCGCTTGGGCGGAAATACGCGCGTAGGCGTGTTTGCCAGCCGTTCCCCTTTCCGTCCCAACCATATCGGTCTTTCGTGTGTGAAATTAGAAAAAATTTTGCCTACGAAAGAATACGGCGACACCTTAATTGTATCGGGCGCGGACTTACTGGATAACACCCCGATTTTCGACGTCAAGCCGTACCTGCCCCACGCCGATTGCATTTTAGACGCGATGGGCGGTTATGCAACGGCGGTGGAAAATCACGCCTTGAAAGTGGTGTTTCCAAGCGAGCTTTTACAAGCCGTTCCTACCGAAAAACAACAAGGTTTAATCGAATGTTTAGCCGACGATCCCCGCCCCGCGTATAAGGACGAGCCCGACCGCGTTTACGGTATGAAATTCGATTGCTTTGAAATTAAATTTCAGGTGCAAAACGATACGCTCACCGTTATAAGCGTAGAAAAATAAAAACGAAATGAACAACTCCCGTTTGGCATATACCAAGCGGGAGTTGTTTTATTTTATCTGCATTTACCTTTATTAAAGATAGCGACCGTGCCTGCGCCCGAATGCGCGCCGATTACCGGCCCGATATAGTTCACGAAAATTTCCGTATTTGGAAAGCGTTCTTTGAGCAATCCTTTCACGTATTCGACGTCGTCGATACAATCGCCGTGACTGATAAAAATAGGGTCGTTTTCGCCCAGCGTTTGCGTTTGCGCTAAATTTTCCACCAAGGTATGGAGCGATTTTTTACGCCCGACCGCCTTGCCGATCGCCACCAACTTTCCGTTATCGTCCACGTGCAAAATGGGTTTAATTTTGAGTATCGCCCCCACAATCGCCGTAGCCGAAGATACTCTACCCCCGCGCTTTAAGTGGAATAAATTATCCACGGTAAAATGATGGCAAATTTGTCCTTTTAACCGCACGAGATACGCCGCCGTTTCTTCGATGCTTGCACCCGTATCCGCTTTTTTCACGGCGTAATCGACCAAAAGCCCCTGCCCCATCGACGCGCACAGCGTATCGATAACGAAAATTTTACGCGCGGGATATATTTTGCGCAGCTCGCGCGCGGCAACTTCGAAGCTGCCCGCCGTACCCGACAGCCCCGACGAAAAAGCCAGCACCAGCACGTCGCGATTATTTTTCAAGCTCTTTTCGATATGCGTTTTCGCCGTTTCCGCAGTCACTTGATAGGTAGTAGGCATCGCGCCGTCGCGGAGCTTTGCATAAAACGTTTTTTCATCAATCGTTTTCCCGTCTTCCCCTTCGTAATTTTCTCCGTCCATCACAAAACCGAGTTTTACGCAAACAACTGCGTGTTCCTGTAAGTAAGCAACGGGCAAATCGCAGCCCGTATCGGTAATTAAATCAAATTTTCTTTCTTTCATTTTTTTTCTTCTCCTATGTAATCGTTATTTGCTTTCATTTTAACACGTTGAATTTTTTTATGCGTTCCGCTTCAAAAGCAATTTGCACGGTATAAGTACCGTTTTGACAAGCCACTTCCATACGCGGCAAACCCACCATATCAAAATATTCGTCAAACTTGTTTGCAAAATCCTTGAGCGCGAGCGCCTTGCACGCTTCACTCATCACCGACTTATCCGCTTGAATAACGTTATGTATGCGGGAAAACTCGTCGGAAATTTTTCGAACAGCCATTTTTCTCACTCCTTTCTATCGCGCACGAACAATTATAAATTGCGTTTGAGCATTCGCCGTATGCTCCCAACCAAACCTACGTACCGTTTAGTCACGTCGTATAGTTTGCGTTTGCCTGTCAATAGGTTATTCGCAAGCGTCTTAAACGCAGGATGTATATTTGCAAACGCCCCCGCGCCGATACGGTATTCGTCGGGCAAAAGCCCCAAAATCGGCACCTTCAAAAGCTCTTCTATCTCGTGCGGCGTTAAGCAGTCGCCAAACACCAACAGTTCGCCGCGTACCTTATTGATTACCAAATTCAAGGTCGCCAAGCGATAACTTTTGAGCAGCGTAATTACTTTATCCGCGTCTCGAATCGCCGACACGTGCGGCGTAGTGACGACAATCGCTTCGTCTGCGCAAGCCACGGCGCGGTGAAACCCTTCGTCCACCCCCGCAGGACAATCAATCAAAATAAAATCGAATTGCGGCGCGAGCGCGTCTAATACGATTTTCAGCGATTGCGGGGACACGTACCGTTCGGGTGCGGAATGACAGCTTGTCAATACGTACAGGTTAGAAAAATCGGGATGACGGACAAGCGCCTGCTTCGCCCTGCATTTACCTTCGATTACGTCCACTACGTCGTAGGTGACAAAATGCTCCACGCCGCAAACGACGTCCACGTTATTTAGACCAAAATCCGCGTCGCAAAGCACTACGCTTTTTCCGCGCTTGGCAAGCTGTGCGGCAAGGTATGCGGCAACCGTAGTTTTTCCTACGCCACCCTTTCCCGACGTGACCACGATTTTTCTTGCCATACGTTTTTCTCCCGCTTGATAGATTACCGCGCAAACGGCAACGATAGCATAACACGAAAATACGTGCGAATTTTATCGATTTTTATCCGTTTTCAGCATTTTTGATAAAAAACGTTTTTTCATAAACTGCGAGAGCCGTCCTTTACGCATTGCGCGGCTTGTTTGCCCGCCTTACGCGCATACCGTTATCAATATAACGGCAAAATACGCAAACAAACCAAACGCTTTCAAGAACGGCTTTATTCTACCTTATTTTTTCGCTTTTTTCAACGTTTTGAACCGCAAAACCACTCTACTAACCGCTCGTATATACTCTACCAAAGCAAAGCGAACATTCTACCCACAAAAGAATAGCCACTCTACTGTGAGTAGAGTGGCATATTTTCGCTTAAAAAGGGACTTGGACGACGCCAAATCCCTAATTTTTGTTATGTAAACGGATTATCTATTGCGTTTGCAAAGCTCTGCGCATACTTCCGACCATTTCACGCCGCGCGCCGTTAAGAGCACGGTGGTATGATAGAGCAAATCCGCCGCTTCGCATACGACGCCTTGCTTGTCGGGGTTTTTCGCGGCGATGACAAACTCAACCGCTTCTTCGCCCACTTTTTTGCCGATACGATCAACGCCGCGCGCGAACAAAAAGCTGGTATATCCGCCGTCTTCGGGGTCTTTTTTATATGCTTCGACAATGCGTTGCAAACGCCCGAACATTTCTCCGCCGATATCCTTATAATCCCCTTGAATTTGATTAGAAAAACAGGTAAACGAATTCATCTCCGGCGCGGCTTTACCTTTTTGCACTACTTTGAGAAGGAGCGTTTCGCCCGTGCAATCTAAAAACGCCGTTTTCACCTTTTGCACGTTGCCAAGCTGCGCGCCGAATTTACGCACGCTGCCCTTGTCTTTTGCATAATAATACACAAAGCCCGTTTCAAACGTTTTCGCTACCGCTTCTTCGTTCATATACGTATGCAAAAGTACTTCGCCGCTTTCATAATCTTGCACGATTGCGGGAATTAAGCCGTTTTCACCAAATTTTATATCTTTAACGTTCATACTATTTTCCAACAGCACCCACTGCCGCTGACTCCTTCGTTTTTATTATACAACACTTTTTTTCATTCGTCAATAGGTGTAATAGAAAAAAATGACAATTTTTTTAAGCCGTCAGTTAAGCACCACGTCTTTTAAGCTGTCATACTTTTTCATCGCCGCGTCGCGCAGCGCGTCCGTGTCAAATCTGCCCTCAAACGCTTCGTCCGAAAGCTTTTTCGCCGCAAATACCACTTGCGTCGGATAACGCAGGTTTTTGATATCTCCGAACATTTTTCCCGATTGCCGCGTACCGAAAAAGTCGCCGCTGCCGCGCATTTCCAAATCCTTTTCCGCAATTTTGAAGCCGTCCGATTGCGTCTTCATCGTCAACAGCCGCTCTTTCGCCGTTTCCGATTCCGAGCCCATCAATAAAAAACAATAGCTCTTTTCCGCGCCGCGCCCCACTCGTCCGCGCAGCTGATGCAGCTGCGAAAGCCCAAACCGTTCGGCGTTGTAAATAATCATTACCGTCGCGTTGGGTACGTCCACCCCTACTTCGATGACCGTCGTAGATACCAAGCAATCGTATTCACGGTTCTTAAACGCCGTCATCACTTCCGCTTTTTCCTTGTCCTTCATCTTACCGTGCAACAGCCCAAACCGCACGGTGGGAAGCCGACCTTTCAGCTCTTCAAACAGCTCTTTTACGCTGATAATTTCCCCTTCTTCGTCGTCTTCAATCTTCGCGCAAACAAAATACGCTTGCTTGCCCAGTTTCGCTTCTCTGTCGATATACGCAAGCATATCGTCGTATTTGGATTGCGGAATAATACTCGTAGTAATTTCCTGACGGGCTTTGGGCTTGTCCGTAATCGTCGTCACGTCCAAATCGCCGTAAAAAATCAAAGAAAGGGTACGGGGAATGGGGGTTGCGCTCATAACCAACACGTCAACGCCTTCGCCCTTTTGCGAAAGCGCGTTGCGCTGCGCCACGCCGAAACGGTGCTGCTCGTCGCACACGATAAACGCAAGCGACGGCATTTCCACGTCCCCTTGTAAAATGGCGTGCGTTCCGCAAAGAATATCAATTTCGCCGTTTTTCAAGCGTTCTTTCATTTCGCGCTTTTCTTTCGCCGTCATTCCGCCCGCCAAATAGCCCACCTTATAATCGGGAAAATATTTTTGAAGCAGCGCGTAATTTTGCGCGGCAAGCACTTCGGTTGGCGACAAATACGCCGCCGTATATCCGCTCTTCACCGCCATATAAATACCGCAAAGCGCCACGGCAGTTTTACCGCTGCCTACGTCCCCTTGCAGCAATCTATTCATCTTCGTCGGGCCGTGCAACGAGTTGAAAATATCGTTCACCGCCTGCTTTTGCCCGTCTGTGAATTCAAACCCAAACCGAGTGGAAAATTCCTTCACTTGCCCCGCCGTCACGCCGTATTTACGGGTACGAATTTCTTCTTTCCCGCCCTTGATGAGCTTGAATGCGGAAATGAGAATAAAATATTCTTCCAGCGCAATGCGTTCGGACGCAAGCGCCTTGCTTTGCTCGTCGGGCGGATTATGCACGTCGTAATACGCTTTGGCAAGCGACGGCAAATTGTATTTTTTTATAATTTGATACGGGATAACGCTATCGATATCCACCTTCAAAAGCGCTTCCTTTACCGCGTCGCGCACAATCTTTTGCGAGAGCTTGCCTTTGAGCGAATAGACGGGTAAAATGCCTTTCAAACGATAGTTTTTATCCAGCGGCTCAAAGGTGGGGTTGACGATGGACACTTGCCCATATTTATTTTGTACGCGGCCGTAAAACAAATACTCGCCCGGCTTTAACTTTTGCGCTACGTACGGTTGATTAAACCACACGGCGGAAAAGGCAAAACCGTCTTGATTACAAAGGGCTTTTACCACTTTTGTCCTGCTGCCAAAATGCGTGGGCGCAAGCCGTACCACTTCGCAAGCAATCAGCGCCATATCGTTATGATACAGCGTGCGTATGGACACGCGCTCGGTCAAATCGAGATACGTCCGCGGAAACGTTTTTATCAAATCTTCCGCCGTATATACGCCTAATTTATTAAATTCTTTTTCGCGCTTTTCGCCCACTTGGCGCAGGGAAGACAGTTTCACGTTAAACTCCTTTGATAAAATGCAGAGCGGGAAGAAAGCTCCAACCTTTCCACCCGCTTTTGTGTATATTTATGCAATTTTTGTACTATTTTTGTATATTTATTATTCCAAAGACAGGATATAATAATATACCGATTGACCGCCGTTATGGAAATCGACGTCGCAATCGGGATATTTTTCCGCGATTGCCGCGCACAAAGCTTCCGCCTCGTCTTCTTTTACGTCTTCGCCGTAGTAAAGGGTAATCATTTGATGGAAATCTTCTTTCATCTTCGCGATGAGTTTAACCACCGTTTCTTCTACCGAGTGCGATTTTGCCAAAATCTTTTTATCGTCCAAGCCGATAATATCCCCTTCCTTGATAGAGAAGCCGTTGAGCGACGTGTTGCGGACAGCGTACGTCACTTGACCCGCTTTTACGTTATCCAGCGCGTGGATCATATTCGTCTTGTTTTCTTCTGCGCTTGCGTCGGGGTTAAATTCGAGCGCGGCAGAGAAGCCCTGGGGTACGTTTTTGGTGGGAATTACGTGGATCGTCTTATTTTCCACGAGTGCTTTTGCTTGTTCCGCCGCCAAAATAATGTTTTTGTTGTTGGGGAAGATGAAAATATGTTCCGCATTGATTTTTTGCGCCGCGGTAGCGATATCGCTTGCGCTGGGGTTCATCGTTTGACCGCCTTCGATGATGCGATCTACCTGCAAATCGCGGAAGATATCCGAAAGTCCGCTGCCCGTACAAATGGCGAGCATACCCATTTCTTTCTTTTCCGCTTCCATCTTCGCTTTGATTTGGCGGTTTTGTTCAAGCATATTTTCAATTTTCGGTCTATCCAACTCGCCAAGCTCAAGCGCATACGTAAGCGCCTTGCCCGGTTGGTTGGTATGCACGTGCACCTTGACAAGCTCCAAATCGCCGATACAAATAACGCTGTCGCCAATCGCCATCAAACGCTCTCTTAAACGATCGATTGCGGAAAGCGTCGTGCTCTTTTTCATATTGATAACGAAAAATTCGGTGCAGTATGCGTATTGAATTTCGCCCAAATCCATATTGATAATGCTGGAATTGTCGCCAAATTCCGATTCGTCTTCCGTCGCAACCGCTTCGGTAATCGTTTCCGCAATTTCTTCACCCGTAAGCTCGGACGCAAAGCCCTTGAAAATGGTCATAAGCCCCACGCCGCCGCTATCCACAACGCCTGCCTTTTTCAAAACGGGCAGCATTTCAGGGGTGAGTGCGAGCGCTCTTTCGCCTTCGTCGATTACGTCTTTGAAAAATTCTTCAAACGTCTTTTTCTTGCTTGCAACCTTGGGCGCAATTTCACTCATCATACGGATAACGGTCAAAATCGTACCTTCTTTGGGTACGGATACCGCGCCGTAGGCAACCTTCGTGCCCGCTTCCATTGCCTTTGCAAACGTTTTGGTATCTACTTCTTTTTCACACTTGCCCAAAACCGAGCAAATGCCTTTCAAAATTTGCGACAAAATAACGCCGGAGTTCCCGCGCGCGCCTTTTAACGCGCCCTTGGAAATACTATTGCACACTTCGGAAAATGCGCTGGACGGACAAGCGGTGAGCTCGCGTACCGCCGATTGCATAGTAAGCGACATATTTGTACCCGTATCGCCGTCGGGAACAGGGAATACGTTGAGTGCGTCCACTTTCGCGCGGTTCAGCTCAAGCTGTTTCGCGCCGACGAGTATCATTTTACGAAATTCGGTGCTGTTTATCGTTTTATGCATTAGAAAATGCTCCTCTTTTTCATTATTGTATAAGCGTTGTCCGCGTCGAACACACCTTGAACTCCTTATCGTGGCGTTGCAACTGCATACCCCCGTTCAAAGCGACGGACAACCTGCGAAAAACTTTCTCGTATTTATAATAAGGAAGTATAAAATTTTTCGCACGCGCGCGCATACACGCAAAAAAGCGCTATGATGGCTCAATAGCGCTGGATTGTTATAATTTTACCCCGATTACGTTTACGTTTACGCTGTCCACGATCATACCCGTAAACCCTTCTACCTTATACTTAATCGCCTCAGTAAGCGATTCGGCAACGGCGCTGATGGAAACGCCGTATTTAATAATAACAAGTCGGAG
>JAZRIK010000084.1:0-5296 GCA_045645245.1 Candidatus Scatosoma sp. | reverse complement strand
GTAAAATACGTGGACGGCGTTGCAAAGCGTGTGGATACGGTGGTAGTTTCCACCCAGCACGATGCGGAAGTTTCGCAGGAACAAATCCGCGAAGATATGAAAAAATACGTCATCGACGCGATTATCCCTGCAAGATTGATGGATGCAAAAACGAAGATTTACGTGAACCCCACGGGTAGATTTGAAATCGGCGGCCCGGAAGGTGACAGCGGTTTGACGGGTAGAAAAATCATCGTAGACACCTACGGCGGCAGATGTGCGCACGGTGGCGGCGCGTTCTCGGGCAAAGATCCCACGAAGGTGGATAGAAGCGCGGCGTACTATTGCAGATATATCGCGAAAAACTTGGTTGCGGCAGGGCTTGCCGACGAAGTGGAAATTCAAGTGGCGTATGCAATCGGCGTGGCAAATCCCGTTTCGGTATTCGTGGATACCCGCGGCACGGGCAAACTCGACGACGAACGCTTGGCGGAAATCGTAAAAGCGGAATTCGACCTGCGCCCGTATGCCATCATTCGCACGTTGGAATTAAGAAAGCCCGTTTACAAAAAGACGGCGGCGTACGGACACTTTGGGTATAAGGGCTTTGCGTGGGAGCAAACCAACCGCGTGGACGATTTGAAAAAATATTTATAAGCAAAAGATAAACGAAAAAGTCGGGCATTTTTGCTCGACTTTTTTAAGGGAAAGGAGCTTTCTATGAAGGACGGGCGCTTACAAAATACGACGAAAACGCTTTGCTATGCGGCGGTTGCCGTTGCGCTTTTGAGCGTGTGCTCGTGGATAAGCATTCCTATCGGCGCGCTGCCCATCACGCTGCAATCGCTCGCGCTGTTTACCATCGTTGGGCTGTTGGGTGCAAAACGCACGTTTTTCGCCGTGCTCGCCTACCTTTTACTCGGTTTAATCGGAGTGCCTGTTTTTGCCGGCTTCACGGGCGGAATGGGGAAGCTGTTCACCCCCGCAGGCGGATATTTGGTGAGTTTTTTAATCGTTGCGCCGTTTACCGCGTTTGCTTGCGAAAAAGTGCGCGGCGGGCTATGGAAAAACACGGTCATTATGGCGATAGGTATGCTTGTTTGCTATTTGATTGCAACCATTTGGCTACTCGTGCTTTCGTCTATACAAAGCGCTCCTATCGGTTTTATCGGCGCGGTAAGCTTGTTGATTTTGCCGTATGCGCCATTTGATTTGGTAAAAGTATTTTTCGCGGCGTATTTGACCGAGAAATTAAAGAATAAAATCTAAAACCCCCACCCAGGTACGAGATGAATATAAAATTACACCCCTTTTTGCATTCGGCAAAAAGGGGTGTAAATATTTAATAAATAAGCTTAATTTGCATTTTTCATTTGTTTAGACAGCTTGATTTGCAAAGTGGCAATTACGATATATCCGATAGCGAATGCTATGTAAAATACCTTGGTGACAACGCCGTAAACTTCCGCATATATAAGCAAGCCCGTAAAGACGAGCAAGGTGACGGCGGTAAAGAATTTACCAACGATACCAACGATCAAAAATCCGCGCGCTTTGGTTTGCGATTTGTAAATACCAACGGTGGAGATAAGATGTAAAATTGCGCCAACGCCCAAGGGCAGGGCTGCGTAAACGCACAAAACGATGATGGCGAGAATAATCAATCCGCGCCCCCAGTCGTCGTCGTTTTTCGGTAAAGCATCTTGATACAGCTGATATTGCCAAATTTCCAAAGCAAAAATCAAAACAAGGATTGCAAATGCCGCTATCGTGCAAACGACGTTGAGTTTCTTCGTTCGTTTCCCTATTTCGTTCATACTATTTTCTCCGATTTTATAACAAAACGATGCCGTTTTCTTTACAAATTTTACGCGTTTGCTCGTCCCAAAGCGATACTTGCACTTCGCCGATATGCGCCTTGCCAAGGAGAAGCATAGAAAGCCGCGATTGCCCGATGCCGCCGCCCATCGTCAAGGGCAGCTCGCCGTTGAACAGCGCTTTATGGAAGGGGAGTTTTCTTCGCTCGTCCGCGCCCGCTTTTTTCAGCTGACTATCCAGCGATTTTTCATCAACTCTGATACCCATGGACGAGATCTCGAACGCACAGCCGAGCAAATCGTTCCAAAACAGAATATCGCCGTTGAGCGACCAGTCGTCATAGTCGGGCGCGCGGTTGTCGTGCGGCTGACCCGATTTGAGCTTATCGCCGATTTGCATAATAAACACCGTTTTATGCTCTTTCGCATACGCGTTTTCCCGTTCTTTGGACGAAAGGTTAGGGTACAAATCTTCCAGCTCCTGCGCCGTGACAAACTGCACGGTGCGCTTCAAATCCACATCAATTTGCGGATAGCGGCATTTGAGATAATCGAGCGTGTCGCAAATTGCGCCCACGATGCCTTGCACCACTTTTTTCAAATATTCGATATTTCTCGTTTCGGGAGTAATGATTTTTTCCCAGTCCCATTGATCGGTGTAAACGGAATGCAAATTATCCATTTCTTCATCGCGGCGAATGGCGTTCATATCGGTATATAAGCCCTCGCCTGCGGAAAATTGATACACGGCAAGCGCCATACGCTTCCATTTTGCAAGCGAATGCACAACCACCGCGTCCTTGCCCGTTTCTTTTAAGTCGAATCGAACGGCGCGTTCTTTCCCGCTCAAATCGTCGTTCAAGCCGGTGTCGGGATCGACGAATAAGGGCGCGGAAACACGCTTTAAGTTGAGTGCCAAACACAGCCGTTCTTCAAACGTGCGTTTGAGCAGTCCGATAGCCGATTGCGTGTCGTATAAGCTTAAAGACGACTTATATCCTTTGGGTAAAATTACTTTGCTCATAATTTGCTCCATAACGAGAAATATGTTATAGTATAACATACGCAAGGACATTTGTCAACGAAAATACAAAGGGGTAGCGATTGTAAAAAGGAAAAAAACAATAACAAAAAGGCGCGATTTGCGTGTGAAACGGCGAAAAAACGGTTATAAAAAAAGGGGCGAAGGATAAAAATGCGAACTCGCGCGGATTTTTATCACTTTTTTATAGAAAAACCGTTGAAAACGCTTTGATTTTCGGCGGAAATATTGTACAATATAAGATGACGGCATACGGTATTTTTTACCCGCGCCAAAACAAATAAAAAACAAATCTTTTTTTGGAGTTTTTTCAATGGGACTTATTAAATACTTGATGGGCGGAGACAGTCGCAGAAGCTTGAAAAAGTTGAATAAAATGGCGGACGAGGTGGAAGCACTCGAACCCAAATATCAAGCGATGGACGACGAAACGCTCAAGGCGCAAACGCAGGTTTTGAAAGACCGTTTGCAAAACGGCGAAACGCTGGACGATATTTTGTTCGACGCGTTTGCAGCACTTAGAGAAGCGGCAAAGCGCGTGCTGGGTATGCGCCACTTCCGCGTGCAAATTATCGGCGGTATCTGTTTGCACCAAGGCCGTATCGCGGAAATGCGCACGGGTGAAGGTAAAACGCTCGTTTCTACGCTGCCTGCTTATTTGAACGCACTCACGGGCAAGAGTGTGCATATCGTCACGGTAAACGACTATCTTGCAAAGCGCGACGCCGAATGGATGGGCAAAGTGCATAAATTTATGGGCTTGACCGTAGGCGTAGTAGTACCCGGTATGGACGACGATCAAAAACGCGAAGCGTATAAGTGCGACATCGTTTACGGTACGAATAACGAATTCGGTTTCGACTATTTGCGCGATAACTTAAAAACGGATATTACGAAAATGATGCAACGCGACTTGACGTTTGCCATCGTGGACGAAGTCGATTCCATTTTAATCGACGAAGCGAGAACGCCTTTGATTATTTCCGGTCAAGGGGAAAAATCGTCCGATTTGTACGTACAGGTGGATAAGCTTGTCCGTACCTTCCAAGGCGGCTTCGACGACGAACTCAAAGAACAAGAAGAAAACGCGGCTTTGCAGCAAAAATCGGATAAGAAAAAGAAGAAAAAAGCCGTAGAACAAGTAGAAGATACGGACGATGCGGACGACGAAGAAGAATTTGTCGATTATACGCAAATGACGCTCGAAGAGCAAGCCAACTACGAAGCGGAGCTTGCGGAAAAACGCGCGGCGGCGGCACTCGCTGCACCCGAAGGGAAGAGAGCCAAAGCGGAAGCAAGAGAATGGGATTACATCATCAACCGTAAAGAAAAGACGGTAGAATTGACCGAAAGCGGCGCGAAAAAAGCGGAAAGATTTTTCCGTATCGACAACATCGCGGAAATCGAACACGCCGATCTTAACCATCACATTCAACAAGCGCTCAAAGCACACAAACTCTTTAAGCTGGACGAAGATTATATCGTAAGCGAAGGGGAAGTGGTGATCGTGGACGAATTTACCGGCCGTTTGATGATCGGGCGTAGATATTCGGACGGCTTACACCAAGCGATTGAAGCGAAAGAAGGGGTAGAAGTCCGCAGCGAAAACAAGACGTACGCAACCATCACCTTCCAAAACTATTTCCGTTTGTATAACAAGCTGTCGGGTATGACGGGTACGGCGAAAACGGAAGAAGCGGAATTTAGAACCATTTACTCTTTGGACGTAGTGGAAATCCCGACCAACCGCCCCGTACAACGCGTGGATTTGCCCGATATGGTGTATTCGACGGTGAATGGCAAAAAGCGTGCGATTGTAGAAGAAATTATACAACGCCACGCAAGCGGTCAGCCTATTTTGGTGGGTACTTCTTCGGTAGATAAATCGGAAGAAATTTCGCGTTTGCTGGTTAGAAACGGTGTAAAGCATAACATTTTGAACGCGAAAAACCACGAGCGCGAAGCGGAAATCGTTGCGCAAGCAGGCCGTTTGGGCGCGGTGACCATTTCTACCAATATGGCAGGGCGCGGTACGGATATTTTGCTGGGCGGCAACCCCGAATATTTGGCGAAAAAGCGTTTGAGAGAAGAAGGCGCGGCGCACGAAGATATCGAGCTTGCAATCAGCTTGTATATTACCGACGTAAGCGACGAAATTAAAGCGCTTCGCGAAAGATATCAAAAGGTTTACGAATATTACAAAAAACAAACGGACGAAGAAAAGGCAAAAGTAATTGCAGCCGGCGGTCTTTGCATCATCGGTAGCGAACGCCACGAATCGCGCCGTATCGATAACCAGCTCCGCGGCCGTGCAGGCCGTCAAGGGGATATCGGTATGTCGGTATTCTTCTTGTCCTTGGAAGACGATTTGGTTTTGCGCTTTGGCGGGGAAAGAATGAAATCGCTCTACACGCTGTTCAAAATCGACGAAGATACCTGCTTGCAATCGAAAATGTTA
>JAZRIK010000083.1:0-40831 GCA_045645245.1 Candidatus Scatosoma sp. | reverse complement strand
AAAGCCGCAGCTACTGGTTGGGATTATAACCAAAACAACGACTCGGCAACCTTCTACTATACCATTACCTTTGGCTGGGGCGAAAAATTCGGCGGAATGAACCCTTGCGAATACTACGATGAAACGGTAGCAGGCAAGGCCGTTTCCGACGCGCAAGTAAAAGCGGAAATGGAAGCGTTTGAAACAATGCTCCGCGGTACCCCTACCAACCAAACGGAAATTGACGCGGCAATCGCGCTCAATTCGGATGAAAATCCCGACAACAACGTAGAAGTGCCTGCGCCTGTTTACGATTATAAATACGTAGTGACGTTAACGGCAACGGCGAAATAATATTTATGACTCCTGTAGAAATTATATCGTTGATCGTGACAGCGGTCGGCGTGGCGAGCTTTGCTACGATTTTCACGATTCTGTATCGGAATTTTACCGATTCGGAAATCGTGGAAGTCAAGGCAGGCAAACGCGATATCGAGCTCATCGATGATTTTATCTATGGATCAAAGTCATCTACGGTGAAAAGAAGAAAGGTGTTTAGCGTTATCAAAACGGTTATTTTTTACGTCGTTTTAGTTGCGCTGACACCTACTTTAGTTTTTTCACTCTTTAATAAAATCACGGGCGAGTTCACGATGATCGGCGGAAAAGGTCTGATGGTCGTTGCGTCCGGCTCGATGAGTGAGAAGCACAAAGACAACACATACCTTATCACGAACAATCTCAACGATCAATTTAATACCTACGATATCATCGTTTTGGATAAAGTCGATTCGTCTTCCGAGCTGAAAAAATACGACGTTATCGCATACGTCAACAACGACGGCGTAAACATTATCCACCGCATTATTGATATAGAAGTTGGCTTTTCGGGCATTCGATATATCACGCGCGGCGACGCGAATAATGCAACGGACAGTTATCGGCCGAGCTTTGACGACGTAATCGGGGTATATCGCGGTCAGCATATACCCGTAGTGGGCATTTTCGTAATGTTTTTACAATCGTATAGCGGTATCGTCACGGTTGCCGCACTACTCTATTGTTTAATTATGCTGCGCACCTACAACACGCGCGCGACGCGCGTACGCGATATGCGTATGAGTTTGTTAAAAGACGCAATGGATATCGATATCCCCGCTTTGCAAAACGCGAACGAGCTAACGGCGGTTTTTAGCGAAACCATCTATTATAAGCAGCACGCGTACCATTTTGACGAATCGGGCTTTGTGAAAAAGGAAGCGGTAGATAAACAAACGCAATTATCTTCCGAACAAACGCTGATACGCGTTTTGAAAACAAACGAAGGTATGCAGGCGGATGAAATTATGATTCCTGCAGTACCCGCCCCCGAAAAAAACAAAAAAAATAACAAAAGATAAAAAAATCGGCGACGGAATCAATTCCAAAGCCAAATAAATAAAGAAGGGACAAAAACAGTGAAACAACCCTATTTTACCAGAAAAAACCTAATTGTGTTATCCATTTCCATCTTTTACGGGCTGATTATCGGCTTTACGGGAATGTGCATCGAGGGCTCGCACGCCATTATGTCGTCGCGGAATATCATTCAAGCCATCGCAACCGCGCTTGGCTTCCCGTCCATTACCACCCCTATCGTGGGTTATATCGGGCTGATGATGATTGCGCTGTACATCGTTATATTTACGGCGAGCGTTTTGTATATCCGCAAGTATGCAATCAATAACAATATCAAGTTAAAATCCGCAAAAGTTTGGATTTTATACATCATATCGTTGCTTGCGTGCGTACTGCTTTCGCTCGGCTTTACGATTGCGCTTACTACCCCGAAAACGGCGGAAAATATCGGTACGATTATGACGTTCTTTGGGCAAGCGATGGCGCTTGGTACGTTGATTTTTGCCGTATTGTTCTTGCTCATCGGCGCGGCGTTGATGCTCATCATCAACTTAATTTTCATCGACAAGCCCTTCCGTTTTTCCGAAGATATGGAAGAAATCGATATGCCCGAAGAAGAAACGATTGATATCGCGTCCAGTTTTGACCATCCCAACGCACAAGGCGAAAATGCCGCCGGCGGCGTGGGCGGCGGAATCGGCGGCGTAGGCGAAGGCGTGCTTGGCGGCGGTGAAATGACGGCGCTGAGCAACTCGGAAAAGCTTGCCGACAGAGAAATCGTATTCCCGTCCCTTTCCGCAATGGATATCGAATACGACGGGTATGCGGTAGAAGAAATTCAATCGGACGAAGTTTCGTTAGACGAGCTTTGCAACCGTTTTAGAAATTATCTTGCGGATAAAGAAGGCTTATTCTTCGACGAACAAACGATCCGTATGTTCATCGCGGCGTTCGGTGCGTCCCACTTTATGATTTTGGAAGGTTTGAGCGGTACGGGTAAATCGTCGCTCCCCAGATACTTTGCAAAATTCGTCAAAGGCAACGCGTTGTTTATGCCCGTTCAAACGACTTGGCGCGATAAATCGAACGTACTCGGCTTCTTCAACGACTTCTCGAAAACGTACACGGAAACGGATTTCTTACTCCACCTTTACCACGCGGCGTATAATCCCGACCAAATCCACGTTTTCGTACTCGACGAAATGAACATTTCGCGTGTTGAATATTACTTTGCCGACCTTTTGTCCGTGCTCGAATATCCGCAGGACGAATGGAAGCTGCGTTTGATGCAAATTCCCCACGACTTCTTGCCCCCTGCAAAGGTGGACGACGGGTATATCCAAATTTCTCCCAATTGCTATTTCGTGGGTACGGCGAACAAGGACGATTCGACCTTCTCTATCTCGGATAAGGTATATGACCGTGCGATTACGATGGAATTCGGCAGCCGTAACCAAGCGTTCAAACCGCAGGGCGAATGCGAACCGATTACGCTGAGCCACTCGAAATTGCTTTCCTTGTACAAAGGCGCGCTTGCAAACGCGGAAAACGCAATGCACGCGGGCGACTTTGAAAAATTCGACAAGCTCACGGCGTTCGTGGACGAACAATTCGACGTCACGTTCGGTAACCGTGTTATGATGCAAATCGAAAAACTCGTTCCTATCTACGTAGCGTGCGGCGGCACGAAGGAAGAAGCGCTCGATTTCATCTTCTCGCGGAAAGTGCTTGCAAAAATCGATGGCAGATTTGAAGACTACGTGAAAGGCGCGTTGAAGCAGCTGCTTTCGTTGATGGCGCAAACGTACGGCGCAGGCGTACTTGCCCGCAGCGAGAAATCGATTAATTTACTCATCAAGAAATTATAATCAAGATAAAATCCGCCCTATTTCTATAAGGGCGACGGTAGGAAAGGTATGGACGTTATTTCGGCGCGTTATTTTGAGCGCAACACAATCAATATGAATCGTTTTGCTCGCGCCCGTAAGGATTATGCGTCCTATTACGACGATATTGAGCAGTTAAAATTAGATTCTTTGCAGGATATTTATTTTAGCAAAGACGTCGAATATTTAAGCGCGCTGCCCAAAGTGGTGGACGTTATCTCCACCATCGTCGCGAAACCGAAAATTTCCAGTAAAACGGAAGAAGTGCTTATGCGCGCGGGCTTGGTAAGCAACGTTTCCCCCGAAACGTTCAAACGCACGCTGCAGGACGCGGAGCTTTGGAAGCGCAAAGGAATTTCTATGTCGCCCGAGTACGTTTATACGCACTTGAACGAGAATGAAATTAAAATTTACGAAAATATCTTTATCGTCACGCTGATTGACAGCATCGACAGCGCGTTGAAACGGTACGTCACCTTTTACGGAAATTTGGTGGAAACGTTCGTAGGGCAAGCCGCCCTTTCTCCCGTGCATACGCAGGTGCTTGCCGTTTTGCAAAAGGTAGATACGCTGTCGAGAAAACTCAAACGTATCAAAAATACTTCCTTTTACAAAATTATTCACAAACAATGCCCGCCGTTAAAGACGGTACATCCTACCAACATTTTGCTCAAAGAACGCGCGTATAATATTTGCTATAAATTCTACCGTACCAGAAGAATTACCGAAGAACAAACGGCGCCGTACGCGTTCCAAACGCACTATTTCGCACTCGTGTTAAAGGGCTTGAAAAAGCTTGGCTTTTCTCTTATTTCCAACCGTGCGCTTGCGTGCGATCGCACAGGGAATTTTTCCATTCAGCCCCTTCGGTTTGCCGTGGCGCAGTTTTATTTGGATATTCAGCCGTACGAACAAAACCGCGGCTTGTGCCTGCGCGTGACCCACCGCTTTGCGAAAGAACAAACGGCAAATACGTCCACGCACCTGCTCTTATATTCTATGGACGCGGAAGAATTTTCGGATATTCCTAAAAATACGGAAACGCTCCCCTTTGATACAAAAGCGGCTATCTCGATATGGAATTTGGCGTACTGCAAACCCGAACCTAAACCGATTTTCCGCGGCGCGATTGAAGAATTATCAATGGTAGAGTGCTGGGTACGAACAAAAATGGACACCTTGCTTGCGAGCGAGCTGTACCATACCTACTGCCCGATTTGCGGCAGCAAGAGTGCGGATTTTGACTACGGACACTTTACTTGCAGCGAATGCGGGGCAAAATACGCAACCTATCAAGACATTCATCACCGCGAGCACGTTTGGTTTATCAATCTCACGGACGAAAGCTCGTCGATTGCGCGCTTTGCGCCCATTAAAAAATCCAAGCTCAATACACTGGAAACGCAAAAGGTGACCTTATGGAAAATGAAACAAAAATTCCCGACGAAAACGAAGTAAAAATCGCCGTCGAAATTAAAGATTTGAATAAATCGTACGGTAAAAAACACGTTTTGAAGGGATTATCCTTGGACGTGTATCCGGGCGAGCTGTTTGGCTTTTTAGGAAAAAACGGCGCGGGTAAATCTACCACCATCGATTGTATGATTGGCGCGAAGAACTTTCAATCGGGCAGCATCAAGGTAGGCGGCTACGATATTAAAAAGGAACCGCTTGAAGCCAAATATTCGTTTGGCTACGTTCCAAGCGAGCCCACCTGCTACGATACGATGACGGGCTACGATTATTTAGAGTTCATCGCCAGCATTTACGGCTTGAACGAGCGGGAATTTACCGCTTCCTATCAATACCTTTGCAAGCGTTTACAGCTCGACTTAAACGAGCTTTCCAACCGCACGTCCGCCTATTCTCACGGTATGAAGCAGAAGCTGTGCTTGGCGGCAAGCTTAATGCACAACCCCAACATTTGGATTTTGGACGAGCCGACGGTCGGTTTGGACATTATGGCGCAGGAAGAGCTCAAAAAAATGATGCGCGAATATGCAAACCACGGCAAAACGGTGTTTGTCACTTCGCACAATATCGACTTGATTTCTAAATTATGCGACCGCGTCGCAATTATTCATAACGGCGTTGTCAATGCGGTATTCGACTTAAATAAAAACCCGAATAAACGCTTACAGCTCCCCCGAATTTTTATGGACACTTACGGAGAAAATTAATGCTCAGTCTTCTTTTGAAAGACTTTAAGCTGCTGTTTGGCGGCAAAGGGTCGGTAAAAAAGAATATTATCTCGGCGATATCGTCTATTTTGATTTTCGCTGTGTTTTTGGTGATTGAAACGTTTATGTTTTCGATGATTTTAAGCAAAATCCGAAACTATAACAACGCAACCATCCCTTTTTTAACGCTCTTTTTATTCTTTATATCCGTAGCGATGACCTTTTTGGATTTGATGCAAGCGCATAAGCTCTTCTTCAACGAAAAGGATAACGCACAGCTCATTTTACACCCCATCTCCAACGGACAACTCATCGGGTCGAAATTAATCTTTTTATTTTTATCCCACTTTTTAACGACGACGCTGCTTGTCTATCCGCTCATCGTTTCGTACGGGCTTATGGTAGGCAAACCGCCTATGTACTATTATATGGGTGTGTTCTATCCCTTCTTATCCTTCTTTTTTGAAGTGGGCGTCGCGTTGCTTTTGGTATATCCTTGCAAAATTTTTATCGACTTTTTGAAAAAATACACCGTCGTACAATTCATCGTCGCATTGATCGTTATGTGCTTTGCCTGTATGGCGTATAATACCGTTTTACAGTGGTTTATGACGCTCGTTGTCAACAACGATATCGGCGCGTTGTTTACCGTGGAATCTATCAACTTTTTAGCCGTTTTACGGCGTTATTTAATCCCCGCAAACTTCTATGCGGACATCTTTTTCAGCGGGGCTACCAACAAGTTTTTATTCTGTTTGGCTATCTTTGCAGGATTGTTCGTGCTGGGTACGACGCTCGCCGTCACTTGTTTCCACTATCTTCGCTCGTTTAAGCTCAGCGACAGAAAAAGAAAAAACAAGGTGGTGGGTAAGCTCACGCCAAAATGGGCGCTTTTCAAAAAAGAATGGCTGCTCTTGTTCCGCGATTCGAGTAATATTTTCTCGTTCACTGGCCTTTTGATGATTCAGCCCTTCTTGGTTTACGTAGTAATCCATTCGCTGAACACGGTATTTTCGTCGGGTACGTTCGCTTATTATATGAGTGCGTTCCCCGAGCTGATACCCCTTTTGGATATGCTGATCGTTATGCTCTTTTCCGTAATTATCAGCGCGGGCGCGAACGACTTTTTCCAAAAGGAAGAACGCACGATGCGTATCGTTAAAACGATACCTGTACCTATAAAAACGCAGGTATTTATCAAAATTGCGGTGCCGTGCATACTCTCGTTTGCTTCCCTGCTTGTGACGACCTTGACGCTGTGGATTTCGGGAACGGTATCCTTTTTAACGTTTGCATTTGCCACTTTGCTGACCGCAATGCTTTTAACGACGTTTACCGTACTCTCGCTCAAAGAACAATTCGCTTTGCAGCGCACGCACGCACAAGAATCGGTTATGACGTCCATTTATGCGTATCTATTGCCTATTTTGTTTGTCGTCGGTTCGATTGTAGGCATAGTAGGCACAGCAGACACAGGATATCGTTTACCGCTTTGGGTGGCGTACCTGATTGGTACCGGCTTTTTCGGTATCCTTGCCGTGCCCCACTTTATCAACTTAAAAAAGAAAATAATTTTAGGTTTCCTGGATATGGAACCTATTCACTAATACGAGTATGAAAAAGAAAAATCTTGCCATCATCTTAATATTGCCCTTCATCTTGTCGCTGCTTGGCGTAGCGACGGTTAAGGTCACGTTAAAAACGTTCCATCACGATATTTCGTATATCGAATGGAGCTATAACGACGTGGAAGCGTTTAAGCTGGGCGAAGGCAAGAGCTATCCCTTGCACGCAACCGGCGTCAATACGTCGAACTATCCTTTATCGGAAGGGAATGATTTGGTTTGGTCGTGCAGCGATAATACCGTAGCGGAAATCGTCGAAGAAGATACCGGCTACGTTTTATATCCCATCGCGGAAGGCCGCGTGACTATTACCTGCGCAAACGCAAAAGGCAACGTTTCCCGCCGTATGACCGGCGTCATTTACGAAACGGGCGCAATCCTTGCGATGACGGAAGTGCAAAGCTCGCAAAACAATATCGACGATACCACGTACTTTGGTATGTACGATTTGATAGACGGGCAAAAGCAACAAGCGCAGGTAGCGTTCAAAATTCAATGTATTCCCGCTTCTATGCAAAGCACGCTGACGCTGGTCGAAACGTCGCCCAACGTACAATTCGATACACAATCGTCCACTTTAACTATCCATTCCGCGGGCGAAGGGTATTTTACGCTCAATGCAAAAATGTCGGGGGCGACTTTGAGTGAAACGTACTCGTTCACAGTCGTTGACGAAGGCGTAAACGTATATACCTATAACGATTTGCTTTATTGCACCAACAACTCGACGAACGGCGAAGTGGTCGTGCTGCGAAAATCGTTTGAAGCAATTCATAACGTATATAACTGCGACGAATACGGCAAACCCATTTTATCAAACGGAAATATGACCCGTCGGGCGGGGAATAACGTGGAATTGTTCGGCAATTACAACCCCACCACCCAGCAATATAACTTTGCAAAAGAAGTATATTCGTTTACAACCACCTACAACAAAGAATATATCGACCAGTGGAATGATTTTGCTTCGAAAAACAGCAGCAAATACAAGAAAATTAGCGAAAAGGTCAAAGTTGGCTTGCGCGTTCAAAAGGATTTTTACGGCAACGGCTACACGCTCAATTTCCATAACCTGACGTATCCGTATTCGTATTATATGGTGCAAGGACAAATCGTACCCAAGCTCAACGATAACAATCAATTTAGGGGGCCTTTGCCCTTCTATACGCTGGGCGATCCCAACAACCTACCGCTCATCTCCGCTTTCGGGCAGGATAACGTGAGTATGTACGTGGACGGCGCAAACTCCACCATCAACGACGTAAACTTGATCGGGTGCGACTTTGGCAGCAGTATCACCAACCTTGACACGGTCGGAAACGTAATGGAGATTGCGGCAGACAACGTCACCTTGAAAAATTCCGTACTCAAAAACGGTAAAAATATCGTGCGCTGTTTCTCGTCCAAAGACGTGACTATTGAAAACTGCTTACTCTCCAACTCCCGCAACTTTCTTTTAGCGGTTGGCTGTAATGAGTTTATCCCCGTCAAGGACGAAACCCCGCGTACGCTATACGCAGCCGACGGAAGTACCGTCAACGAGAATTTGAAAACGTATTTGTCTATTCCCGCCAAGCCCAGTCTTATGGGCGCGACGAGCGCAGGCGATATTTTGATGACGCAATACCTGCTCAACACCGTAGAAGAGCAAACGGCGAAAAAAGCGTTGCAGGCGTTGCAGGACGCGCTGAATGCGGACGCGGACAGCGTAAAAACCGATTATAAAGGCAGTTTAACCGTTTCGGATACGCTCTTTTATAAGAGCGGTATCACGCCGATTGCAATGGAATCGTATTTTAACGGTCCTTTCCTTTACTCGGCGGCACCGTCCATTATCGGCGCGTTGTTTGGTCAGCATCAGCCGGAAGGCAAGCCGATTGCCCCCCTGCTCCCGACCAAGCTTTCGGGAACGAGTTATCCCTTCTATTTAACGTTAGACGGCGCAACGAAGTTCTACGATTATAAGACGGCGGACGAAATGGATTTATCCGGCTTAATCAGCGAAAACATTTCCGTTGTCACGCAGGATATTTTCGGCGAAGCCAAGCACGTGGATATCGAAGACATCTTCCCTATCAAAACGCTGTTATATACGCAAGCGGCAAAAACCAACGCTTTGCATAGCGCAAACGGAAAGAAATATCTCAACGTGCCTATCGCATTCTACGGCGGCGCGGTCAATAACTCTGTCGTAAACACCGATACCTTGGAAACGCCTATTTCCGTTTCCATTTCTCCCGACTGGATTACGCACTTTTTGAAAATGGAACAAGGGGACGGATCGACCGACGTGGATATAACGAACACCGCGTTTGTCAAGAGTTTAATGCAACGTACCGTGACGGCGGTTGCAGGGTTTGATCCTTTCCGCTTTGAGTGCGTGGCAAACGGCGTATTATTCGGCGAACAACCGGACGTATCCCAACTTAGAAATCAACATTTAAGGAATAAAAGCAGATGAAAAAGACTATTTTAGCAATGGCAACCACCGCAATCATCGGTTTATCCGCTTTGTTTGGCGGTTGCAGCGGGTTCGTTATGTCGGACACCAAAGAAATTGACGATATTAAAGCAACCTTGTTAAGCAATGGTAAAACGCAAATTACCATTACTTACGTGGATAATTTATATCCCCCGCTCGTGTTTGAAATTGACAAAGGCGAACAGGGTATTGCAGGTCCAAGCGGCAACGGCATTAAATCGTTCGAAGAAAAAATAGACGAAACGACGGGCGAAAGATATATTCTCATCACGTTTACCGACCCTTCGCTGGATGACAAAAAAATCCCCTTGGTGGACGGCATCAACGGCGTTTCGATTGTCAATGCAAGAGCCGAGCCGAGAGACGACGGCAGCGGCGAGCTTGACCTTGTCATTTATTTGAGCAACGATACCAGCTTGCGCCTGCCGATGCCTTCGGGTAAAGACGGCGACCAAGTGACGATTGTGGAAGATACGACCAGCGAAGAGCCTACTTTGCTCATCACAATTACCAAATACGACGGGACTACGATAGAAGAAACGGTAAAAATTCCCCAAGGCGAGCAAGGGGTTGGCATTCAAGCTATACAATCTTCGCAATCGAGTACGAAATATTCGGTCATTTTCCATCTCACCGACGGTACTAACCAAACGGTTGAGTTTGACCGTCCCAACACTTGGTTAAAGGACACCAAAAAGCCCGACGACAGCGTGGGCTTAGACGGCGATTTTTGCTTTGATACCATTAACGATATTATCTATATCCGCGAAGGCGGTTCTTGGATAGAGTTCTTAAATTTCGGCGATAAAAAGCCCAAGCAATATCCCGTATATTTCCACGTGGAATCGTCTGACATTACTTTAATCGGCAATCAAAATATCTTTAATATCAACGGCAACTTTGCTTCTAACGGTTATACCGTTCCGCTTGCGCACAAAGACGGCTACAACTTTATCGGTTGGTTTACAACAAGAAGCCCCGACCTGCGTATAAACAGTCCTTTTACCGATTTAACGCTCGTTTCCGGTGAATTGAATTTGTACCCGTATTTTGAAAAAATCGAAGAATAAACGGCAAATAAACGCCTTAAAACGAATACCGCACTCTTTTTTGAGAGTGCGGTTGTTTTTATTGTAAAAGAGCGGGTCAATTATTTTCCAGCCAACGTATGGCGATATGCGCATATACCGCGCTGCCCACGTATAGCGCGTTTTCGTCGAACGCTGTTTTGGGGTGGTGCAAGGGATAGATATAGCCGTCCTTGCTTTCCCCTGCCGCAAGCGCCACCATTACGGACGGAATTTTATGAGAAATATACGCAAAATCTTCCGAGCCGCCGCTATTTTCCTTATCGCCGCCGCCTAACTCGCTTGCCAAATGCGCGCGTTCGTTTCCCAACAAACGTTTCACGCATTCGCCGACAAAAGCGGATAACGATTCATCATTCACAAGCGTTGGACAGCCGCCGCTATATTCGATTTTTGCCTTGGCTCGGAATGCCTTTGCGATATTTTTCGCTATCTCTTCCATACGCGATTTTACGCGCAGGCGCACGCGCTCGTCAAATGCGCGCAAGCTCCCTTTTAAGCTGGCGGTATCCGAGATTACGTTGCCTGCGTCCTGCGTTTGCAAGCTCCCTACCGTCAATACGGCGGGTTGGGATACGGAAAGCTCGCGCGAGGCAATTTCCTGCAAGCCAAGCGTAATATGCGCCGCCACCGACAGCGCGTCGATCCCATTCCAAGGCGCCGACCCGTGACAGCCCTTCCCCTGCACTTGAATCGTGAAAAAGTCCGCCGCGGGCGCACTGACTCCGTTTGCCACCACTACGCTGCCCGTAGGCAATGCCGTATTCGTCAAAACGTGGAGCATCACCGCCCCGTCCACGCCCTGCAAAGCGCCGTGCTCTATCACGTTTTTCGCACCCTGCAAAAGCTCTTCCGCAGGTTGAAAGAGTAGGCGTACCCTGCCGTTTAACTGCTGTTCGTGCGCTTTAAGAAGCTGTGCCGCGCCCAGTAGCACCGTTGCGTGTAAATCGTGCCCGCAGGCGTGCATATTCCCCGTTTTGCAGGCAAAAGTAAGTCCGCTGCGCTCATTAATAGGCAGTCCGTCCATATCCGCGCGCAAAAGAATGGTTTTGCCTTTGCTTTCATCGCCTATATCGACCACCCACCCGTTTTTACCGCACTTTTTAGGCGTATAACCGATTTTGAGCAGTTGTTGCTCAATAATCGCCAGCGTTTTGGGAAGCGCAAACCCCGTTTCCGCGTTTTGATGCAGCTGTCGGCGAATTTGCACGAGCTCGTTTTGCAGTTGTTTCGCCAAAGCAAGTAAACGTTTTTCGTTCATCGTGCTTTTTACTCGGTTTCCGTAAATTCTTCTTTTCCCACGCCGCACAAAGGACACTCGAACGTATCAGGCAGTTCGTCAAACGTAGTTCCCGCCATAATCCCGTGGTCGGGCACGCCTTCTTCTTCGTCGTAAATCCAACCGCAAACTTGACAAACGTATTTTTTCATCATTTTACTCCTTGTTTTTTGATAATTCTTCCGCCAAAGCGAATATTTGCCGTTCATTTTCCTGCGTGACTGCGGAAAGCAGGCGTACCTGCGTTTGCGCGAAACGTAAATTTTGACAAGCGGACAGCATATCCTTCATTACGCGCGTTGCCATCGGCGACCAGCTTCCGTTTTCGATAAACGCAACCGTTCGGTTGCGAAATTTCCGTTCAACGAGCGCGTGTATAAACGTGCGCATAAAGGGAAACGCTTCGCCGTTATAGGTAGTCGTTGCCAAAACCAGCGTATCGTAGCGAAAGGCGTCTTCCACCGCTTCAAATATATCCGTGCGCGCCAAATCGAACGCAGTCGCAAGCATACCCAACTCTTTTAATCGGTTTCTTAACAGCTCGACCGCGCGCTTGGTATTGCCGTACACCGAAGTATAACAAATAACTACCCCGCTATCTTCCACTTCGTACCGCGACCATATATCGTATAAACGCAAGGCGTTTTTTACTTCTTTTTTGAGCACAACTCCGTGCAACGGACAAATAATGGAAATGGGAAAATGGGCAAGTTTTTTCAAAACGTTTTGTACCTGCACGCCGTATTTGCTGACAATGCCGAAATAGTACCGTCTTGCTTCGCAAGCCCAGTTTTCCCCGCTTGCCCTGCCAAACGCACCGAACGCGTCGGCGGAAAACAGCGTTTGCGTGGTATGCTCGTACGTCATCATCACTTCCGGCCAGTGCACCATCGGCGCGGAGATAAAGGTGAGCGTATGCTTGCCAAGCACAAGCGTTTCTCCGTCTTTGACCACCCTTTCTTTTGCGGAAAACTGCTCGCCGAAAAAGTTTTTCATCATCACGAACGCTTTTTGCGTGGCGAGAATTTCCACGCTTGGATATGCGCGTAAAAATGCGAGCATACTTGCCGAATGGTCGGGCTCCATATGTTGAATAATTAAATACTTTGGCTGTTTATCCCCTAACGCCTTTTGCACGTTTTTCAGCCATTCGTCGGTGAATACGCCATCGACGGTGTCCATTACCGCAATGCAATCGTCTAATATTACGTACGAGTTATACGTCATTCCGTCGGGGACGGGATACAAACTCTCAAATAAATCAATTTTTTTATCGTAAACGCCTACGCTTACAATATCGGTTTGGTTTTGCATACGCACGCTCCTGCATATAATATGCGCTTTTTTATAAAATTATAGACCTAATTTTATCGAATATAAAATCCCCGACTTGCAACCGTGCAAATCGGGGATTATTCGTTTGTTATTTTCTTAAAGACTTAAAGTGACAATACCGTGTTTTTCAAATACCTGCTCCGCTTTGTCCGTATCCGAAGTTTTTACCACGATAGACGCTTCTTCGCCGGCAACGGATAAGCCGTACATATACTCTACGCTCAATTCTTCGTCGGCAATCGTTTGCAAAATGTTTTGCAGTGCGCCCGGCGTATGCGGTACTTGTAAAATGAACACGTCGGTCAGCATACACGAAAAGCCCGCGCTTGTCAGCGCAATTTTGCCCGCCTGCGGTTGGTCGGCGATGATGCGAAGCAAGCCGTATTCGGACGTGTCCGCCAAGCTCATCGAAAGGATATTGACGTTATTCGCTTTCAATACGCTTAAAATTTCACCCAAACGCCCTTTTCTATTTTCAATAAACACCGTCATTTGTTTGCTCGTCATTTTCTCTTCTCCTTATTTGTTCGCGCGCAAATCCTTGATACGCTTTGCTTTGCCCTCAAACCGTTGCAAGGTGTTGGGCGATTCTAAACGAATTTTTGCGTCCAAACCAAGCACTACTTTGAGCTTGTTTCTCGTCGCCGTTTCAATGCGTTGCAATTCTGCAAACGAATCGGTTTCTTTATTCAGCTCTACGCGCACCGTCAACTTATCGGTATATCCTTCTCGCTCTACGATAATTTCGTAATGCGGGCCAAGCTCGGGCACGGAAAGCACTACTTCTTCAATTTGACCGGGAAATACGTTCACGCCGCGGATTTTGAGCATATCGTCGCTTCTGCCCGACAAGTTCTCCATACGGCAGGTCGTTCTTCCGCAAGCGCACGGCTCGTAGAAAAGACGGGTGACGTCCTTCGTTCTATAACGAATGAGCGGTAAGCCTTCCTTTTTAATACAGGTAATGACCAGCTCCCCTTTCTCGCCTGCGGGCAATACTTCGCCCGTCACGCTGTCGATGATTTCAGGAATAAAATAGTCTTCGTTGATGTGCATACCGCAATGTTCCAAGCATTCGCCGGAAACGCCGGGGCCCATCAGCTCGCTCATACCGTAGTTGGACGTAATATTCACGTCCCTGCCCCACGCCAAGTGCATTTCTTCGCGCATAGCGTCCGTTAAAAGCTCGCTGCCAACGAGCGCGGTTTTGATATGTAAATCTTTTTGCGGTTCTACGCCCATACTCCGCGCCACTTCGGCAAGCCGCAAAGCATACGACGGAGTTGCCACCAGCAGGGAAGTGCGGAAATCCTGCATATACATAATTTGCTTTTCCGAATTCCCCGTGGACGACGGCACGATTGCCGCGCCGATGCTTTCCAAGCCGTAATGCAAGCCAAGCGCGCCCGTAAACATACCGTAGCCAAAGCAAATTTGCGCAATATCTTTATGGGTCGCGCCGCCCATACAAGCGATACGCGCAACGCAGTCCGTCCAAGTGTCCAAGTCCCCGCGCGTGTAGCCAACGACGGTGGGCTTGCCCGTCGTACCCGAGTTTGCGTGAATGCGCACAAGCTCGTCTTGCGGTAGGGCAAATAAGCCAAACGGATAGGTATCGCGCATATCTTGTTTGGTTGTGAACGGCAGCTTCGCCAAATCTTTGAGCGATTGAATATCGTCGGGAGCTACCCCCGCCGCCTGCATTTTTTCGCGATAATACGGCACTTTTTCATAAACGCGTTTTACCGTTTCTTGCAAGCGCGCAAGCTGTAAGCTGTCTAACTCCGCTCTGGAAAGCGTTTCTTCTTTCGACCAAATCATACCTTACTCCTTTTTATCTTCAAACGCGTTCGCAAGGATTTGCGAAGACGGCGCTTTAGTGAACAAACTGACGATTGCCGTCACCAACAACGAATAAATCATACAAATTACGCCGATCATAGGCGAACAGCCGATACCCGATTGCAACGCTGTGCCAAGCGAGCACGACCAAGCATTGATATCGTACCCGAATACGAAAATCAACGCAACCGTTAAAACGAGCGAGCCGATAATCGAAGCCCAAACGGCGGGGCGGGAAACTTTTTTCCAAAGCAAGCCAAGTACGTACGGGCCGATAAAACAGCCGGCGAGCGTACCCCAGCTTAAACCCATCAAGTACGCGATTGTGGATACGTGGAATACTTCGTTCAAAATAGCGAGCGCAACGGATACGGCGATGAAAAATAAGCAAAGCAATTTCATCGTAATATTTACCTTTTTATCCGACGCGTTTTTGTCGATTGCGCCTTTATATAAATCTACGGCAACTACCGACGCCGAAGCCAACGACACCGACGAAAGCGTGGACATACTCGCGGATAAAATGAGTACGGAAATCAAGCCGATTAAACCGCTGGGAATAACAATTTTGAGCATATTCGGTACGATATTATCCGCGCCAACCCCCGAAAGCGCAGGGAAAAATGCGGAAAGCGCGCCCGTAAAGTATGCGCCAAACCCGATGATTAAGGCAAATGCCGTGCTGACGATCGTGCCTTGCATAATCGCTTTATCGTCACGGATGGCATAATATTTATGTATCGTTTGCGGCAACGCCCACACGCCGAACGAAGTAAGTAAAATCAGCGAGATTAAAGACATCGTATTGCCGTACAGCCCCGTATTCGAGCTAGAGAACGTAAACCAACCGAGTTCGTCGCTCGTCGTGAGCAAAGTCAAATCCCAACTAATCGTTTCATAATTCATAAAGCAAAGCACCATCGCGACAACGCCCACGAGCATAATGATACCCTGGATAAAGTCGGACAGCGCGGTAGCAAAATACCCGCCGAAGAAGAGATACAGCGCGGTGAGCGTAGCAAGCGCCACCATAATAACCCACCCGTCGATATTAAAAACGATGGTGAAAAGCGAACTTAAACCGTTATAAACGGATGCCGAATACGGAATTAAAAATACGAAAATAATCACGGCGGAAACAAATTTTAAGCGGCTGCTGCCATACCGTTTTTCAAAGAAATCGGGCATTGTTTTGCTTGACAAACGCGCCGTCATCGTTTTCGTGCGTTTCGCCAAAACCAACCACGCAAACAGCGAACCTAAAATTGCATTACCCACGCCGATCCAAACGGACGCCAAGCCGTATTGCGAGCCAAACTTGCCCGCATAGCCGATAAAAATAACCGCGGAAAAGTACGTCGTGCCGTAGGCAAACGCACTCATCCAGCCGTTTAAGCCCTTCTTTCCTGCCAGCAGGAAATCATTCACCGATTTCGAGCGATTGCGCGTATAAATCGCAATCCCCACCATTCCTAATGCGTATAATACTAAAATGATATAATCTAACACCATAGCAAACCTTCTTTGGTATATCGTTTTTTATAAAAACCGTCGCAAAAAAATAACGAAATGGTTAAATAAAATTATAGCACATCTGCCTTATTAAGTCAAATAAACGACCGCGAAAACGGCTACTTTATGCGTGCTTTTTTGCTTTTCATTGCAAAAAAAGACGGCGCACTTGTCAAAGCGGCCGTCTATTGAATAAAAATATCTATCTTTTTATCTTGGTTATCCCATACCCCTGCGTTAACGGGTCTTGGAAAATGGGCAGGCGGGGCGGCGTAAAGGTGAATACGAAAAAGGCAATCGCGATAAAACAAAGCAATATCACCGCAATAAAACCAAGCCGTAAAGCTACTTCCTTGCGAAATAATAGCCATTCCACGAAATACCCAAGCCCTGCGGAAATAAAAAAGAATAAAATGTTCAGCCAGTCGGGCGAGCTGCCAAACGCGCCGTTATAGGTGTAAAACAAAATAGGCACACTGCCCACCCCCACCAAAATACCGATAAGCTTTATCCACCAAAAGCCCGCGTAGTCGCGCGAAACGTACTTGCTTTGTATCAGCGCAAAAAACAGCATCGGGAAGAATAAAATTTTCATATGCTCCCAAGTCGATTCGTTGACGGCGGAAATGGGCGCAACGAAATACGCGCCCGTCCAGTCGAATAAAAAATGTAAAATTGTGCCCAGCGCCGTTGCAAATACAAACCCGCCGAATTGCCAAAGCCCCATATTCTTTTTCATAACACCCCCTGCCTTCGTTTCTATCCAAGTATATTCGTAAAAAAATAAAAATATGCCCTTGCGCATACGGCGTGGTTTTACTAAACCAAAAAAACGCCGTTTTATAAACGACGTTTTTTATAGCTTGCTTGTTTTTATTTTGCGCTTTCTAAAATTTCATCGACAATCGCCTGCATTTGCGCAAATTGCCCTTCCATTTCACCTGCAAGACGAATTTGCGTACGTGCGCGCACCAAATTGTGGTCGGCGTACTTGGTCACAAAATACGTATCCCCTGATAAGTAATCGCCCAAGAAGCGCATACCGCACTCAATCGTCATCAAATACGCGCTGTACGGCAATAATTCTCTTTCTCTTTGCGTGATGCTCGTTGCCACCGCTCCGCAAAAGCCCTGCGCGTATGCCTTGAATAAGGAAATATCAAAATGGACTTTGTCCAAATCCCGTTCGTCTTCCGCCGCCGTCGATGCGCCAAAACGAATGGCGTCGCCAAAGTCGAAGAGCATACTCCCCGGCATAATGGTATCCAAATCGATTACGGCGCGCGCTTCGCCCGACTTTGCGTCCATCAAAATATTATTCAGCTTGGTGTCGTTGTGCGTCACGCGCAACGGCATACTTTTATCCGCAAGCGCGTCCATAACTTTTCCGTACGTATCTTTATGGGAAAGCACGAATGCAATTTCCTTTTCGCACGTTTTCGCGCGATCGCACACATCCTTTTCCAGCGCGGCAACAAAATCGTTAAAACGCTTGGGCGTGTCGTGGAAGCGGGGAATAATTTCAAACAAACCGGACGCGTCAAAATCGGCTAACAGATTTTGAAATTCGCCAAACGCCTTGCCTGCGTTTTGGAAAACCTGCGCGTTTTCTACTCTTTGATAAGAAATGGTATCTTCGATAAAATCGTACACGCGGTAATAATCGCCGTTGTAGAAAAACGGTTGTCCGTCTTTGGTAGGCACTACGCGCAACGTTTCCAAGCCCTTTTCGCGCAAAAATTCCGTCACAGAACAAATATTATGCATCAAATTTTTCGGCTGGTTAAAAATACGCGTGTTCATCTTTTGTAAGATGTACCGTTTTTTATCCGTCGTCACAAGCTGCGTGACGTTGATATGCCCTTCGCCGTACGGCTCAACGCTTAAAATGTTTCCTTCTAAAGCAAATGCCTTCGCTGCATCAAAGTATTGTGTTTCCATAATCATCTTCCTTTATTGTAATTTTTTAATTTTTTCTACCGAGTGGTTTTTTCTGCTCTTTTCCGCCGAATATACGCACAAATGTCCGTAAATCGAATCGTTAATGTCGGTGATAGAGATGGAAGTCTTTCCGCCGCTTAATAGCTGTAAATAATCTTGTATCAGCCCTTCGTCCCCGCCGCCGTGTCCCGACCCGTCGCCGACTGCCTTGGATACGTCGATTTCCTTAGTCACTAAATCGTGAAACGCGCCGTCGTGAATACGCTGACGAATGGTAATTTTATTTTCGCCCATATTGCCAAACAACTCGCCTTTATCCCCGACGATATGTATGTTTCTACTGCCCAGCGCCGCACCGCCTACCAGCATTAGCGTAGCAATACTCCCATTTTCAAAATGAACGGTCACCGATTGACGATCGACTAAATTTTTCTTAAATTTATATACGCAACGGCCGTAATCACTCTGCGCCAAGTGCTGCAACTTTTCTTCGTACGTGATTTCGGGAATGGGTTTGGGTACTTCACGCCAAGTTTGGTAAGCAAACCAGTCTTCGTCAACCTGAGTGCGCTTCGCGTCATACACGCACGTTTGATTGTGCGGACAGTCGGCGCAAAATTCCGTCGAATTTTTAGGCGCATTTTCAGCGATAAACTGGCTGCGCGACGCAAAGCTGGATACGTAGCTTGGCACGCTTTGATTATTCAGCCAGCACATCAAATCGGTATCGTGACAGCACTTTTGCAACAAAAGCGCAGAGCCGCATTCGTCTTCGTCCGCCCATTTGCCGCGTAAAAACGAGCTTGCAAAATGAATGGGGTTGACGTGTTCGTGCATTTCCATCGTTTGTACGGTACCCACTTCGCCGTCTAAAATCGCCTGTTTTACCGCACGGAAGAACGGAGTATAACGCAAGACGTGACAAATCAGCAAGCGCACGCCCTTCGCGTTCGCAAGGTCACGCAGCTGTAAAAGCTGTTCTTCGTTATTGACTACCGGCTTTTCCAAAAGTTGGTTATAGCCCGCTTCAATCAGCTTTTTCGTAGTTTCGTAATGCGCTTCGTCCATCGTCGCGTTGATTACGCTATCGCATTGTATTTTCGCAGCCAAAAAGTCGTCGAGCGTTTGAAAACGCGCATTTTTAGGCACGTTGAATTGCTCGCCTGCAACCTGCAAAGCAACAGGATTTACGTCCACAATCGCCACGATTTCTGCTTGTCCTTCTTCCTTTAATGCGTGCTTGGCGTAAATTTTACCCCTATCTCCGCAGCCAAGTACCGCAAAACGAATTTTCTTCATATTCTGCTCCTTAATTTTTTAAGCTAATTTTATTATACTCTTTTTTTGTTGCGTTGTAAATATACTATATTGTGTTTTTACTGTCTTAAATAGTCTTTTTTGCCCATTTTTCCTTGACTTTTCGCTTAAAATATGGTATTTTAGCTATATAAGGAGTATCGTATGACGACAACGAACGCATTTGCGCTGATGAAAAAGCAAAACCGTGAAATTTACGTAGATAAATACACGGCGACGCTGCAAACCGCCGATTTTGCGGATATTTACGTGGAAAAAATCGGACATATGGTTGCAATTCCCACACAATTTTATACAAATATGGAACCGCGTGAAGATTTTTGTTTGCAATTTACCGTGCGCGGGCAGGGCGACTATTTCGTTAACAACCGCTTATATCATCTTACGCCGAACACGCTTTGGCTACTTCCCAAAGACGCGTATCATTATTATATTCCCGATAAAAACGACCCGTACGAGTATTTTTGGGTGCACTTTAACGGGAAAAGTGCGCAACGCTTTTTAGAGCTGCTGGGTATTAGCGATGAGCAGCCCGTGCGCTTTCAAGTGATGAATCCCGATATCGAAGCCGCGTTTTTACGGTTGATTACGCTTACAAAAAATAAAGAAAACAACCCGTTTGCGCTACTCGCCGCTACTCATACTTTGTTAAAAGAACTTTCGCTCGCCTGCGCTTTACAGCAACCAAGTATGTCCCACTCGCAAAACCAAGCGATAGACGAAGCGATAGAATATATCAAAGCGCATTATTTTGAAGAATTATATTTAGACGATTTGGCGAAGGTAGCCAAGCTGGAAAAGGTGTATTTCACGAAAAAATTCAAAGCGGCTACTGGCTTGTCGCCTATTCAGTTTTTGATACAGTATCGGCTGTCCGCCGCGTGCAGATTGCTAAAAGAAGATTTTACTTTACAAGAAATTGCTATGCGGTGCGGTTTTTCCGATTTCACTAATTTTTTACATCGGTTCAAAAATTTTGTGGGTATGACGCCATCGCAGTATAAAAAAACGTTTCGGTAAAATCCGAAACGTTTTTTATAATTAAAGATTTCCGTTATAAAATTTCGCATACCAAATAATGGTAAAACTGATGCCGACCGTTAGAAAGAACAATCCCGTAAAAAAGATAGTGCTACCGCTTGTCTTCTTCGCTGTGCCTAATTTTCGTTCGCGATATTTTTTATATGTTTCGTGATGCTTTCTACCCATAGGCACAAAAGCTTGTACAACTGTACGCATAACGAAACTAATCCCAATTAACCCGCCTTCGCCGCTGATAAAAATCATACCGGCAAACAACGTTAATAAAAGTCCTGACACTACGAAACCGTCGGATAAAATTTGAATATTAACCCCTACGTTATCGGTGAAAAAACCTTTTATCCAAAATACGATAAACGTAATAAGCGAGGCCACGCAAAAAGAAACGATATATTTCGTCAATGTCAACTTGCAATCGTGTGAATGCGTATTTTTCGTTTCTTGCGTAGGAAGCTGCTTACTTTCTTGCTCTTCAACGTCTTTCTTTTCTTGTTCCACTACGTTTTAACCGTCCGTTATTATTTCAACATTTCCTTATACTTTTCTTCTTCTGCATCGTTGCAATATACGAAGTGTCCGGGTACAATTTCGCGCAAAGACGGCGCTTGAACTGAATAGTCGTGTTCCGCAAGCGGGTTGTACGTCAATCTTGTACGTTGCTTTTCATAGATAGGATCGGGTAAAGGAATCGCCGACAGCAACGACTTGGTATAAGGGTGCAATGGGTTCTTAAACAACTCATCCGAGTCTGCTAATTCAACCATTTTGCCAAAGTACATAACGCCGATTCTATCCGAGAAATATTTAACGACGGATAAGTCGTGCGCGATGAACAAAATCGTCAGCCCCAAACGTTCTCTCAAATCGTTGAGCAGGTTAATAACCTGCGCTTGAATGGATACGTCGAGTGCGGAAATCGGCTCGTCCGCAATAATCATTTCCGGTTGCATAATGATTGCGCGCGCAATACCGATACGTTGGCGTTGACCGCCCGAAAATTCGTGCGGGTAGCGATCGGCGTGTTCACGAACAAGACCTACCATTTCCAAAATTTCATATACTTTTTCGTTAATGTATTCTTTGTCGCGAATGCCTTGAATAACCAAACCTTCCGCAATAATTTCACGTACCGTCATACGCGGGTCAAGCGACGCGATGGGGTCTTGGAAAATCATTTGAATTTGCGTAATTAATTTGCTGTTCTTCGCAACGCGGCGTCTGGATTGAAATTCTTTTTTTAATGCTTTAAGTTGTTCTTCGTCGCCAGCCGCTTGATTAAATTTTTCTTCGTACTCTTTTTCTAATGCCGCAACCAACGACGCCGCATATTGCTTATCCACTTCTCTGTGGTCGGCTTTTGCTTCACGAATCAGTTGTCTGTTTTTATCAACAACGTCGCCCAGCTCCGCGTTAATTTTAGCAATTTCTTGTTGACATTCCGCTTTTTTCGCCTCATCCGCATTCTTCATTTCTGCACGAAGAAGCTTAATTTTTTGAGCTGCTTCGCTGCGGGCTTTTGCAATCGCGTCTTTGTATGAACGCGTACCTGCCCCCACTCTTTGCCCCTTAAAGTACACATTACCGGAAGTAATATCGTAGAGTTTAATAATGGATCGACCCGTCGTGGTTTTACCGCAGCCCGACTCGCCTACGAGCCCAAATGCTTCTCCCTTTTTGATCTCAAAGCTAACGTCGTCAACTGCTTTTAAGTCTTTACGGCCCAAACGAAAATATTGACAAAGATGGTCAACCTTTAACAAAACTTCATTATTATTTCCCATATTCGCCTCCTCTTTCTTGCATACGTTTGATACGTTCTGTAATAATTTTAGGAATTTCTACTTTGGGCGCGTTGGGATGCAACAGCCACGTAGCCGCATAATGCGTATCCGATACTTGGAACATAGGCGGCTGCATTTCAAAGTCGATTTCCATCGCATACTTATTTCTTTCCGCGAACGCATCGCCAACAGGGGGGTAAATCATATTCGGCGGAGTGCCGGGAATCGAATCCAACTTTTCGTTAGTGTCCAAATCGGGCATAGACGAAAGCAACGCCCACGTATAGGGATGTTGAGGATTGTAGAACACGTCGTTCGCCGTACCGTATTCTACGATTTTGCCCGCGTACATAACGGCGATTCTATCCGCCATATTTGCAACAACGCCCAAGTCGTGCGTGATGAAAATAATGGACAACTGACGTTCTTTCTTTAATTTGTTGATAAGCTCCAAAATTTGTGCTTGAATGGTCACGTCGAGCGCCGTCGTCGGCTCGTCGCAAATCAAAATGTCAGGGTTTGCCGACAATGCGATTGCGATAACGATACGTTGACGCATACCGCCCGAAAATTCAAACGGATATTGTCTAAAACGAATTCTCGGTTCTGGAATACCTACTTCTTCCATCAGCTTAATTGCTTTCTCTTTCGCAATACGCTTGGTGAGCTTGTAAACGACCTGCGACGCTTTCGCTTTGAAATAATCGACCAAATCTACGCAATTTTTATCCAAGTCAAGAGAAGAAGCGCCTTCCACGTCCGCCGTAAATTTATTAATGGCACGATTTAACACCGAAACAATGTTTGCAATTTGTTTTTCCGGCTCAACGATAAATTTAGGAACAACTTTCCAATCTACCGTTTTGCCGTTTGCTATCAATGCTTCGCGTTTTGCCGTTTGCTTGGCAAAACGAACTTCTTCTTTGGGGTTATTCTTCAAATAGAAGAAATAATTATGAACTTCTTTTTCAAACGCGCCCGCAAACGTGTGCGCAACGCTGTCTTTGATGATTTCCATCGGATTGATTGCGTCGCGTACCGCCTTGCTAACCGATTTTACCATAGCATTTGCACTGCTCGCGTTAAAATCAGCAGCTTCAAAGAATGCAACCGCGCCGTTCAATGCTTCAATCGCCGCTTTTTTCGCCGCAATATTCTTTCGAATGGAATACTCTACCGCGGATTTTTCCATTTCCAGGAATTCCGTCATAAAGTCATCTTCCAAGAATTTCAGCGTGAGTTCGTTTGCTTCTTCCGCAGGCATATTGCTGAGATTTGCTTCGGGGTTTTTGAATACGTAATACCCCAAACGGAAGAAGTTATACGGCGTTTGCGCAAGCATTTCCGTTAAGGTCGCGCGCATTTCGCCAAGCAAAGCCACCATTGCTTGGGGGGCTTGCGTTTTGAGCGACGCCATACCGATAAGCGCTTTTAAGCGGGTTGACCATTTAATTTCTGCTCTTGCGTCCGATTTTACCGCATTGAGGCGTACCATGTACGCGTTCAACGCGTCTAAGTACTTGCTTGCAAGGTACATATCTTGTACGGTTTTTAACTTACGCACCAACAAATTGCTGATAAAAACGGAATCGATTTTTTGTTTCTTTTCTGCCAAGAATAACGTATCATCGATGATGGAAACCAGCTCTTCCGCAGTATTACGCGCGTTATTGTAGCTTTCTTCTAACTGAATGGCTTTGATGTTGAAGTGGTCGAACGTTTTTATCGTTTCGTCCACTTTTTCAAGGTACGCAGTAGCACGTTCCACATCAACGCCCGCTTGAATTTTTTCTTCAAGCGACGCTTTCATCATTGCCGACAAAACACCCAACATACGATTAAACGATACCTTACCTTCCTTACGGTTGGTTTTGTTTTTCAAAAGCATCGCTTCGGTAATTTGTTTACCGATACGCATAATAGGGTTCAGCGAAGACAAAGGATCTTGGAAAATCATCGCAATTTTGTCCCCGCGCAGTTTGTGCATTTCTTCTTCGGGAATACGCGCAAGATCTTTTCCGTCGTATAACATTTCACCGCTTTCCAAAATGGAGTTCACTGCGGAAATCCCCATAATCGCTTTGGACGTGACCGACTTACCCGAACCCGATTCGCCTACGATTGCAAGCGTTTCGCCTTTATACAAGTCGAACGAGATATTCCGCACCGCTTGTACTTTACCCGCGTCCGTACGGAAGGAAATTTTCAAATTATTTACAGATAACTTAACTTCTTTACTCATACTTACTCCTCCGAACCTCTAAGCGAGGGGTTGAACGCGTCGCGTAAACCATTACCAAACAAGTTAAAGCTGAGCATCAACAGTACTAGGAAAACACAAGGGAATGCCGCTACGTAAGGCGCGTACAAAATTGCTTTTTGACCTGCCGCAATCAACGTACCAACCGACGTAATGCTACCCGATTCCAAATTGATAATACCCAAATACGAAAGGTTCGTTTCCGAGTAAATCATAGCTGGAATAACCAACGCAGAACTGGTGACGAGCGTACCCAAACCATTGGGGAAAATATGCTTAAACATAATTCTCGAATCTCGTGCACCGAGCGTTCGCGCAGCCAAAACGTATTCTTGATTTTTAAAACGATAGAATTGCATACGCGTCGTACCTGCCATACCAATCCAACCTGTCAAGAAGAAGGTGATAAATAGGATAATTGTATGACTGGATGAGCCCATATGGTATTTTAAGAGCGTAATAACAATCATCGTAGGAACGGAACCCAAAATTTCGGAGAAACGTTCCATGAAAAGGTCCACTTTACCGCCAAAATACCCTGCGATAGAGCCGTAAATTGCACCAACAATTAAGTTTGCAACCGCTACCAGCGTGGCGAATATAAACGAGAATCTTGCACCGTGCGAAAGACACGCGAAAATATCTTTACCTTCTTCACCAGTCGCGCCAAACAGGAAAATGGGCTCGCCGATTCCGTCTCCGCTTTGAATATGCTTAAAGGTATAATATTCGTAATATTCAGCACGGATTTCAATACCGCCGTCCACTTTTCTACCGTAAACGTAGAAGCATTGATTGCCGTATTCGTCTAAGAAACCGTCTTCCCCTTCAATTCTCGTCGAATTGTATTCTGCCATCAAGTTGGACGGATAATTTACGTCATACGACCAGTAATTCAAAATGATATTACCGTCCACAACGATAGCTTGCGTTTTACCGCCAACTGTCTTGGTCTTATAATAGAAGTTCGCGTTTTCCACGTCTTGTCTTGCCGTAGGTCTGTCCCAAGGCGCAACGTTCGGATAAATAACCTGTCTGCCCGTTTCAATTTGATATGCTTGAATGGCAAGATATTCTTCTAAAGAAACCGTTTTATATTTACCAAAACCAACGCCGTGATAGGTATCGTAGCGGTATTTATAAATTTTACCGTCTTCGCTTACTTCATATTCGCCGTTTTTGATAATATCATTACCCGTTTCTAAACCCATGGCGTAGTCTTGAATATACCCAACGTACCCCGTTTCTTTTTCGCGATAACCATCCCAGAAGTTGGTTTCTTCAAATAACGGACACTTAGGATACGCAGCAGCAAACACCGGATCCTTATAAGCGGGTGTATAAGGCGTGCAGAAGGGTGCAATAATTGCAAAAAGCACCAAAATGATGATAACAATGCCGCCTACAACCGCGCCTTTGTTCTTGGAAAAGCGACGGAATGCGCCTTGGAAATAGCTGACGGGCTTGGTAGCAAATTTGCTATCGTGGCTTAAATCGTTTCTCCGCGTGAACTGGAATTTCTCAGCGGGAATATTTTCAAATGTCGTCGTTGCCATAATTACTTCGCCCCCATTCTAATTCTCGGGTCAATGAAACCGTAGCTGATGTCGATAACGATACCTGCCGTTAAGCTAACCAACGTATAGAAACCGGAAAGCAACATGAAGAAATCGTAATCTTGGAATGTAATCGCATTCAAATACAATCCGCCTACGCCGGGAATCGAGAACATGCTCTCAATGATAAGCGAACCGGAAAGTACTGCGACAAACTCACTCAAAATGGACGGGAAAATAACGACCATCGAGTTTCGCATTGCGTGTCTAAACGTAGCTTGACGTTTGGTCAAACCTTTCGTGCGCGCAAGCAACATAAATTCGCCTGTTAAAACTTCCGAAAGTTCGGCACGCGTATAACGTGCGTACCCTGCAATAGAACCTAAGCTGAGTGCAAATACTGCGGGCAACATCGAACGGAACATTTCCCAGGTGAAATAGTCGTCCCCTCTCTTCATCGTAAGCGGGAACCAGTTGAGCTTAAAGCACAAGGTGTACTGAATCAACAAGCCCAAAACGATGGAAGGAACGGATATAAGCAAAATAATGAAAATATTGATGGCTTGGTCTTGCCACTTGTTCTTTTTAAGTGCGGCAATAATACCCAAACCCAAACCGACGGGCACACCGAGCAAGGTCGAATAAATATTGATCAAAATTGTCGGGGGGAGCTTTCTTACAAATACGTCCCAAACCGGCTTATTGATGTATTCGCCATAGGTGGTTGCCATACCAAAGTCACCCATCGTGAAAATTCTTTTAATATAAGTCCAAAGCTGAATTAAAATAGGTACACGATCATAAGTGAACGTACCGTTTGCTTGCTTTTGAATATTACAAATCCACCCACGACCTTCTAAGCGTTTATACGCAATTAGCGGGTCTTCGTCGGCACCAACGTTTACGTGAATCGGCAAAAGCTTTATCAATATGAAACACATAAGGATAATGATAAAGAACGTGAGCAACATAAGCCCTAAACGCTTCATCACATACTTAAACATATACATAGGTTTTACTCCTTTGTTTGATTATTTGAAATTATAATCAAAAGAACAACAATCATTTCCCCACGTACAGTATAAAACTGCTACATACGCGCCGCGTGTAAAAAAAACGACGCCTCTTAAGTTAATTGTTCTATTTTTACGATATTTTTATTCACTTCAAAACGCAAACCTGCGGTGAGCGAAAGTATTTCGCCCACCGCACAGTCCGCTGTTTAGCAAGTCGCTCTGAAATTATTCAGTCTTCTTGTATTCACTGGTAAGGTCGTTACCGTTGTCTGCAAGGAATTGCGTCCATTCTGCATCCGTGTAGTTAACAACCATGTATCTGATGCCGCCGAAGCCCATGAAGGTGTTATAGTCTGCCGAGAAGTGCGAGAATTTAGCACTCAAGAACGAACCGCTGTAGTCACCGATAAGCATTACGGAAAGCGACTTTTTGATAACTTGTTCTTCCAAAGCTGCCAAGATGGTCAATCTTACGTTCGAAGGTGCGAAACCTGCATCCCAGTTATATTTCTTGGGAGCGCCCTTTTCGGTTGCAAGACCATTCAAGCAGTAGAACCAGTTTTGAATGCTCATTTCAATCGTTTCGCCAGCGCCTTCGTAGTTGCCTGCAGGCATCGTAAGCGTCATCATTACGGAAGAAGTATCCCAGTAGGTGTGGTAGTTCAAGCTGTCTTCAGGATCAACGAATGCGCCGATGATGTCGAACGGGTTGAACGGGTTGCCCGAGAAACCATAACCGAAACCGATTTGCGTATCGCCGTTACGGAATGCGTCAGACCAACCAGCACCTGCGGATGCGTCGAATTCAACTACGATTTGACCAGCAAGAGCCGTACCTTCGGTAAGATCGTCGATGATATCTTGCAAGTAAGCTGCACGGTCACGTTGTTTGGAGTTATCTACGGACGAACCATAAACAAGCGTAATTTTCTTGCTTGCGTCGTAGCCATATTCTTCAGCATTTTCCGTCAACTTGGTGATTGCTTCTGCCATCTTCGCTTTCGCTGCCGTAGGGTTATAACCAGTCAACGAATAGTATGCTTCTTCCAACGTCAAGTTGGTCAAGTCGCCAGCAGACCATCTGCCGTTTTGATCTTGAACGAACCCATAAGCGCGAAGGAGACCTTCTTTTGCTTCTTTCGTGTTACGATATACACCGCCGTCTGCAAGGTTGGGGCTGTTTTCGATATCATAGTAATATTCGGTATTAACAACACCAAGGCAAGGCGTAGCCGTACCAGGCCAAATCGTTTCAACAACGTTGTTTCTGTTCAACGAAAGCGAAAGCGCTTGTCTGAATTCGTCGATAGCAAGGATACCGTTGTTGTTGTCGCTATTTTTCAATACGTCCAAGTCGGAGAATAATTGCATACCAAACGTACCGGTGCTAGGTGCATAGGTGACGTATTTGGAATCTTTATAGTCCGCGATGTTCGACGTATCCAACGAAGAATCGTCATACGAACCGTTCAAGAAACCCATCCATTGCGTTGCAAATTCGGAAACTTTCGTGCAGTTGATTGCAGTGACGTTGTATTGGTTCTTGTAAAGGTTCATGTTGTAGCCGTACCAGTACGGGTTCTTTTCAAGCTTGTAGTGGCTACCAGCTTCGAATTGCGTGAGCTTGTAAGGACCCCAGCTTGCGGTCGTTTCGAGCGAAGAGTTGTAGTTGCTCGTCCAAAGCGTTGCGCCTTCTGCAGGTGCTTGCTTGCTCGCTTCGTACTTCGCTTCATGTACAAGGGGAAGCGACGACATATAGTATGCTGCAAGGTAGGAAAGCGAACGGTCTTCTTTCAAGAATGCGTATGCTTTATCCAAGCAGATAACGAATGCGTTTTCGCCTTCTACTTCGTAGATGCCTACGTCTTCCCATTCTACTTCACGATCGGTGTTTTCACGATAGATAGCAACGTATCCTTCGTATTGCGTACCTACGTCGCACATCGCACCGTAGTTTGCCCAAAGGAATGCACCGGATACGGGGTCGGGTTTATCATTATATACGCCCGTGTAAACGGTTTCGTCGTTATATGCAAGCCATTGAGGGCATTCGTTGCCTTGTTCATCGGGATAACCTGCTGCACCCCACAAATCCCAAGCATTGAAGTAAATCGTTTCGCCTGCGTCAATTGCTTCTTGGTTGCTCGTATAACCTTGGCTTGCAACCGTTTCATACGTACCTTCTTGGTTTTTGAAGAAGTATGCTCTCGATCTCTTGATACGAAGGGTATCATAGTAGGTGTTTGCACGGAAGTTCATGAATGCAGGGTCGAGTTGTTGTTTCATCGAATAAACGAAATCGCCTGCGTCGATGGACGTACCGTCGTCCCACTTCAAGTCGTTACGAAGGGTAATTTTCCAAGCGTAGCCGCCTTCTTGTTTTTGTGCCGTGGTATAGCCCCACTTCGCATCAACGGAAGACGTCACGTCTTCAAGCTTCGTAGCTGCGGAGTAGTGCGTCGTGTATGCCCCCGTCACGATTGCGTCAACGTTAACGGTACCGTCTTCGTTGTACTTCTTGTCATCTTCGAACTTATAGTCGTAGTCGAAGAACGACGAACCGATGTAGCTCATAATTTGCGTGTCGTTGTTGTCCGCATAGGTGAGCTCATTCCAGTTGCTGGGCATCGTGCCGGTAGTGGTATTATACTCAGCTTTCTTCAAATTAGCGTCCGCGATCACTTGATCTTCGTAGCTAATGTCGGGCGGTGCCGTGGGGCCGTCGTCTTTCGGCTTACAACCAACAGCAAACGCAGTGACCATCATCATACTCATACTTAATGCAAGAGCAGATTTAAGTTTCTTGTTCATGGTGTTTCCTCCATTCTATAAATTTATTAGTTTTTTTAGTTCACCATTCTCAAATGCTTTCCCGCAATGTAAAAAAACATTCTCGAATATATCATATATTATATCACACGGATTTTGCCTTGTCAACGATTTTGAAACAAAAAAATACATAAATTAATTTTTCTTAATCAAAAAAATCGATTGATAATTGTTTTTCCTCGTTTACAATTTGTTTTTTCGATAATGCTCGTTTTTTAAGCTTTTTTGGCATTTTTTGGGGATTTTTACGCTGTTTTTATGTGTTTTAGGAGAATTTTGAGATTGTTTTGCGGGTATATTGATACGGGATTGCCACGCTTCGCATACGCTCCGCCCGCAATGACAATATAACGGTCATTGCGAGCACTACCATATAAAAAATAAATAGAAAGTAAGCACTTTTTTTCCGTAAACGGTTGACATTTTCCCATAGAAAGTGATATGATAAAAACAATATTTATTTTATATATAATTTAAGGAAGTAGCTTTATGCTGTTTGGAAAGTTTATCAATCGGTATTATCTAAAATATTTACATTTTATTTTGCTGGGGCTGATCGCCTTGGTTGCGGTGGACTATGCACAGCTGGAAATTCCCAAGCTGTATAAGTATCTCATCAACGGTATCAACACGGGTTTTGTGGAAATAGGCGAAGAAACGCTCGTTTTCGATTTTTCATTCGTACTCAAGCATATTTGCGAGCCGATGCTGTGGATTATTTTCGCGATGGCGTTTGGACGGTTTGCGTGGAGAATTTGTTTCTTCGGGGCAGGAATCCGCTTGGAAACGGATTTACGCAGACGGCTGTTCGACCATTGTAAAAATTTATCGCAAAATTATTATCAGGTAAACAAAGTAGGCGATTTGATGTCCCTTTTTACCAACGATTTAGACACCGTGCAAGAATCGTTCGGCTGGGGCGCGATGATGTTCTTCGACGCAGTATTTTTAGGCGGCTTGTCCATATTCAAAATGGCGCAAATGCACGGGCTTTTAACCTTGCTTGCCTTGATACCTATGGGCTTTATGCTCATCGTTTCGCTCATTGTAGGAAAATATATGACGGAAAAATGGGACAAGCGCCAAGCGGCGTTTTCCAGCTTATCCGATTTCTCACAGGAAAGCTTTTCGGGTATCGCCGTTATCAAAGCGTTCGTAAAAGAATTCAAAGAGCTTTGGGCGTTCAAAAAGCTGAATAAAGAGAACGAAAACGCGAACGTGGATTATACGAAAGCTTCCACTCTTTTGCGTATTTCGGTCACTTTATTCGTCGAATCGGTGGTCTGCATTATTTTGGGCTACGGCGGGTATCTCGTGTATTCGAAAACGCTGGACGCGGGCGAATTGATGGAATTTATCGGGTATTTCAACTCGATTATTTGGCCGATTATGGCGGTTTCCGAGCTAATTGATATGACTTCGCGCGGAAAGGCGTCGCTCAAGCGTATCGGCGAATTGCTGGAAGCCAAGCAGGACGTTTTGGATAAGGACGGCGCGGTGGATATCGAAAACGTGCAGGGTAAAATTGAGTTTAGAAACCTGACGTTTCGACATAACTTAGGCGAATACGACGCGCTCAAAAACGTGAGTTTTACCATTAACGCGGGCGAAAACGTAGGCATTATCGGCAGAACGGGCGCGGGCAAGACGACGCTGGTCGATTTGATTTTGCGCAACTATAACGTAGCGGATAATACGCTCTTTATCGACGATAAGGACGTGAATGATATTACCATTCACTCACTCCGCGATCACGTTGCGTACGTGCCGCAGGATAATTTCCTTTTCAGCGACACGATTGCAAACAATATCGCTTTTGCGTCGGACACGGACGATTTTGAGTTGGTGGAGCGCGCGGCGCAGCTTGCGGAAGTGAGCGATAACATCGAAGAATTTACCGACAAATACCAAACGGTTTTGGGCGAACGCGGCGTGACGGTATCGGGCGGGCAAAAGCAGCGTATTTCGATTGCGCGCGCACTGATGAAAAACGCCCCTATCCTGATTTTGGACGATTCGCTTTCGGCAGTCGATACGAAAACGGAAAAGAATTTATTACAAAACCTACACGAAGAACGGGGCGGCAAAACGACGATTTTAATCGCGCACCGCATTTCCACCATCGAACAAATGGACAAAATCGTTTATCTCAACGACGGAAACGTTTTGGCTGTCGGCACGCACGAAGAACTATTAGAAACCTGCCCTGCGTACAAGGCGATGGCGGAATTGCAAAAGTTGGAGGCGGAGAGAGAATAATATGATTTGGAAAACGTATTATCCGCTTATTATCATCGGCGGAATTTTAGGAACGTTCGCAACGATTTTTATCGTCGCCTACGCACTTATTAAAGATAAAAAAGAATCGATGGGCTTTGAGAGAAATATCTCGGATAAGGAAATTATCAAGCGCCTGCTTGCCTATGCAAAACCGCACTGGAAGGGCTTTGCATTCGTGCTTGCGCTTATGCTCTTTTCCATTTCGTACGATATTATTGCCCCCTACTTAATCGGTAATATTCAAGGCATTATCAAAACCGACTTCGAGCTTTACGAGCTCTTTTGGCGTATCGGCTTGTATGCGAGTATTTTGGTTATCACGATGGTTTGCTCGTACGTGCAATCGATTACGCTCCAAAAAATCGGACAAAAAATTATTTCCACCATTCGTTTAGACTTGTTTGAGCATATCGAAAAGCTTTCGCACGAACAGCTCAACCATATCCCCGTCGGGAAGCTGGTGACGCGCGTGACGAACGATACGAACGGCGTTTCGATGATGTTTACGAATATTATCGTGAACCTGATCAAAAACGTGTTCGTCATTTTGGGCGTACTCGTGGCGATGCTGTGTCTAAATTATATGCTCACGCTCACTGTGCTTTGCTTCGTACCCTTTATCGTGCTGTTTACGATGCTTTTCCGTAAGTTCTCCCGCCGTGCGTACAGACGGGTAAAAGACAGCACGACCGACATCAATACCTTTTTATCGGAAAACCTGTCGGGTATCAAAATTACGCAATTTTTTAACCGCGAAGAGAAAAAGTTGAATGAGTTTAGCGAAAAGAACGAAAAACTCGGCAAAGCGAAGTATAAGCAAATATTCGTGTTCGGTATCTTCCGTCCGATGGTGTTTATACTCTATCAAGCGTCCGTTTTAGCACTCTTTTTCCTTGGCGCGAAAGGCGCGCTGGACAACACGGCGATTTTGGGGCAAGTGGTGACGAGCGATATCATCGTATCCTTCTATATGTATATATCCAAGTTCTTCAATCCTATCCAAAACCTTGCCGAACAGTTTAACTGGCTGCAATCGGCGTTTGCGTCGGCGGAAAAAATCTTTACCATTATGGATATGCAACCGATTGTGGTCGATGACGACGACGCGGTTGAATTGCCCGACGTACAAGGCAAAATCGAGTTCAAAAACGTTTGGTTTGCGTACAACGAAGGCGAATGGGTGTTAAAAGACGTATCCTTTACCATCGAGCCCAAACAAACGGTGGCGTTCGTTGGCTCAACAGGGTCGGGAAAAACCACTATTTTGTCGCTGATTTGCCGAAATTACGATATTCAACAGGGGCAAATTTTAATCGACGGCATCGACATCAAGAAAATCAAAATTTCGTCGCTTAGAAAGCATTTTGGTCAAATGCTGCAAGACGTGTTCTTATTCTCGGGCACCATCCGCGAAAATATCTTGCTGCGCGAAGAAGGAATTTCCGACGAAGAAGTTTGGGAAGCGTGCAAGTACGTCAATGCCGACTCGTTCATCTCCCGTTTTGACGAAGGGCTGGATTATAAAATTTTGGAACGCGGCAACAACTTCTCGGCAGGGCAAAGACAGCTCCTTTCGTTCGCAAGAACGATTGTGCATAAGCCCGAAGTGATGATTTTGGACGAAGCGACTGCAAATATCGATACGGAAACCGAACAGCTTATCCAAAACTCGCTGGAAAAAATGATGAATATCGGCACAATGCTCATCGTTGCGCACCGACTTTCCACCATACAGCACGCGGATAATATCATCGTGCTCTCGCACGGCAAAATCGTGGAACAGGGCAACCATTTCGAGCTGCTCAAACAAAAAGGAAATTATTATAATCTATACACCTTACAAAATAAAAAAGCCAGCTTGCTGCAAACGCAACAAACCAACCAAAAAGTAGGTTAAACCCGTTTTATAGTAAAAATCCCCCACTCGGCGTGGGGGATTTTTTTATTATTCAATTTACGGATAAGATTTTTTCTCTAAATTAACAGTGTTATTATTTTCTCTCCAAATATCTCCATTAGCAAAGGCATCGTACACTTCTGCAAATTCATTAGATTTCAGTATCCAAATCCAGTCATTTTCATCGCTATACGGATAAATTTTACCGTCGCAATAAACGGTCATTTTTACCGTGTTGTCAAAGACAAATCCGTGTTGAGATAATAGATACACAGACGGTTGCGTTTCTGCCGTTTTAGGTTTCGAAGCGTACACGGTACCCTCTATTTCGCAATTTTTGATAACACCGAAGTTGTATTCTACCAGCCCGTAAAAATCTGTTTGTATGGGCTTATCTTGACTGTTTTCGATCTCCATTTTCAAGCCGTCGATGTATCCGTGGTTTTCTCCCATTAAAGCACGGATATAACCGCTTACGGTAGGTTTCTCATCCAGTTTCCACGTCAACGTGTAGCCGTAAGGATTGATCAGCGTACCGTAAAAATTACTAATTTCATAACCAAGTTTATTAGAGACCCATTCGACGTCGTGCGTTAAAATATAGTTATTGCGGTTTCCTCCTTCAATAAGCATTTCTTGAGGATTATCGGGCAACGCTTGAAAACGGCTTTCATCGTCTTCATACACGCATATAATTGCAGCAAAAGTATGCCCCGTATATTTTTGCATTTGCTCGTAATTATGTCTTTCATCTCCTTTAGCCATATATTCGCTCGTTATAAATACATATTCAAAAGCATATACACCCGTCCGTGTACCTTGTATATAACCGTTCTCGTCTAAATACAAATTATTTGTCCCTTTTTGGTTGTATCTTTCTCCACCGAAATCGTTTTCATATAAATCAGTCAAACTACGCGCTGCGTATGAGTAATTGTGCGGTTCAAATAAATGCTCTGCAACTACCGCCGCATATTCTTCAAACACGTCGCGCAAATGCTTTTTTTCCCCACGGGGAATATATACGATATCGTTTGTTCGATATGTATTTGTTGTCTCTGTCACCCAAAAATGATACGGCCAGCCGTAAATGAGCAATGCCATTGCAACGGCTACTACACCCACACAAAGCGAGAACCAAATCGTAAACTTGCGTTTTTTTACAGTTAATCGCATACCTGCCCCCTTGTTTTTGTTTTTTTAGAAAATTTTTCTTGACTCACGTATTCGTATGATGCGTTTTCATCTCGATATAAAAATTCGATAGAGAGAAACGAAAATACTACGATAAACGCCGCCCCTAAAAGCTTCCAAATATTCGTGATATCCCAGCATAAATCATAGCGCAAAATACGCAAATCGTGCGGCAAGGTAAAATCTCTCCAAGTCGGATGAAATGGTCTGTCATAGATCAAGAATTCATTCCAAGTGATATATCCTTGCGGAATCGGAACGGCAAACGGTTCTATGCTACCAAATCCGATATTTGGTAAAGTCGCACTCAAAGCAACCGCAAACACAACCAAGCAAATCGTGAAAACAAAAACGATGTTCCACACGACTTTCAGCGACATTTTTTCACGTGAACAAACAACGTTATGGATAAACGCAACCGTTGCATACGTCATTGTTGCGCTTACGCCGACGGATACACCAAATAAGCCGTACCACCCACTCTTGCCTTGGAATGCAAATAAAGTTTTTTGTGCAATTACGTGTATATTTTCCATACCTTGGGCTTGATATATGTCCAATAAAGTGCTTCCGACGAGAATAAATAAAGTAATATAAACAAAACTCAATGCAAATGCAAATAAAATGCGAACCCAAAAAAGTTTTGTTCGCGGAATGCGTATTTTTTCATACAATTTCCGCATAGAAAAAGTACGATAACCAAGCACTGCCAACGTCAACCCATAAAAAACATATCCCCCGATCGAAACCACTTTATCGTACACAACTACAGAGTCCGCACAAACGGGTAAAGCAAATAAAACACGCACTACAACGATAAAGAAGGCCGCCAAAAGCGCCAAAAGCGGCAGTACACATTTTTTAAGCTCGTATGTAAACACCTTTGCGCTATTCTTATTCATATACGTTCTCCTTATAAAATGCTTGTATGCTTTGCCCCGTCGTTGCCACGATTTCTTCGCAATCGTAATAATCAGATAAGCCATCGTCGGATAAAATATAGAATCCGTCAATCAGCGTTTCCACTTCTTTTATCTCGTGCGTTGCAATGATAAACAACCTATCCTCGCGCATTTCGCGAATGAGCGTTTTAATCATTTGCTCTCGCCATTTAACGTCCAAATGCACGAACGGCTCATCGAAAAGACACACGCTTGCACCGCTGTACACAGTCAGCAAAAACTTAAAATACTGACGCATCCCCGATGAAAGTGCAGAAAAAATACTATGTAAATCAATCTCGGCTAAGCGCACTTCCCGTTCGATCGCCGCCGTATCGAGTGCAGTCGTAAACGTTTTATGAAACTCAATAATATCTTTTACGCGCATTTGCACAGGGTATATCGTATCCGTAGACATATACGCAACGTCTTCAAAATCTTTTTTATACACTTCACCCTCAAAATATCCTTCTAACCCCGAAAGAATACGAAACAATGTAGTTTTACCCCTACCATTCAGCCCGAAAAGCCCTATAACCTTGTTTCCATCTTGCGCAAAGGTTACGTTGTACAAAACTCGTTTTTTTTCATATTTTTTACTGATTTTGTGTCCGCCAAACATAACAAACCCTCCTCGACGACCAAATCTAAAAATTCCTGTTGCGACACACCGCACGCTTGCAACGAACGTTGAAATATCGCTAACTCCGCTTTCAAATACTCCTTTCGCTTCGCGCGCAAATACACAATATTGTGAGAAACGAATTTTCCTAACGTGCTATCCGTATAAATGAGCTTTTCCTCTTCCAAAACCGCGTACGCCTTTGTGACGGTGTTGGGATTAACCGAACAATACGCCGCTTGTTCGCGAATGGGTAAGATTTTACTCCCTGGCGCAAGTTTTCCGCTGAAAATCTGTTTTTTTACGTGCGCTACAATTTGCGACACAATCGTTTGATTACTGTTAAAATCCATATTTGTGCCTCCTAACCTTTGTATTACTTGAATAATACAAGCTTGGGTTAAAAAAACGGACTCTCGTCCACGCTATCTTGCATATATTATAACACATCTTTTTGATTTGTCAAGAGCAATACTAAAAAATATTACAAATTTTTTGGTGCTTAAAAAATATAACTTGGTATTATTAAAAGCCAGCTTGCTGCAAACGCAACAAACCAACCAAAAAGTAGGTTAAAACCGTTTTATAGTAAAAATCCCCCACTCGGCGTGGGGGATTTACTTTGCGCTAAAATCGCATTATGCATGTAAAAACGTTTGCATAGACAATATCCGCCTACAACAAATATTTTTACTTACAGCTTTTTATCAAGACTGCTTTTTAGCGGTTTTTCTTTATATCAAAGCCACGGCGCACCTGTTCGTGTGCTGTGTTTTTTTGGCTGGGCAAAGTTTTATTGACGGACAAGCCGTCAAAGCGGTATCACCTACCTACGCTCACACGTTTTTTTGCCTATGCCATTGGTTTACTTTTTATGCCCTACAAGCATACCGTTGTATTCACGCAAGAAATCTTCCGCCGCGGGATAGAACATTGCCGAACAATCGTCGCCGTTGAACCCAAATACCATACGCAAATTGCCAAAATACCGATCAATCATCTGCACGCGAATGACAAACCGATTTTCGCCGATCCACGCAAACGACACCGCATCGTTATACGTAAACCCGTCCGTTGTACGCACCGCGCCGTAATCGTTCGAATAGCCAAGTTGCGGAAACTTACCGAACACGTTTTTATTCACGCCGAACGCAATTGCTTTCTTGCCCTGCGCGTTGACGTAATGGAACGTGCCCGATTTTGTGCTTCTAAACGTGAACCAAAATTTCTTAATTCCCATGGGGTTTTCCTCGCACACGTACACTTGCTTGTTGATCGTTTGGCGCAACGGGGAATCTTCCATGCCCTTAATCGCAAGTAATTGCAAATTTTTCGTTGCTTTTTCAAGGCGTTTTTGCGCCGCTTTATTCTCTTTCAATGGTTTATCTTGCATGGGGCGTTCAATCAAATCATACACCGCTTGCACGGTTGCATGACGGCAAAACGAAGTGCCTTGGTTGTTGGAATTCCATGCGCAAATTAAGCCCTTGTCGGGGAAGCAAAGCGTCAATTGATCGCCCATACCCACGAACGCAAAGCCGTTGTCCGCAAGCCGCCAAATTTGATAGCCGTACCCATTTGTAGCGTACGGGTCGTAAAACCCTTCATAGTTGGAAACTACGCGAGAAGTCGCTTCACGCATATAGCTTTCGCTGACCAGCTGTTTGCCGTTCCAGTTTCCGTATTGCATGCAAAATTGTCCAAAGGACGCCATATCACGCAGAGTGCACATCATCGCGGAATCTCCCCACGAATCGCCGTTAGGCGTTTGCAAAATATACGCGTTTTCAAACGTGCCCATATGCTTAAAAATACGCTCGCGCATATATTCAATCAGTTTTTTGCCCGACAACTTTTCTACAAGCGCGCAAAGCACCTGCGCCCCAGGGCTATCATATGCAAAATAACACCCTGTTGGACGAAAACGCTTATCTTCTTTAAAATACAGATGCGTTCTATCGGGGTCGCCTGCTAAAAACCAACTGCGCTTGCTGTCCCCTGCCGTTGTCATCGTCAGCATTTGACGAATGGTTAAATTCGCTAAATACGTATTCACACCGTTTTCGGGCAGTTTTTCAGGGAAATAATCGATGATTTTATCGTCCAACGATTTTACTAAACCATCGTCCAAAAGCAACCCCACGGCAATACCCACGAAGCTCTTGGTTTGCGAATACATTCTATGTATAAAATCCTTGTCAAACGGTTTCCAGTATTCTTCGGCAAAAATTTTACCGTCCTTCATCATAAGAAGTCCATGGGTGGACGCACCGATTTCTTCTAATTTAGCGATGAATTTTGCCACGTTATCCGAAGATAAACCCGCTTGTTCGGGCGTGATTTTTTCAAACATAATGCTCTCCTTTGTCTTTTTTTAATTATAACGCATGCGGCCTATGCAGTCAAGAGTTTTCTATGATTTTTCATCTGCAAGCGGCAATTTCTTTTCTCGATCGGAAAACCCCGATACAATCGCCGCCGCCACGCAAATAAGTCCGCCGACAAGCAAGCTCCACGTAAACACGTCCATGCCCGTACAAATAGAAACGACGCTTGAAACGACGGTACTCATCGAGGTGACGATAGCCACAAATCCTGCGTCAATCGTACGCACGGCAAAATTCCGCATCCACCAACAAACACCCTGCACGACGATTGCCGTACCGATAATAATAGCCAAATCGCCCACAGCCCACGAAAACGATACTTCTTCAAAGAAAATAACGTAAACCAAGCATACGGGAATACACATACAAAATTCTAAAAACGTGAGCAAAAGCGAATCTTTATCCTTGCCCCACGTACCGATAGACGCAACCACGATACCGTAGAACAGCCCCGACAAAAGCGTTAAGCCGTCGCCGAGTGAAAAGGACGGAATGCCGCCCCCGATGGTGTCACCAAATACGATTACGCCAAAGCCAAGCGCACACAAAACGCCTGCCATAATCTTCATAAGGTTGGGCTTCACGCGTGCAAAAATCGCCATACAAACGGGCACGACGATACACGTGACGTTGCCGTAAAACGTACTTTTTGCAGGCGTAGTAAAACGCAACGCCACGCCTTCGAGCAAGACAGCAAGTGAAAAGCACAGCCCCACGGGTAATGCAAATTTAATATACGATTTGTCGATATTTTTCAGCTTTTTATTAGCGATAACAGCCAAGCTGACGGATGCAAAAATTGCTGCAATCAACCGTTGCATACCCGCCGAATACGTACCCAGCATATACTTTGTGATCACAGGCGAAACACCCCACGTCAGCGTGACGAATATCGTTGCTGCATACGCGTAAATTTTAACGTTTTTCATACTTTTTTAGTCCTTTCAACCACAAAAACACGGGGATACGGCGGTTTAGACCGCACCCCCTGTTTTTTGATTGTTGATAATCACCCGCCGCCCTTTGTAAATAGAGCGCGATGGACTGTGACCTCTGCTTTCGGGCATCTTTTGGATCTTGCGGACCCGAAGGAATATAACGAAGAATATGCCCACTGGAGGATTAAGGATCTTCCGTTGTATTTTCCGGACTGGAAGACGGTT
>JAZRIK010000082.1:0-21163 GCA_045645245.1 Candidatus Scatosoma sp. | reverse complement strand
TGTATGGAATGAAATAAAAAAACCCGACGCAGAAGCGTCGGGGTTTTTATGAGCACGATCGATTGATTATTCGTTGATAAGATCCTTGTATGCCTTACCAAATTTCATAACGGGTTTCTTGCAAGCTGCAACGGAAACCGTTTCTTTCGTTTGAGGGTTGAATGCTTCGTGAGCGGGTACGTCTTTTACTTCAAACGTGCCAAAGCCAACGAGTTGCACTTTTTCGCCTGCTTTCAAAGCTTCCGTGACAGCCGCAACAAATGCGTCGTACGCGATCGCTGCGTCTTTGTTCGTGAAACCTGCTTTTTCTGCCATAACTTTAATCAATTCGCCTTTGTTCATAAGAGTTTATCCCCTTTAATTTTAATTTCTCAAAAATCTCGGCAGATTTTTAAGTAATTTTATTATATCCTATAATTTACCCTTTGTCAATAGCTAAAAGCAAAAAAAATGTCGAAAAACCTTTATTTTTCAAGGGATTTAGCGATTTTTTCGATATTTTTTCTTTTTTGGCGAAAAAAGAGTGCAAAAATCGCGCAATCGCTTATAAAACAAGGCGATTACGCGATTAGGAATTGTTAAAATTCCGAAGTGTAGAAACCCAAGCCCAGCACCTGCGAAACACCCGACATTACCGCAAACGAATCGGGGTCGATTTGCTTCATAATTCTGCGCAAGGTGGTCACTTGGCGGCGGCTGACAACGCAAAGCAGCATCGCCTTTTCTTCCTTGGTGTACATTCCCGTAGCCGGCAACGCCGTCACGCCGCGGCTTAATTCCTTCATAAGCGCGTGCGACATTTCGTCCGGTTTGTTGGTGATGATACGAAACTCAATTGCCGATTGAAAGCCGTTGGTAATCGAATCGTTGGTTTTGCTTTCCAAATACGATTCGAAAATAGACATCATAATCGGCAGTACGTTGACCGCCAGCGCTGCGCCTGCGTCGTAGAGCACGAAAAAGGACGCGCCGATGACGATGCAGTTGAGCATAAATTGCATAGACGCAATGGACGATGCGTTAAACTTCTTTTGAATCATTACTACGATGATATCCACGCCGCCCGTGCTTCCGCCGATTTTGAATGCGAGTGCGATTGCCGCGCCGATACCGATACCGCCTGCCATCGCCGCGAAAATGCGTTCGCCTGCGCCGTTAAAGGCGATGATGAAGTTTGGAAAGCATTGCTCAATCAGCGTTAAAAACAGGGTTTGCAAGACAATATTGATCGTTGTTAAAATGGCAAACCGTCTTTTCACGTAGAAAAACGCAAGTAAAATTAAGGGTAAGTTAATTCCAAACAAAACGATACTTTGCGGTACTTGACCATTTGTTGCGATGTTGACCAAAATGGCGATACCGCTCACGCCGCCGATGGTGAACTTATTGGGGGCGATGAACGCGTACGAAGACACCGCCAGCAATAATGACGAAGCGAGCAAACACAGCACGGTTTTTAATTGTGTAAAAAATTGTCCGTGCCGTCCGCGTTTATGATGAATATTTTCTTTCGTAATTTTAGGGGGCAGGGGAGTTTTTCCCGATACGGCGGGTTGATTTTCTTCCATATATATTAAAGACCTACCACTTCTACCAAAATTTTTGCGGAAACGTTTTCCATCAAGCGCACTTCCGCGTGGAAAGAGCCGACCGTTTTCACGTTTTCCATCTTAATTTTCTTTTTATCCACGTCGTAGCCCAGCTCTAAAAGTGCAGCCGCTACGTGCGACGCCGTCACGCTGCCGAACGTTTTTCCGTTTTCGCCCGTTTTAATTTTTACCTGTACCTTTTTTCCGTCGATTTCCGCCGCGAGCGCTTTAATTGCTTTCACTTCTTCCGCTTTATGGAATTCTTGCGCGGCTTTCTTTTGTGCGGCTTGGTGGACGTTTGCATTCGTTGCCACGCTGGCAAGTCCTTTTTTAATTAAAAAATTTCTGCCAAAGCCGTCGGCAACTTCTACCACTTCGCCTTTTTTACCCGTGCCTTTTACGTCGGCGTTTAATAAAACTTTCATTTTTCTATCTCCTTATGCGAAAAAAATTCGCTACTTTCTTATTCCTATATTATTTTACAAGAAAATTTTGAAAATGTCAATAATCTTTTAAGATTTTACCCATACTGTCTTTACCGAAAAGGAGGAATTTTTGTTATGATGATGGAAAACAGACAAGAAGTGAATACTTGCATCGGTTGCGGCGTGACCGAATGCAAATATAATCGCGCAGGCGATTATTGCACCTTGAAAAAAATTCACGTTGGCAATACTTGCAATAAAGACGCAAGCTGTTGCACCTGTTGCGATAGTTTTGAACAGAAATAACGCGATTTTTTAGGTTTTGCCGTCCGTTTCGTTGGAAACGGACGGCTTTTTCTGTGCAAAACGAACAAAAACGGTTTTTTGGCGTTTTTATAAAAAAATATTTGCGTTTTTGAAATAATGGGTGTATAATACAGTTAAACTTTCCAAGGAGTAAAAAAACGATGGAAGAACAAGCAAAAGCAAAAAAGAGTTTTACAAAAAACGCAGTTGCTTATCTGAAAGCACTGCCCAAACGCTATTTCATTACCGCGTTTTCGGGTATGGCGCAGGGATTATTCGTCACGCTGATTGCAGGGACGATACTCGCGCAAATTGCAGGTTGGCTTGGCGATAACTATATCGGAAAAACCCTTTTATATATCGCAAACATCGCAAAAACGCTGATGGGCGCAGGGATCGGCGTGGGCATTGCGCACGCGCTGGGCAAAAATAAACTGCTCGTATTCTCGTCCGCCGTTGCAGGAATGGTGGGGGCGTTTGCAGATAAATTAATGGTGGGTTCTGCTCCGCTTACTGCGCTTACGCTCGGCTTGCCCGGTAATCCCATCGGCGCGTACGTCGTCACGATGCTTGTCGTGGAAGTAGTAGGCGCGTATGCAGGAAAAACCAAATTAGATATTTTGCTCGTGCCTTTGGGGAGCTTGGTACTCTCGTTTGCGGGCGTGTTCGTAGCGTTTCCGTTTATTTGGCTTGTGAACCAACTCGGGGCATTGATTGCGATTGCAACCGACGCCACGCCGTTCGTGATGGGGATTGTGATTGCGGTCGTGATGGGCGTACTTTTGACAATGCCCACTTCGTCCGCGGCGATTTGGGTTGCGGTAGCAAGTCCTGTACTTGCAGGCGGAGTAGATGGCGCAGGGTATCAAGCGATGCTGCTTGCAGGCGGCGCGGCAACGGTTGGATGCGCGTGCCACATGGTCGGTTTTGCCGTGGCGAGCTATCGCGAAAACGGCGTGGGGGGCTTGATTTCGCAAGGCATCGGTACGAGTATGCTGCAAATTCCCAACATTATGAAAAAGCCGATGATTATGCTGCCGATGATTATTTCCAGCGCGGTTTTAGGCCCGCTTTCCACCTGCGTATTCGCGCTCAAATGCGGCGCGTCGGGCGGCGGAATGGGTACGAGCGGCTTGGTCGGTGTGTTTGATTTGTTTAATTATACTACTGACCCGCTGGGCATTGTGGGGATAATTCTTTTGATGATTGTCCTGCCTGCTATTTTGAATTTGGTTATTTCCGAATTTATGCGCAAAAAGGGTTGGATTAAAGACGGCGATATGAAATTACCGGAATAAAGAAAAAGCGTTCGGCTAAGCCGAACGCTTTTTTGCTTGTTTATCTTATGAACCTTGATATAAATTATTCGTTTGGCGTTTGGGTTCGCAGGTGACGCGCATTCCCAAAGATTTGAACGTTTTTTCGTCCACGTGCGATAAAATGACCGACGAGTGAATTTCACAACTTTTCAGTTTGTCCAGCTGTGCCAACGCAAGCTTTGCCATTCTATCCGACACCGCGCAAATGGATAACGCCATCAGCACTTCGTCCGTGTGTAAGCGGGGATTGATTGCGCCCATATGGTTGACCTTTAATTTTTGTATCGGTTCAATAATCGTAGGGGAAATTAAATCCAAATCGTCGTCGATTTCGCCCAGCGTTTTTAAGGCGTTCAACAACGCCGCCGCGCTCGCGCCAAGCAAGCTGCTCGTTTTACCCGTGACAACGCGTCCGTCCGCAAGCTCGATTGCCACCGCGGGCTCGCCTGTGCATTCCGCTTTTGCAAGCGCAGGCGCAACCGTTTTTCTATTCTCCGTCGAAGTGCCCGATTTACTCATTAAAAGCTCGATTTTTGCGACCACTTCTTTGCTCATTCTGCCCTTGAATGCGTCGCATTGCGCGGCGTAGTAGCGGCGAATAATTTCGTCCTGCGACGCTTTTTTGCACGCTTCGTCATCGACAACGCAAAAGCCCGCCATATTCACGCCCATATCGGTCGGCGAACGGTAGGGGGAATAGCCCAAAATCTTTTGCAGCATTGCGCTGACAACGGGGAAAATTTCTACGTCGCGGTTATAATTGACCGACAGCGTTTGATACGCGTCTAAATGATAGGGGTCAATCATATTCACGTCGTTGAGATCGGCTGTCGCCGCTTCGTACGCGATATTGACGGGGTGGGATAAAGGCATATTCCAAACAGGGAACGTTTCAAATTTCGCGTACCCCGCTTTTACGCCCTGCAAATGCTCGTGATACAGCTGTGATAAGCAAACTGCCATTTTGCCGCTGCCGGGGCCGGGTGCGGTGACCACTACGAGCTTTCTCGAAGTGGGAACGTACTCGTTTTTGCCATAACCGTCTCCGCTAACGATTTTTTCTACGTCGGAAGGATACCCTTCGATGGCGTAATGCTTATACACGCGGATACCCAGCTGGTTTAAGCGTTTGATAAAGCCATCGACTGCGGGCTGCGCGTGATACATTGTCATAACTACGCTACCCACCAAAAAGCCCTGGCTCTTGAATGCGTCAATTAAACGCAACACGTCGCTGTCGTAGGTAATACCTAAATCGCTGCGGTATTTATTTTTGATGATGTCGTTTGCGCTGATGACCACCAAAATTTCCGCCATATCTTTGAGCTTTAACAGCATTTTCAATTTACTGTCCGGCTCAAAGCCAGGCAATACGCGGGAAGCGTGGAAATCGTCAAACAGCTTACCGCCGAATTCAAGGTATAATTTATCCCCGAACTCCGTGATGCGTTCTTGAATTTTTTCCGATTGCAAGGAAAGATATTTATTGTTGTCGAACCCTATTTTTTGCATTACTGCCTCCGCGTTTTATCCTTGGAATTTCCTTAAAAATTATTATACCAAAGTTTTCTTTTTTTGTCAACGTTATGAGCGTAAAAAAACCGCGCACTCGGCGCGGTTTTGCGTTGTTAAATTTTCTTTTTGAGTTCGCGGACGGCGTTGGTTAAGAAAAACTCTGCGGTAGTGCCTTTTCTAATGAGCGCAACCGCTTCGTCGGGGGTACACCATCTCGCTTCTTCAATTTCGCTTTGCTGTAATTTTATCGGCATATCTTCTACGATGACGATGAAGTTGAGCATTAAAACGTCCTTTTTCGCGTGATAGCGCGAAGAAGTGTATTTGGCTTTTACGACGTTTAAGCCAAGCTCTTCTTTGATTTCTCTTGGAATTGCCTTTTCCGCGTTCTCGCCCTTTTTGATATACCCTGCGAACAGAATAAAATCGTCGTCTTCCACGTGCTTGGCAAGCAGAATTTTATCCTGCGCGCGGTTGGTGACAACCATCGATACCGCGATGGAAAATTGCGGGAACATATAATTCTCGCATTTGCTGCAATAGGGGATTAGCCCTTCGTTTTCGCAAAAACGTAATGAAAGTTTTTGCCCACACTCTCTACAATACATAAAATACCTTCCTTATCATATATATAACGTTCGTCCTGTATAATCATACCCCTTTTTTTGCGTTTTGTCAATACAAACGAAAAAAATTTTGCTAAATTTTCGAAAAAGCGCGAAACGCTTTGCAAAATATGCGCTTTCGTGTTATAATGTACCTACTATGAAATATATCGAATTAACTTTACATACAACGACCCAAGCCAGCGAAATTATTTCCGACGTTATGTGGAATTATACCGATTTCGGCGTGACCATTTGCGATAGGAATGACGTTATTGCTTTGCAAAAAAGTAAGGATTCGACCTACTGGGACTATATGGACAGCGAGCTCACGGCGGAGAAGAATTCGGACGTGCTCGTCAAGTGCTATATCGCTCAAGCGGACGCGGAAACGGTGATTCCTGCCATTTTGCGGGATATTTTAGACGCGAAAGAGCGTGCAGGCGATGCTTTGCCGTTCGGTACGCTGGAAGACACCAAGCGTTCGGTGGACGGGGACGACTGGATTGATGTTTGGAAAAAGCATTTCCGCCCGATTCACCTTGGCAAAATCGTCGTCGTGCCCGAATGGATTGAATATACCCCCCAAGCGGACGAAAAAATCGTTTTACTCGATTCGAATATGGCGTTTGGCACGGGTGAACACGAAACGACGTCGATGTGCGTGGAATGGATTCAAGAGTTTTTAACGCCCGATTCCGTTTGTATCGACGTGGGCTGCGGGAGCGGTATTTTGGGCATTTCCGCCATCAAGCTGGGCGCGCAAAAGGCATACTTGACGGATATTGACCCGATTGCCGTGGAAAGCGCGCTGCATAACTGTCAGCTTAACGGCGTGGCGGAAAAAGCGGTGGTGGCGCACTCGAATTTGCTCGACGATACGGACATTTGCGGGGATATTATGTTTGCGAACATCACGGGCGAAGTGTTAAAAATGCTTGCGCCGTCTATCCCCAAAAACCTGAAAGAAAACGGCGTTTTGATTTTGAGCGGAATCATCGATTCGCGCTTGGATATGGTAAAAGACGCGTATGAAAACGTTGGAATGGAAGTATTGTTTGAACGCAAAAAAGGCGAATGGTTTTCGTTGGTTTTGAAACGTAGATAAGGGGCAGGTACGCGTTGAAAAGATTTTTTGTTGATAAAATTGAAGAAATCACCGTGCTGGACGGCGAAGAATTTGAACACGCGAAAAACGTACTGCGTATCGGCGTGGGCGCGGAAGTGATTTTGCTAGATAACAGCTCTAAAGAATATACGGCGGTCGTTTCCGCTGTGGAAAAAAAGAGAATGCTTTTATCCATTGTGCGTGAAGAAGCGGGCGGGCGCGAAGCAAACGAAGACGTTTGCTTATTGTTCGGATATTTGAAAAACGCGGATAAAAACGAATTCATCGTGCAAAAAGCGGTAGAGCTGGGCGTGAAAAAAATCGGCGTATTTTCGTCGGCGTTTTCGTCGGCGTATATGAATGCGAACAAGTTGGAACGCTTAAACAAGGTTGCGCGTGAAGCGACCAAGCAATGCTTGCGCTCGGTTGCGCCGCAAATCGAATATTTCGATACGATAGAAAAAGCGCTTGACGCAGGGAACGGTTATCAAAATAAATTATTTGCCTGCGAGTTTGCGCAAGAGAGCGAAATGCGCTTAAACGATTTGCGTGGCAGCACGGCAATCGTTATCGGCAGCGAGGGCGGCTTTTCTCGCGAAGAAGCAACGCTCGCAAGTGAAAAGGGCTATGCGATGGTGTCGCTGGGCAAGCGCATTTTGCGCGCGGAAACGGCGGCGGTTGCACTCGCTTCGGTTGTGATGTATTCGCTTGGAGAACTCAAATGAAGGCGGTCGTATTTACGCTCGGTTGCAAGGTAAACGACGTGGAAAGCGGGTCGATTATTCGCGGCTTGGAAGAGCTTGGCTACGAAGTTTCGCGCGAGCTTGGCTGTGCCGATTTGTACGTAATTAACACCTGCGCCGTCACTGCGGAAGCGGAAAGAAAGAGCCGTCAAACCATCGGGAAAGCACTCAAATACAACCCAAACGCCAAAGTAATCGTGTGCGGCTGCGCGTCCGAAAAATCGCCGAAAGCGTTTTTGGGAAAGGACGATAGAGTAAAAGCGGTGGTGGGCGCGCAAAGAAAACAGCGCGTTTTAGAAATTGTGCAAGCGGACTTTGCAAACGGTTTTTGCGGCGAACAACTGCAAAACGAAGGGGGCAGGTATGAGAATATGCTACTCCCCAAGTGCTTAAAGACGCGGAATTTTGTGAAAATTCAAGACGGCTGCAATCGGTTTTGTTCGTATTGTATCATTCCGTACTTGCGAGGCAGAAGCCGCTCGCGTTCGCTTGAACACGCGGCGCAAGAGATTTTACAAAGTACGGCGATGGAGACGGTTGTGACGGGAATTGATATTTCCGCGTATAAAGACGAAAACGGCAACGACCTTGCCGATTTGATGATTGCAATTAAAGACGCAAATACCCGTATACGTTTGGGCTCGATGGAAGTGAGCTTAATCACGCCGCGGTTTTTGGACGCGCTCAAAGGCGTAAAGCATTTTGCGCCGCAATTCCATTTATCCTTGCAAAGCGGTTCCAACCAAGTGCTGAAAAGTATGAACCGACATTATACGCGAGAAGAATATTTAGCCGCTTGTCGGTTGATTAGAGAATATTTCCCCGCGGCAGGGATAACGACGGATATTATCGCGGGCTTTCCCACCGAAACGGAAGAAGATTTTTTGCAGTCGCTTTCTATCATCAGCGAAGCAGGTTTTTCGCAAATTCACGCTTTCCCTTACTCGCCGCGCGAAGGGACAAATGCGTTTAAGAAGTATAAAGAGCTTCCGTTTGCGCTGAAAAAAGAGCGGGTGGAAAAGCTGATGCAGGCGGGCGAACAAGAGAGAATAAAATTTATGCAAGCGATGGTCGGGAGCGAAGTGATTATTGTGCCAGAACGGTGCATAGAGAGTTATACCGAAGGATATTCGGGAAATTATATCCGCGTGTACGTGCAAGGGGAATTGCAAAAACAACCCACCCGTGTACGCGTTGAAAGCTTGTTTAAGGACGGCGTTGCCGCAAAAAAGATATAAGGAGAAAGTATATGGAAAACTGTATTTTTTGTAAAATTGTAAAAGGAGATATTCCTTCGCCCAGATTATACGAAGACGAAAAAATGATTGTGATTCGCGATATCGAACCCAAGGCAAAGCTGCATTATTTATGTATTCCCAAAACGCACTTTGCGTTGCTTTCCGAAATGGACGAAAACCGCGCGGAAATTGTCAAGCACGTTTTTGAAATAATTCCCACGCTGGAAGAAAAACTCGGTTTACAAGACGGCTACCGCGTAATTATCAACCAAGGCGAAAACGGCGGGCAAACGGTGCGTCATTTGCATATTCATTTGCTCGGCGGTGAAAAATTAAACGATTTTTAAGCGAAACAGAGTATAAAAAATAAAACGCAAGGCAATAATCCCTTCCACGAACCAAAAACGGTAAGCGGGAGGGATTTTTATGTGGTTTTGGCAACTCAAACAATGGCTGGCAACGACGCTCGCGCTGGTTGTTTGCTTGCTGTTGGGCGTGACAATCCGCACGGCAAACACCTTCCGTTTATCCGTTTTGGACGGGGAGCATACCTATTATTTACACGCGCAATCTTCCCAAGCGTTGGTAAAAACCCGGCTAAACGTGCAGGATATTTTATTTGTGCGCGGGGAAAGCGTAGAATTTGTTTTAACGGACGAGCGCACGCCGTTAGAGTCCGCGCAAGAAATTGCCGAGCTGTTTCAAGCGGAAATTTTATGGCAGGAGCAGGCAGGCGGTACGCATTCGTTTTATTGTTTTACCCCCAACTGGGGAACGGGCGCGATTATAAGCGGGCGCGCGGTGAATTTACACGTGGCTGTGCGCGGAAATCGGTGCGTGGTTGGAACGCCGATGATTTTCGGTGGATTTTGAAAAAAATAAAAAATCCGCGTATAAAAAGCGAAAAACGCGGAAATCCTTTACATACAAAGTTTTCGGAGGAATAAAAAATATGATGACAGAACAACACGAAAAGGAAAAGAAAGGCAAAGTGAAACGTATGAATAAGGAAAAACGCTTTTATTTGGTGACCGCACTCGGTTGCGTGGCGGCACTCGTCGCAATCGTGGTATCGGCGGTGGTGGCAACCAACGGCAACGTGGATAATCAAGCAAATAAAAACAATCAACATAACTCGTCCACGCTCCCGCCCGATGACGAGCCGAGCGGCGGCGGAAATAATAACGGCGATAACAACCAAGGCAATAACAACAACGACCAAACGGTAGTCACGCCGCAAGGAATGGTAATGCCCGTGCAAACGGTGTCGGTGATCAACGATTATGGTTTTTATCATAACAAGACGTTGAATTCGTATTACGAACATACCGGTTTGGATTTTGCTGCGGAAGTAGGGACGGAAGTACTCGCGGTAGAAAGCGGCACGATTGAAAGCGTGTATAGCGGCGATTTGCTTTTGGGTACGGAAATCGTAGTGGATCACGGCGACGGCTTAAAATCGGTGTATCGGTTCGTGACGGCTGCGGACGGCTTGAAGGCGGGGGATAAAGTGGAAAAAGGCGACGTGATTGCTACCATCGCGGAAGCGAACGGGAATGAGTATAAGGACGGCGCGCACCTGCATTTTGAAATTATAAAGGACGGCAAAGTCGTTGACCCCACCACCTATTTAACGTTAGAAGAAAAATAATTTTTTACGCCACTCTCAAAGCATTTGGGGGTGGCGGCGTTTTTATTAGGTAAGCGCTTGACTTTTTTGTATATTTGTTTATAATAGAATACAAGTGGGGTTAAGCAAATGGACGTAAAAAAGACTGTTCTTATCACGGGCGCGGCGTCGGGTATCGGATACGCCGTAGCACAGCAATTTATTAAAAACGGGCATACCGTGTACGCGTTGGACGTAAAAGAAAGCGAAATCGGCATTCCGTTGACGGCGGATATAACCGACAAACAAGCGCTTGAAAACCTGCAAACAAGCTTGCGGGAAAACGGCGTAGAGTTGGATATGATTTTGAACTTTGCAGGCGTGCATACGATGGGCTCGTTTATCGAAACGGATTATCAGGTTATTAAACGCCTGATGGAAATCAACTTTTTAGGCACGGTGCTTGTGAATAAAACCTTTCATTCGCTTTTGAAGAAAACGGGGCGAATTATCGTCACGAGCAGCGAAGTTGCGCCGCTGGACGCTTTGCCTTTTAACGGAATTTATTCGGTGAGTAAAACCGCGCTCGATAGCTATGCGCAATCGCTGCGCCAAGAGTTAAATTTGCTTGGTCAAAAGGTAATTACGCTGCGCCCTGGGGCGGTAGAAACGCCGCTTTCCAAGGGCTCGGCGGTTTCCACACAAAAGCTGTGCGAAGATACGAAATTATACAAAGCGGAATCGAAAAACTTTTGCGGTATCGTGGAAAAATTCATGGGCAAACCGATGTCTGCGGAAAAATTTGCCGTTTTTGCATACAAAGCAGCGATGAAAAAGCACCCGAAATACATTTACGCCAAGCATAGAAACATAGGGCTTATGCTTTTGGGAATTTTGCCCAAACGCTTACAATGCGCCCTTGTCAAATGGCTGGTTAAACGGTAAAACAACTTAAAAAGCATAACAAAAAAGCTCGCTGTTTTCATCAGCGAGTTTTTTCTTATAGAAAAAAGGTCCAAGATAAGCAATTTAACTTGACAGCGGTAAAAAAATGGTATATAATTTACAATGCGGTAAGACGGCGACTTTTTACGTCGCTTTCCATATTCGTTTTTATCACGTGAAAAACAAAAGGAGAAAAAATATATTATGCTTACATCTATTTGCGGTATCAACTGGGGCGACGAAGGCAAGGGCAGAATGGTCGATTTGCTTTCGGAAAAATTCGACGTCGTTTGCCGTTATCAAGGCGGCAATAACGCAGGCCACACCGTTATCAACGAACGCGGAAAATTTATTTTGAATTTGCTTCCGTCGGGCATTTTGCGCGAAGACGTAGTTAACGTAATGGGGCCCGGTATGGTTATCGATATCAAGCACCTTTGCGGCGAAATTGCCAAGCTTAGAGAAGGGGGCATTAAAATTACTCCTGAAAACTTAAAAATTTCAGACAGAGCGGTAATCACGATGCCGTATAACGTGTTGCAAGATTGCTTGGAAGAAGACCGCTTGGCTGGTAAAAAATTCGGCTCGACCCGCCGCGGTATCGCGCCCGTTTACGCGGATAAATACTATAAAAAAGCGTTCCGTATGGGCGAGCTTTTGAATACGGAAAAGCTGTATGCGCGCGTTGCGGACATTGTTGAATGGAAAAACCTGACCGTAGTAGGCGGCTACAATGCGGAAGCGGTAAAAACGGACGATATTATCGCGTATTTTGAAGAATTTGGCAAAGTACTTGCGCCCTTTGTTTGCGACGTTGGTTTGTACTTAACGCAAGCGCACGCGGAAGGCAAGGATATTATGTTTGAAGCGCAGCTTGGCGCAATGCGCGATATCGATTTCGGTATTCATCCCTACACTTCTTCGTCTTCGACGATTGCGGCGTATGCACCCATCGGCGCAGGCGTACCGCAACTCAAATTAGACAATTCCATCGGTATTATGAAAGCGTATTCTACCTGCGTGGGCGAAGGCCCCTTCACGGCGGAATATTTCGGCGAAAAGGCGAAATTCTTGCGCGATTTGGGCGGTGAATACGGCGCGGCGACGGGCAGACCGAGAAGAGTAGGACCTTTCGACGTGGTGGCGTCCAGATACGGTATTCGTTGCCAAGGTGCTACGGAAATTGCGCTTACCAAAATGGATATTTTGTCGGGATATGAAGAAATTGAAGTGTGCGTAGCGTACGAGCTGAACGGCAAAATTATTCACGAATTCCCGTTTATCGACGTTTTGGACGATTGCAAGCCGGTATTTGAAACGGTTAAGGGCTGGAATTGCGATATTTCCGCTTGCCGTAAAAAAGAAGACTTGCCCAAAGAAGCGCTCGATTATATCCGTTATATCGAAAAATCTTGCGATTGTAGGGTGAAGTACGTATCCGTCGGCGCGGAACGTGACGCTTATATTGAAATGTTTTAACCCCACGAAACGCGTATAAGGGTGCGATGAATTGCGTTCTACGAACGCGTGAATTGCGCCGCAGGCGTATGAAATGCTTGCAAAGCAAGCGTGAAATGCAACGCTTTGCGTTGCGTTGTGGCAATATTACAATAACGCACGCTATAGGCGTGCAATTCACGAAAAACACAGTTTTTCAATTCATGGCGCAAGCCAATTCACGCCCGATAAGGCAATTCACGCAATCTTTGATTTCAATTCACGGCGGTTTTACCGTCAAAAGGATAATTTTATGAATATTCGTATCGGCATTTACGGCTACGGCAATCTTGGCCGCGGCGTAGAGCTTGCCATCAAAAACAACCCTGATATGACGGCGGTGGGCGTGTTTACCCGCCGTGACCCCGAAACGGTAAAAACGTTGACAGGGGTACCCGTGTATGCGGTGAATGACGTTGAGAATATGAAAAACGAGATAGACGTTATGATTTTGTGCGGCGGCAGCTCGACCGATTTGCCGGAGCAAACGCCTGCGCTTGCACAGTTTTTTAACGTGGTGGATAGTTTCGACACGCACGCAAAAATTTTACAGCATTTCCAAGCGGTAGATAGCGTAGCGAAAGTGGCAAACAAAACGGCGATTATTTCCGTCGGCTGGGATCCTGGAATGTTCTCGCTTGCGCGGTTGTATTCGGGCGCAATTTTGCCCTGCGGAAACGATTATACGTTTTGGGGGAAAGGGGTCAGCCAAGGCCACTCGGACGCAATCCGCCGTATCGACGGCGTGGCGGACGCAAAGCAATATACCATTCCCGTCCAAGCGGCACTCGATAGCGTGAGAAAGGGCGAAAACCCTGTTTTAACCACTCGTCAAAAGCATAAACGCGAGTGCTTCGTGGTGGCAAAGGAGGGCGCGGATAAAGCGAAAATTGAGAGCGAAATTGTCAATATGCCCCATTATTTTGCCGACTATGATACTACCGTGCATTTTATTTCGCAGGAAGAATTAAACGAAAACCACGGCGGACTTCCGCACGGCGGCGTAGTGATTAGAAGCGGCGCTACGGGGATAGACGGCGAGCATAAACACGTGATCGAATATGCGCTCAAGCTCGATTCGAATGCAGAATTTACCGCGTCCGTTTTGGTGGCGTACGCAAGGGCTGCGTATCGGTTAAATAAAGAAGGAAAAACGGGCTGTAAGACGGTTTTGGACGTTGCGCCCATCTACCTTTCGGCAAAGACGAAAGACGAGCTTTTATCCACGCTTTTATAATTCATTTCAAACAAAGATAAGGGGCAGGTATGCGATGAACGCATACCCTCCCCTTGGTTTTGTATTTTTCTCGTCAACCGCAAAAAGTGAATTTTTGCTAAATCAACCATTCTCTATGACATCGCCTTTTATTTTAAGTTTTCTTTCAAAATTTTATACAATTCTTCCGCGGCAAACCGTGCTTTCGTCACCGAAACGCCCGATTTGGGAATACAGTAAAATTGCCGCTTTTTATCGCCGATGGAGATAATATCGCCTATCTCGTACCAGTTATAATCGGCGTTGACGCTGTACGAATAGAGCGGCGCTTGTTTATGTATCAAATTACCGCTAAAATCAGTTAAAGTAAAACCGTTTTCATCGTGCGTAAGCTTGCCGTCCCCGATTTTATAAAGCTGCTTATAACCGCAAAGCATAATTACTTCTACGTCCGTTTCCAAACGGTACGTTTTATCCAAAAGCTCTTGCTTTACGCATTCGCGCTGCCAGTTGTACCAGTCGGGGATATGCGTAAATTCCGTTTCGCCGTCGGTTGCGGAGAGTTGACCAAGCTCGTTCATAATATATTCTTTTCCGCAGGCGCGGCAGCGCAGGGAAGTACCTTCGCCGAGCGTTTGGTTTTCCGCTTGGCAATGCGGGCATTTATACAAAACGCGGTGCAGCCCTTCCGCGCGGTTGGGGTCGTCCACCCTTACGTTATTTTCCGCTTGCGAACGGAAATTATCAAACGCAAACGCGTTATCGATGATTGCGTCTAATTCTTCCACCGTTTTTTCTTCGATTTCTTCTTTCGTTAAAAGGCAGGAAAGCTTTGCACTCGTTTGCACCTTGCGCAGACGTAAGTTGTTATACAGCGGCTGCCGTAAAAACGCGCCGTCGGTGATCAGCGAGAGTACCGTCACGCTCAACTGTTTCAAAAGCCCGCCCAACTTTCTGGGCAAAGTAGTGGTGCAGCCGTCGAACGAATACCCTGCTTCGGGGAATAATAACACGCTGGTTTTTTGATGATGTAAAGCGCGTGCAATATTCCGCGCCAACGCAACGTCGGGCGTAAATTTCGGCGTGGGCATACAGCCGATTTTGCGCATCAGCCATTCTTTCCCAACGAGTGCGTCGGCGGTGCTGACGATATAATAGGGCTTGGGATAAAGTACCTTGGACGCAATTTTTAGATCGATAAAGCTCGAATGGTTCATCAAAATCAAAAACGGACCTTTTCCTGCTTTCTTCATACCGATTTTTTCGTATTTGAATTTGGTTGCGACTAAATCGGGTACGGATAAAATGCGTACGAGCGTGCGAAACAGCCACCACGGTTTCGTCGGCTTTTTAGGCGCGGGTGCGGATAACGACAACGCCTTTTCAAGCGGTAAATTGCAAACTTTTATTTTCATACTTTTCCCCGAGCGTTTTTCTTGCTTTCATTGTACACCAAAATAGGTATATTGTCAATATATTAAACAAAAAAACTTCGCCGTTCCAGCGAAGTTTTTTGTAGAAAAAAGCCGTTTTATATTATACCGTTTGATTGCTAGGCGATTTTAAGCCGAGCTCTTTGATCATTTGTCCCACGTACTGCACGGGGATAAGCTCTATTTTATCCGCGTATTTTTGACAAGCTTTCATATTCTTGGCGGGTAAAATTACGCGCTTGAAGCCTGTTTTAAGGCATTCGTTGACGCGCTTATCCGCGCGCGTGACCGAACGGATTTCGCCCGTTAAGCCCACTTCGCCGAAAATAGCGGTATATTTGTCGATGGGCACGTCGGTTGCCGCGCTCGCAAGCGCTGCGCAAATTGCCAAATCCACCGACGGCTCGCCCAGCTTAATGCCGCCCATCGCGTTGATATATACGTCTAAATTAAAGAAGGGAATACCGCACCGCTTTTCCAAAACGGCAATGAGTACCACCAGCTTGTTATAATCGACGCCCAAGCTCATTCTGCGGGGCATTCCGTATGCGGTGCGGGAAATCAGCGTTTGAATTTCCACACTCATACAGCGGTTGCCGCTTTCGGACGGAGTGACTGCCGAGCCCGCTGCAACGCCGCGCGTTTCGGACAAAAACAAGGCGGAATAATCGCGCACGCTTTTTACGCCCGAATCCGTCATTTCGAATACGCCCACTTCCTGTGCCGAGCCAAAGCGGTTTTTCACCGCGCGGAGCAGCTTAAAATTATCTTCCGGCTGTCCTTCAAAATACAGCACGGTATCCATAATATGTTCCAGCACTTTCGGACCTGCCAGCGCGCCTTCCTTGGTCACGTGGCCGATGATGAAAAAGGTAATTTGGTTGGCTTTGGCAATCCGCATCAGCTTCGCCGCGCATTCGCGCACCTGTCCCACGCTGCCTGCCGCACTCGAAAGCGTTTCCGTATAGACTGCTTGAATAGAGTCGATGATGACGAATTCGCACCCGTCCAAATCCATTTCGATATTTTCCAAGCACGTTTCGTTGAGTAGAAGCAGGTTTTCCGAGTTTAATCCCAACCGTTCGCAGCGCATTTTTACCTGCGAACAGCTCTCTTCCGCGGACACGTATAAAACCTTGTAATTTTGCGCCAAATGCGCGGAAACTTGGGTGAGCAAAGTGGATTTCCCGATACCGGGGTCGCCGCCGAGTAAAACGAGCGAACCGCGTACGATTCCGCCGCCCAAAACGGTGTCAAATTCTTCAATTCCGCTGTTTACGCGGTCAAATTTTTCGTACCCGATTTTGGAAAGGGGCAGCGCGCGCGATTGCATTTTGGAAACGCCGACGCGCACGGACGCGCTCTGCGATTCTACGCGCACAAGCTCTTCCTGCATTGTGCCGAAATTGCCGCAATCGGGGCATTTGCCCAGCCACTTGGGCGCTGTGTATCCGCACTGTGAGCAAACGAATTGACTGGTGGGGGTTTTGGGTTTTTGGGGCATAAAATCTCCTTTTAGTCGAGTGAAACGACGGCTGTGCCGCCGTGAATTGCACGCCTGCGGTGTGCGTTATGGTAAAATTAATAATGAGATTGCCGCGGTCGTTTCACTCCCTCGCAATGACAATAGTGGGTCATTGCGAATGAAATGAAGCAATCTCAAAGATAGAGTGAATTGCTATGCAATTTACCGCGTAAGCGATAACAACGCGTAGGCGTGGACGGTAATTCCTTTTCCTTCGCCGATATAGCCAAGCTTTTCGTTGGTGCCTGCGGTAATTCCAACCCGCGTAGGGTCGATTTTGAGTGCGCTTGCAAGCGAAGTTTTCATTTCGTCCATATACGGCGCAAGGCGGGGCGTTTCCGCCAAAATAGCGAGCGATACGTTTTGCACTTGATAGCCGTTTGACGATACCATGTCCAAAACGAACGCAAGCATTTGCATCGAATTTGCGTCTTTCCATTTCTCGTCCGTATCGGGAAAATAATGTCCGATATCTTTTAGTCCGCAAGCGGAAAGCAGGGCGTCCATCAGCGCGTGAACGAGCACGTCGCCGTCGCTGTGTGCGATTAGTCCGCTTTTAGCGGGAATGCGCACGCCTGCAAGCAGAATATAATCTTGATTTTTGCCAAACGCGTGCGTGTCGATACCCATTCCGCAGCGATAGGAAGGGGTAAAATCTTCCGCGTACGTCAATTTCATATTTTCGCGTGCGCCTGCGCAAATGCGCGGAGCAGTACAGTATTTGGCGAACACGGACGAATCGTCGGTAAAGTTCGTTTCGCCGTTTTCCATTGCCTGCCCATAAGCAAAGCGAATTTTTTCCGTGAAAAAGCCCTGCGGAGTTTGTACGCGTTTGAGCGTATCGCGGTTGGGCACGGCAATAATTTGCCCGTCGTTGGTTTGCGCCAGGGTATCCACGCAATCGATGGCGCATACGCCGCTGCCATAGCTTGCAACGCTTTGCAGACAATTTTCGATTGCTTCGCGCGTGACGAACGGGCGCGCGCCGTCGTGAATGAGTACGATATCGCTTTTTACCGTTTGCAGGGCGTTATATACCGAGTGCATACGCGTTTCGCCGCCGCGCACTACGCGTGTACGAGCAAATTTTTCACAAATAGCGGAAATTTGAGCAAAATCCGTTTCGTTTGCGGTGACGATAATCTCGTCAATCGCTGAAAAATCGAACGCGGAAATGCTTTTTTCGAGTGCCGTTGCGCCCATAAAGGGGACGAGTAGCTTGTTTTGGCAAAAATTTGCGCGCGTGCTTGCGCCTGCGGCGCAAATGACGGCGCATACCGTTTTTCTCATACGATTACCTCATACAAAGACGCCGCTTCGTCCTTTTTCACCGTTTCTTTGATATGGAGCACGCGGAATTTGAGCGAGCCGGCGGTGTAGAGCACTTCTACTTCGTCGCCCACCTTTACGGCGGTGGACGGCTTGGCGATTTTGCCGTTGATAAGCACTTTATTTTCCCCGCACGCTTCCTGCGCGACGGTGCGCCGTTTCAAGATACGCGATACCTTCAAAAATTTGTCGATTCTCATAAAAATTCCTTTTATTTTCACTCGTTTTTATAAAAAAAACGTAATTTTTTCCAAAAAATGTTTTTTGCGATAAAAAAATGCTTGACTTCTTGTTTTAGGGCGATTATAATTTAATAATGTATCATTATGCTTAAAATGGTGTAATGTCGCTCGTAAGCGGTTTTTGAGTGGCGAAAAATTGCCCTTAAAACTATGTTTTATATGGGTATTATACAGCAACTTTTTCAAAAAGTAAAGCGTTGGCGGGCAAAAAAACAAAAAATGGAAAAAATATAAGATTTTTATCGATGAAAAGATATACTCGGTAGATCGCTGAAAATAAAGGAGTAAAAATAGCAGATGGATTTACCTATTTCAAAGTACGGCAAAACCGAAAGACGGAAATTTGGCAAAATCAACGAAGTGGTCGATATTCCCGATCTCGTTGAAATCCAAAAAGACAGCTACAATGCTTTCATTCAAGAAGGCATCAGCGAAGTTTTTGAAGATTTCTCGCCGATTACCGACTATTCCGACCACTTTGAGCTCTACTTTTTAGAGCACAGATTTGGCGACAAACCCAAGTACGACGAAAAAGAGTGTCGCACCCGCGACGCTACGTACGCGCTTCCTTTGCGCGTCAAAGTGCGTCTTGTAAACAAGGTGAAGAACGAAGTTCTTGACCAAGAAGTGTTTATGGGCGATATTCCTTTGATGACGGAAAACGGCGCGTTCATCATCAACGGCGCGGAACGCGTTATCGTTTCCCAGCTCGTTCGTTCGCCCGGCGTTTATAACGCGTCGAGCAAGGACAAGACGGGTAAGGAAATGTTCGCTTCGACCGTAATGCCCAACCGCGGTGCTTGGCTGGAACTTGAACAAGACGCGCAAGACGCACTCTACGTTCGCGTGGACAGAAAGAAAAAACTGCCCGTGACCGTGCTTTTGCGTGCGCTCGGCTTTGGTTCTAACCGCGCCATTGAAGACTTGTTCCCCGGCGATAAAATTATCGAATCGACGCTTGCAAAAGATACGGCAAAGAGCGAATCGGACGGTTTGTACGAGCTGTACCGCCGTCTTCGTCCCGGCGAAGCGCCTACCGAAGACTCGGTTAGAGCACACCTTTTCAACTTGTTCTTCGACCCCCGTCGCTACGACATTGCGAAAGTGGGCAGATACAAGTACAACAAAAAGCTCAATTTGGCATACAGACTTCCCGGTTGCCGCGTAGCGGAAACGATTGTCAACCCTGAAACGGGCGAAGTACTCGCAAATGAAGGGGAAAAGATTTCCGAAAACCAAGCGCGCGCTATTCAAAACTGCGGTATCAACGAAGTTTACGTACTCGTTGACGATGCAGAAGCGGGCGAAATCAAACACAAACTCATCGCGAACAACACGGTAGAATTTGCGGAAATTTCCGACGTACCCGTACAAGTGAGGGCGAAGGATTTCGGTTTATTGCCCACCGTATTCTATCCCAACTACAAGTTCTCGAAGGTGCTTGCTGACGAGTGCGCTACGTTGACGGTAGAAGAAGTTGCGGAAAAATACACCGACGATATCAACGCGCTTTACTACACGGTAGAAAAAGCGGAAGAACCGGACGAAAAGCCGGAAGAAAAGAAGAACCGTGAAAAGAGAAGAGACAACCGCAGAAAATTTGTTGCGGCTTGTAAGCTTTTCCACGAAATTATGGCAAGCGAACACCCCGTTCCTACCAAAGAACAAAAGAAAGAAATTCGTCCTTTGATTGACAAGCTTTGCCACAAGCACGTGACCGTGGACGATATCGTTGCTTCCATTTCGACCAACCTTGATTTGAAGTACGGCATCGGCACGATTGATAATATCGACCACCTTGGCAACCGCCGCGTGCGCTCGGTAGGCGAGCTTTTGCAAAACCAACTCCGCGTAGGTATTGCAAGATTAGAACGCCTTAACAAAGAAAGAATGGCTACGCAAGACCCGATGGAAATTACGCCCCAAGCGCTCATCAACGTTCGTCCCGTATCCGCAGTCATTCGCGAATTCTTCGGTTCGTCCCAGCTCTCGCAATTTATGGACCAAACCAACCCGATTGCAGAACTTACGCACAAGCGTAAACTTTCCGCACTCGGCCCCGGCGGTTTGAACAGAGACCGCGCTACGTTCGAAGTACGTGACATTCACCACACGCACTACGGCCGTATGTGTCCTATCGAAACGCCCGAAGGTCAAAACATCGGTTTGATCACGTCGCTCGCTACGTTTGCAAAAGTAAACGAATACGGCTTTATTATGAGCCCGTACCGCCGTGTGGACAAGGAAACGGGAATCGTTACCACCCACGTCGATTACTTGACGGCGGACGAAGAAGATAAATATATCGTAGCGCAGGCGAACGGACCGCTCGACGAAGAAAACAGATTCGTCAACGAACGCGTCGGCTGTCGTCATCAGAACGATATTACCGAAATGCCTCGTGAAAAAATGGACTATATGGACGTTTCGCCCAAACAGCTCGTTTCCGTTGCGGCGGCGCTCATTCCATTCCTTGAAAACGACGATACCAACCGTGCCCTCATGGGCTCGAACATGCA
>JAZRIK010000081.1:0-3493 GCA_045645245.1 Candidatus Scatosoma sp. | reverse complement strand
AGGCAAGAAGGATTTCGTTTGCTTTTTCGGTTTTTATGAAAAAATCGTCAATTTTTCCAAAAACAATTTCTTTTTTGAGTGAAAAAGCTTTGGCAACTTAAAAAAAATATGATATAGTATTATAGCAAAAAACGGTTGAGCTATGCAGAAGTACCCAAGTGGCTCAAGGGGCTCCCCTGCTAAGGGAGTAGCATCTTAACTGGTGGCACGAGTTCAAATCTCGTCTTCTGCGCCAAAAAGCGGACAGGTAAAAACCTGTCCGCTTTTTGGCATAGAAAACTCGTGAATGAAGCGTGAATTTCCACGAGTTCACGCGAGAAGCAAAACTAAAAGTACGCTAAAATACTTGCAAAATCGCTAAAACTATGCTATAATCAACGTACAAAGAACAATGGAGAGGAAAATATGAATATTTGGCACGATATTTCCCCTGCGCGCATTGCCGCTAAAAAATTTGAAGCGTTTATCGAAATTCCAAAGGGGAGCAAGGTAAAATACGAACTGGATAAAGAAACGGGTTTATTGCGTATGGACCGCGTATTATATACGTCCACCGTGTATCCCGCAAACTACGGTTTTATTCCGCGCACGTACGCGGACGACGAAGACCCGCTGGACGTACTCGTTTTATGCGGAGAAAGCATTTCGCCGGCAACGCTCGTCACTTGTTATCCCATCGGCGTTATCAAGATGGTGGACGGGGGATCGTTGGACGAGAAGATTATCGCTATCCCTTGCAGCGATCCTACTTATAACGGTTATTATGATATTCAAGAGCTGCCTAAACACGTTTTCGAAGAAATGATGCACTTTTTCGAAGTGTATAAATCGCTGGAACACAAGCAAACGACAGTGAAGGAAATTTGTCATAGAGACGAAGCAATGGATATCATAATCAAGTGTATTGCCGCCTACAAAGAAAAAATTGAAAAATAAATCGAAAAAACACGAAAAAATGCGGAAAAAGTGAAAATTTTTTTCGCATTTTTCATTTTTTTTATCCGTAGGATATTGACAAAAAATTAAAAAAAAGTTATAATAGAAACAGTAGAAAAAAATAAGGGTGCAAAACGCACTTTTGGAGGTTAATTTTATGGTACGTAGAATGAAGGAAGTCGCTTCGAAAAAGTACGTGTACATGAAAAAACGCATCACGAAAGCGCAAAGCAAAGCAAAGAACGTTGGTTTCTTGTATTTGCTTGGCATTCTCGCAGTGACCGCATTGGCTTGCTTGCCTTTGATGGTTATCAGCGACGAGCTTATCGTTCATCAGCTCGGTGTTATGTCGTTTTGGAAAGTATTCGTAGAACTTGCAAACGGCGCAGAACCTGTAATTTTAGCACTGATCGTTGCTGCTATTTACGCATTGATGCTCGTTGTTCTTGTTGTGAACGTAATTCGCGCATTGGGTAAGCTCGGTTGGCTTTATAAACGTAAGGCAAGCAGAGTGTATGGCTTTAACCGCAACGTATATGCTATGGACGATTTGGGCAAATTGTTCTCTTCGTCGTTCGCAACGGTTGTAGGCGCACACTTGTTGATCGCAGCTTTGGTTGCCGGCGTAGAAGTACAAATGCTTGGCTATGCGCTTTTGGGCGTAGGCTTGTTTATTCACTTCGTATGCGGTCTTGCAGGCGGCAACGTAAGCTTGTTTGATATCGACAACGGCGTAGTGGAACAAAAACGTGAATATGGCAGAGTTTCGGTTGTGGTACGCAACGTATTGCAAATTGCAGCAACCGCAGCATTGTTCTATTTCATTCTTACGACGCATATGCTTCGCGTACATATTTTCGAGCTTTTCGTAAATAACGAACTTTCCGCACTCCTTGCAGATCCTATGCAATTAATCGTTCCCGCAGCGGAAATCGTAGGCGTGTTGGTTGCGCTCGGTATGCTTCGTTATGCGCTTGGTACGACGGAATTTGATATCGAAGGCAAAGAAACGGCTGGCAGAAAGAGCTTCTTGCTGTTGTCCTTCCTTGCGCTTGTATGCTTCGGCGGCTCGCTTGCTTACACGGTTGTACTTGCAGGCGCGGAAATGCCTCAAGCAACGATGATTATGGCGGCGATTGCAGCGGCGGCATTCCTTGCGGAAATTATTCTTTGCGCATTCCCGAAGGTAAAACGCACGAAGGAAGAAAAGGAAGCGGCTAAAGCTGACAAATCCAACCCTTACAAACCTGCAAGCGAAGAAGTGGACGTTAAGACTCTTTTGATGGAAAACTATAATAAACCCGGCGTATATGATATGCCGTACGGATATAACAATGCGGCGTTTGCATCTGCACAAGGTATGTATCAACCCCCGGTTAGCAGATAAACGTTAAACAAGATTAAAAGGAGTACATAAATTACTATGAAACGTATTAAATCCCCCGCGTTGTTATTGAAAAAACGCGTTAAAAAAGTACAAGGCTCGGCGAAATTTGCCGGTATCCTTTATTTACTCGGTTCGATTGCGCTTTTCGGTGCGGCAGCTGTTTTGCGTTTATTCGACGGCACTTGCCTTGCTCCTGCCGGTGCAGACCAGCTTAGCCCTATCGTGTTGAGCTTCTATCAACCGGTGCTTGCGCTCCTTGAAGGCGGTGCAGATGCGCTTTCGGCTATCAATGCAGCACAAATTATCGACCTTGCAACCGTGCTCGTGTTTGCGGTTATGTTGCTCATTATGTTTGTAAACGTAATCCGTTGCCTTGGTAAGCTTAGCTGGCTGTTCAAACGCCGTGCAAGCTACGTAAACGGCTTCAACCGCAATGCGTATGCGATGGACGATATGGCAAAAGCATTCTCGTCTTCGTTTGCAGCACTCATCGTTTGCAACTTGATTATCTTCACGTTGTCGGGCGGTATGGCTGCGCTTGAAGCGGAAAACGATTTGCTTCGCCTTAACCTTCTTGGTCTTGCTCCCGTAGCAGTTGGCTTGGTTATTCACTTCTTGGCAGGTCTTATCGGCGGCAAAGTGACGCTGTTCACGGTAGGCGAACATATGCAAGAAGAAGTTCGTCAAGACGGTTTGTTCCTTTACTTCGTTCGCAACGTGCTTCAAATTGCTGCAACCGCGGCTATCGTATATTTTATGCTTTGCGAAAGCGTAGTGCTTGAAGCATTGCAAGGCGTACTTGTAGCAATCGTTGACAATAAAGAATCGTTCTCGGCAATCGACATCAAATCGTTGATTCCCGCAGCGGCTGAAATGGTTGCGTCGCTCTTTGTGCTCGTAATGCTTAAACACGCAACGGCTGACACGGAATTCAACCGCGAAGGTCACGCAGGCGCAGGCATGCACAACTTCACCGTATTCGCATTCTTGTCGGCGGCAGTTTTGGCGGCTATGGGCGTAGTGCTCGCTGCTGAAATGAATATGAACCTTGTGATTGCTGCAGCAGTAGCGTTCGTAGCGTTCATCTTGAACTGTGCGCTTAAACACAGAGAACACACCAACAAGCACGACGACGTGGATAGAGAAACGAAGTCGGAGGCCAAGCGGTCT
>JAZRIK010000080.1:0-2295 GCA_045645245.1 Candidatus Scatosoma sp. | reverse complement strand
AATCGAAATGGCACTCCACGACACGAAAGTTCGCCGTTTCTTCGCAACGGGTATTGCAGGTCTTTCCTGCGCGGCTGACTCGCTTTCCGCTATCAAGTACGCGAAAGTATATCCCATCCGCAACGAAGACGGTATCGTAGTGGATTTCCGTATCGAAGGCGACTTCCCTAAATACGGCAACAACGACGATAGAGCAGACGAACTTGCAGTATGGCTTTTGAAGACGTTTATGAACAAGGTTAAGAGCCACTACACCTATCGTGAAAGTGTACCTACGACGTCGATTTTGACGATTACGTCCAACGTCGTTTACGGTAAAAAGACGGGTAATACGCCTGACGGCAGACGTGGCGGTACGCCGCTTGCGCCCGGTGCAAACCCGATGCACGGCAGAGACAGCAACGGTGCTTTGGCATCGCTCGAATCGGTTGCGAAATTACCTTACGAATATTCTCGTGACGGCATTTCCAACACCTTCTCGATTATGCCCGCATCGCTTGGTAAAGAAGACTAATTAAAGCGTCTAACGCGCCGCGTGATACGCGGCGCGATGGAAGAATAAAAAATAAAAAGGAGATAAACATTATGTCGAATAGAGTAGATAATTTGGTAAATATGTTAGACGGCTACGTTGGCGACGGCGGTCACCACTTAAACGTAAACGTATTCGATCGCGAAACGCTTTTGGACGCGCAAGCGCACCCTGAAAAATATCCTCAGCTTACCATTCGCGTTTCCGGTTATGCTGTAAACTTCATCAAACTTACGAAGGAACAGCAATACGACGTTATTTCCAGAACCATTCACGAATCTATGTAATCGGTTTTTGACGGAATAGGAAAATAACTTAAAACACGAAAGCTGTCGTCCGTTTGACGGCAGCTTTTTTGTCAATTTACAGTATATAAACGATAAAATGAGCATACCAGGTATGCGATGAAACGGATATGGAACGATTTTCAAGAACGGAAAATTTAATAGGCAAAACAGCACTGGACCGCTTAAAAACGGCGCGTGTGGCGGTTTTTGGCATCGGGGGAGTAGGCGGTCACGTCGCGGAAGCGCTTGCCCGCAGCGGAGTGGGCGCACTCGATTTAATCGACAACGATACCGTTGGCGAAAGCAACATCAATCGCCAAATCGTCGCGCTTTCATCTACGGTTGGTAAGTATAAAACGCAAGTGATGGCGGAGCGAATTTTGGATATCAATCCCAACGCGCAGGTGCGCACGCATAACGTATTTTTTATGCCCGAAAACGCGGATAGCTTCGATTTTTCCGCTTACGATTACGTAGTGGACGCGATCGATACGGTGACGGCGAAGCTTGCGTTGATAGAAAAAGCGAAACAGGCGGGCGTGCCTATAATTTCCGCGATGGGCGCAGGCAATAAGCTGGACGCAACCGCTTTTGAAGTTGCCGATATCGCAAAAACGACGGTGTGTCCGTTGGCAAGAGTGATGCGCCGAGAACTTAAAAAAACGCGGAATTGAGCACGTAAAAGTGGTATATTCGAAAGAACAACCCAAAGCGCAAACGGAAATAGACGAGCGCGGCAAAGCCGTTCCTGCGAGTATCGCGTTCGTGCCGTCCGTAGCGGGCTTAATTTTAGCCGGCGAAGTGATAAAAGACCTAATTAAATAATCGTTTATAAACACTACACGAAAAAATAAAACAAAAACCGGCGTGGGGGTATAACCGCACGGGCGTTTTATCGTGTATTTTACATTTCAGAAAGTGCTTTCACGCGTTCAAAAGCCAAATTTATAAACTCTTTTGCCGATAAATTTTTATAAGCAGGAAAACTCTCTTCCCCATACGGCGAACCGTTAAAAGCTTCTAACATTAACGAGCCCTTGTATCCGCAGGCGTTGATTTTATCCATTACCTTTTGAAAATCGATATCGCCGTCGAATGGAAGTACGTGCATATCGTCGTTTCCGTTCGGATTTCCTTCAAAACCAAGATTGTCGTGGACGTGCGTGCAAGTCAACCGTTCCCCAAAATAATCTAAAAAGTCAACGGTGCGTGTATAGCAATGCTCGTGTCCGACGTCATAGCAAAAACCCACGTTATCCGCATTTTTATACCGCTGCATTAGCGCGGAAAAATTATCCAAACGCCGTAAATTTTCAAACGCAATATTTACACCGAGTCTTTTTGCTAAACCGACCATTTCATCAAACCGCGAAAGTCCAAGCACGTTCACGGGCGGGGGCGTCCAACCGCTCGACACGTGTAAAATGACCGTTTTAATTTTGTTTTCCGCACAAACGCGGATACAGCGGAGTACGT
>JAZRIK010000079.1:0-12574 GCA_045645245.1 Candidatus Scatosoma sp. | reverse complement strand
CGGGGCGAACTCCGCCTTGTTCACTTCCCACTACGGGGGATAAATCCGCATAATATAACTCACCGCGCTTTACTTGCATAGCACACCTCTTTTGAAAACCGAACGCTCCTTACTACAATATATGTAAAGAGCATCGTTTTCCGTTCTTCGCATAAAGTATTGCCAAGAGAGAGGCGTTTTATACGCAAAAACGGCTTTGCCCTAAAAAGAGCAAAGCCGTTGGGATACGGAAGGGGTTTAGATGATGCAACCTTCGTCTTTTGCGGGAAGGGAATCCAATTCCGCTTTCTTTTCCGCATAACCCGTTTTGCCGAGCAACGCGAAGGTGGCTTTTTTGCCCTCTTCTACGCCCGGTTGGTTGTAGGTGTTGATGTTGAACATTGCGCCTGCGTACGCCGTCTGCAACTCGAAAAGGAACAAAAGCTGGCCAAGCGTAAAGGCGTTGAGCTCAGGAATCCAAACCGTGTAATTCATTCTGCCCGCTTTCGTAAGCGCGTACGCGGTCGCTTCGTTTTCCGCTTGAATGAGCTCTTCCATCGTATGTCCGCCCAAGAACGCCACGTCGGGAATGCTTTCGCAGCCGTGGGGGATAGGCATTTCGCACGCGTACTTTTTGAGCGAAAGGAAAGTGACTACTTTATCGAAAGGACCTTCGGTATAGAGCTGCACCTGCGAGTGTTGGTCGGTCACGCCCAGCGATTTAACGGGGGTTTGCCCAACGTTGCAGGGCTTGCCGTCCAAGGTCACGTTTTTGCCCAGCGATTCTGCCCAAAGCTGGCAATACCAGTCGGCAAGGAATTTCAAATTATCCGAGTACGGCATCATAACGCCCACGTTTTTGCCTTGTTCCATCGCCGCGATTTGGAGTACTGCGCACATCAAGGCAGGGTTCTTACGCATAGACGGATAACGGCAAATATGGTCCATATACGCCGCGCCGGCAAGTAAGCCCTTGATATCGATGCCAAGTACCGCCGCAGGCAAAAGCCCTACGGGGCAAAGCTGGGAAAATCTTCCGCCGACGCCGTCGGGGAGCACGTAGCTCTTGATACCGCCGCATTCGTCGGAAATCTTTTTCAAATTCCCTTTTTGCGCGTCGGTGGTAAAGATAACGTTTTCTTTTACGTCCACGCCCGCCTTTTTCAAAAGGTCTAAAATAATCAGGTATTGCGCCATCGTTTCGCTGGTCGCGCCCGATTTGGATACTACGTTAAAGCAGGTTTTCGTAGGGTCGATTACGTCGAGTAAATCGCGCATTCTCACAGGGTCAACGTTGTCTTCTACGTAAAATTTAGGGCCTTTTCTCTTAATTTTGGGTAAGTCGTTATAATGCAAGTGGCAAAGCGCGTTGAATGCCATAATCGGGCCGAGTGCGCTGCCGCCGATGCCTAAAACAACGAAATATTGAAATTTAGAGCGGATATTTTTCGCCGTTTCCAAAATGTCGGCAACAATTTCGTTTTGATTGTACGGAAGTTCTGTCCAGCCCATATACAGCTCGTCTTTACCGCGGTTTTGCTGTACGTACTGGAAAGCGGCGCTGGCTTTTGCGTAGTAGCTGTTGAGTTTTTTACTCGTAAAGCCCTTGTCGCCCAAAAACTTGTCCGTCATATTGTTGTAATCGAGTGTCACGCGCATAGAATTGCGCCATTCTTTCGTTTTATATCCCATAATCGTTCTCCTTTGGATAAAAATTAAACGTTGCGATTATATTGTACACCTAAACGCAACGATTGTCAAGATGCAAAATGGAAAAAACAGCCAAAATCCCTTAAAAAATATTGTCTTTTTTGCCGTTTTTGTCATTTTTGCTTACTCGATTGCGATGAAACAGCGTTTTGAAAGTATTTTTAGGGAGTATTTTTAATATTTGCCAAAGTACGAGCGTAATAAGCATTATCGCGACGGCGGTGAATGCGAAAGCAAAAATTTCGCCAAAGAACAGGTTGAAAAGCAGCCGCAAACCGCTACCCAGCAGCGACAGGGGAAGTACGCAAACGAGTGCGCGCGAAACAAGGGAAAGCAGGCGTTTTTTTGCGTAAGCAAGCAAGCCCTTGCATTTATGGAATAAAAAGGCGATATTACAAATTGCGTTGATGAGAAAATTGATTCCCATACCGATAGGATAAGCGTAAATTCCGCAAACGGCAGGCAAGAATAAAATGCAGGCGAGCATTGCCGCCGCGCCGATTAAAAAGAAGGCGAGCGTTTGCTTTTCGCAGCCGATTGCATTGAGTACGCTGGTGGAAATCATCGATAAGCTCATCGGTAAAATTAAGATACAGCACTTATAAATCATTTCGCCTGCAAACGCGTTGGAAAAGGCGACGTTGCCCATATCTTGACCCAGCGCATAAAATAAAGGGAGTAAAAAACACGCAACGAGTGCGGCGACGGAAAAGCCGCGCGTGACGTTATGGAATAGGCGGGCGCGGTTATGGTTGAAATAGTCTTGCGTGAGCTCGGGCATAAGCACCAAAGCGATTGAGCCGATGACGGTGGCAGGCGTCATTAAAATCGGCAAAGCCATACCCGACGCAACGCCAAACAGCGCAAGCGCTTGGCTGTTTTCGATGCCGCTGCGCATCAGCATTACGGGCAGTAAAACGGCGATGGCGGAACTCACCAAAGTACCGCTTGCACGCACGGACGTGATAGGCAGGGCTGCGTTGAACAGCGGTTTTAGGTATTTTTTCGGGGAAGAAAGCTTGCCGCCGCAAAGGCAAAAGCAAAGCAAGGAAAGGGTAAAGGAAAACAGGTACGAGATAACCACCGACCACGCCGCAAGCTTTGCTCCCGACAACGGATCGGAGGCGTTGCGTATCAATAAAACGCCCGCAAGCACCATAACCGATTCTTCCGCGATTTCTAAAATGGACGGAAGTAAAAATTCTTTTTTGCCCCAAAAGCTGCCGCGGATAACGGCGTAAAGACAGGAAAAGCATAAGCCGATAAGTAGAATATAAAAAACGGGCAAGCACCGTTCGTCGGAAAAAAGCCGCGCAAACGGCGCTTGGAAGCAGAGTGCAAAAATAACGATGGGCAGGGTGAAAACAAGCGACCAAGTAATGCCAGCCGCCGTCACGCCGCTTGCGTTTTGCTCGTACCCGCGTTTACCGCTTTTCGCAATCAAGCGAGAAACGCTGATAGGGATTCCGCCCGTACCGATAGTTAAAAAAACGGCGAAAACGGAAAGAGCAACTTGGTATAACCCCAGCCCTTCCGCGCCGATAAAACGCGAAAGCACGATGCGGTATAAAAATCCCAGTCCGCGTTCGGCGATGGAGAGCGCGGTGACGATACTCGCGGTAGAATACACTTTGGTTTTGATGGCGCCGTGCGTAGCGATAGGGGTTGCGGAAGCGGTTGCGTATAATTTCTTCATACGATATTGTACGAGCGTACGCGGTTATTTTATGACAGGCGCAAGCGTTCTATTGAAAAGCATTTGCACATATATTGTAGTATGTTAGAATGCGTATTTTTCCGTTTTTACAAAGTAAAACAAGGGCAAACCGTTAAGCAAATTGCCGCTGCATTTTGCGTATCGGAATGGAAACTCGTTAAAGAAAACAACCTGACGGGCGAGCCGAATGCAGGGCAAATTTTGGTTATTCCCAAAGAAAAAGGAAACGAATATTTCGTGCGGGAAGGGGATACGAAAACGCTGCTTTGTGGAAGCGAAAGCAATTTTGAGCAAAAAAACGGGACAGCCGTTTTCTATTTGGGAATGCGCGTGATTTTGTAGTGCTTTGGCACAAACGAAAGGGATATACGCATACCATATAGTAAGGAATTGATTACGCGAACGACCACCACGCGGCGCGAAAGATTGCGCGAAAAATCCGCGCGCGCCCGTTTTGGTAATATTCGCATTAGGAGGTAAACGTATGTCCTTTTTCTCAAATTTTCAATCGGATAAATGCCCCGGCGCATTGTCGGGGAATCCCTTAAACGGTTTAACGGAAAAGGTGTGTATTCAAGCGGAAAAAATTTTCGACGCGGCAATTAAAAAGACGCAGGTGGAAAATTATTCGCTCACGCTCACCGATATTACGCCTGCAACCGTTGTCTGCCCCTTGACGTTCGTAAGCGCGCGTTCGACCACCGCGCAAGCGACGGTTAGCAACCTGACCGTGGACCGGCAAGCGGACGGAAAATGTGCGCGCGTGCAAGCCACGGTATCCGTGCCTTTGGAAGTGCTTTTCACCGACGCGAACGGTGTGGAAGGCAGCGCGACGGCAACCGTTTCGCTCAACCAAGACGTGCTTATGTTCGTACCTGCCCCGTCCATTATGCCCTTTACCGTGCAAGCGGTGGTGAGCGCGGTTGCGCCCGAAGGTACGTATAATCCCGAAACGCAGGGCTTTACCGTTTCTATGTGCGTGACCATTATTTTGAAGATTTCTATGTCGGTCGAATTGCTCGTTCCCACCTACGGCTATTGCGCAATTCCGCCCGCGCAAGAATATTCGCAAGAAGTATGCGCAGGATTTTTCGAGCTGCCGCTGTATCCGCAGGGCTGTAATTGTTCGATGAAACGTTGAAAAATCGTATGTAAAAATACATAATTTGTCAAAAAAAAGCGCCCTTATTTGTTAGGGGCGCTTGCTTTTTCAAAAGAAAACTGCTATAATATGCGTATGAGTATTTACGCGATTTCCGACTTGCACCTTTCCACCACTGCGCATAAGCCGATGGATATCTTTGGCGGAAACTGGGAAGGGCATTTTGAAAAAATTAAATACGACTGGCTGGAAAAGGTAAAAGACGAAGATATCGTGCTCATTTGCGGGGATATTAGCTGGGCGATGAAAATGGAAGACGCGCTGGAAGATTTGAAACAGCTTGCGTCCTTGCCCGGTAAAAAAATTTTCGTGCGCGGCAACCACGATTTTTGGTGGAGCGGTATCACGAAGCTGCGCGAGCGCGCACCCAACGAGAGTTTTTACTTTTTACAATCGGACGCGCTCAAAATCGGAAGCTACGTGTTCGTAGGTTCGCGCGGTTGGACGTGTCCCGGCTCGCCCGATTATACCGATCAGGACCAAAAATTATATCTTCGCGAAGCGGAGCGGTTTCGTCTTGCGTTTTTGGAAGCGGACAAGCTAATGGAAGCGGGGGATAAAAAAATTGCGCTTGTGCATTATCCGCCCTTTTCCATCAAAACGCCCGATACGCTTTTTACCAAACTCTTTGAACAAAATAAAGTGGAAAAGGCGGTGTTTGGGCATATCCACGGCGCGGCGTACTTTCCCTTGCGCACAAGCAGGAATGGGGTAGAGTATCATCTTTCCGCCTGCGATAAGGTGGCGTTTAAGCTGGTAAAAATAGATTGAGGAAAAATATTTTTCAAACGATTGTTAAAACCTATGGTTTTATCCTTTACTTTTGAAAAAAAAAGTGTTATAATATATGCCGATAGAGCGAAATGACCTATATCGGCAGACAGTTAAAATCTTCGCGTCTTGGGCGTTTCGTTCCAAGACGCATTTTTTATAGGAGAAAGTTATGCTCAAAAGAAAAGACCTGCTCGGTTTAATCGACTTGACGGAAGAAGAAATTTCTGAAATTTTATCCGTTGCAGCCGATATGAAACGGCACTTAAAGGACGGGGATAAGCAGCTGCCTTATCTCAAAGGCAAAACAGCAACCATTCTTTTCTACGAGAATAGTACGCGGACGAGAACGAGTTTTGAACTCGCTGCAAAATATCTCGGCGCGACGGTTGTCAACATCGCCGCGAGCTCGTCGTCGGTAGCCAAGGGCGAAACGCTGGTGGATACGGGCAAAACGCTGGACGCACAGCTCAACGATTTTTTAATTATGCGTCACCCGATGGGCGGCGCGCCGTACCTGCTTGCCAAAACCACCAAAGCAAGCGTTGTCAATGGCGGCGACGGTATGAACGAGCACCCCACGCAGGCGCTGCTCGATATGCTCACGATGCAAGAAACGTTCGGCTCGCTCAAGGGCTTGAAGGTGGCGATTGTGGGCGACATCAAGCATTCGCGCGTGGCAAAGTCGAATTTATTCGGCTTAAAAACGATGGGCGCGGAAGTGCGTATGTTCGCACCCGAAACGCTTATTCCCAAAGGAATAGACAAGCTGGGCGCAAAGCTTTGTAAGAGTAAGCAAGAAGCGCTTGACGGCGCGGACGTAGTAATGGGCTTGCGTATTCAGTTAGAGCGTCAGCAGGCGGGCAACTTCCCGTCATTGAGCGAATACGCGAACTTTTACGGTATTGAAACGAAAGACCTTGCGTACGCTAGCCCCAACGCGGTGGTAATGCACCCCGGACCTGTGAATCGCGGCGTGGAGCTCACGGGAAAGGTGATTGACCACGAAAAGAGCCGTATCGAAGAGCAGGTATGTTCGGGGATTGCCGTGCGTATGGCGATTTTGAAGCTGCTGGGCGATTATCGGCAATATACGAAATAAGGAGAAAGCGAAATGATTATCAAAAACGGCAACGTAGTATTGAAAGACAAGGTCGTGACCGCGGATATTTGGGTCGAGAACGGTAAAATCAAACAAATCGGCGAAAATTTGACGGCAAACGGCGAGCAAGTAATCGACGCGAGCGGAAAGACGGTATTCCCTGGGCTGATTGATATGCACGTGCATTTGCGCGAGCCGGGGTATGAACATAAGGAAGACATCGAAAGCGGTGCAAAGGCGGCGGTAAAGGGCGGCTTTACGCAAATTTGCTGTATGCCCAACACCAACCCGATTACCGATAATAAAGTGGTGGTTAGCTACATTAAGCACCGCGCAAACGAAGTGAATTTGTGCAAAGTACACCCCATCGGCGCGATTACCAAGGGCTCGAAAGGGGAACAGCTTGCTGAAATCGGTGAAATGAAAAAAGCGGGCGCAGTGGCTATCTCCGACGACGGCGTAGCGGTGAAAAATGCGCGCGTAATGCGTCTTGCGATGGAATATGCAAGCGGATTTGATATGAAATGCTTGTGCCATTGCGAAGATAAAGAACTCGTGGACGGCGGCGTTGTCAACGAAGGGTTGAATTCGACGATTGCCGGCTTAAAGGGTATTCCCAGAGCGGCGGAAGATATTATTATTGCGCGCGAGCTTGCGCTTGCGGAAAGCTTGGACGTGCCCGTGCATATTTGCCACGTATCCACGCACAGCGGCGTACGCCTTATCCGCGACGCGAAAAAGGCAGGCGTTAAGGTGACGGCGGAAACGTGCCCGCACTACTTCGCGGCGACGGACGAAATCATTAAAACGTTCGATACGAATACCAAAGTAAACCCGCCTATTCGCGAAGAAATGGACAGACAAGCGATTTTGGCTGGCTTAAAGGACGGCACGCTCGATTGTATCGTGACCGACCACGCACCCCATCATCTCAACGATAAAAACGTAGAATATAACGTGGCGGCGTTTGGTATCAGCGGAATAGAAACTTCGCTGGGCTTTGCCATCACGTACCTTTATAAAACGGGCGTTTTGAGCTTGCCTGAAATTGCGGATAAAATGTCCGCCGCGCCTGCGAAAATTTTGAATTTGGACGGCGGTACAATCGAAGTGGGCGGCGTTGCCGATTTGACTATCGTCGATTTGGACGAAAAATGGGTGGTGGATAGTAAAAACTTCGCCAGCAAGGGCAAAAATACTCCCTTTAACGGGTATGAGCTTTATGGTGTAGTTGACTATACAATCGTTGACGGCGTTATCAAATATCAAAAATAACGATACGCATATCCTTCGCATTTCAGCGTTGTTGCTCCGTGCCCCTTGGTCACGTACGTCTATGTACGCTCCCTGCGGTGTACTCGCAACGCCTTGAACTGCTCGTATCTTCATATCGCTCAGAATATTGAAATTATAAAAGGAAAAAACACAATGATTACCGATAGATTGATAGAAAAAATCGTAGATTTACAAAACCCCACCTGCGTTGGCTTGGATACCTTGTTCGATTATTTGCCCGACGATATGAAAGCGGGCGTGACGACGTTCGACGGCGTTGCGGAAAGAGTATTCGACTTTAACAAAAAGCTGATTGACACTCTTTGCGATATTATTCCGTCTGTGAAAGTGCAAATTGCGTACTATGAAATGTACGGCACGGCGGGTATGAAGGCGTACGAAGAAACGCTCAAATACGCAGCGGAAAAAGACCTTGTCGTGATCGCGGACGCAAAGCGCAACGACATCGGCTCGACCGCGGCTTGCTATGCAAAAACGTTCTTGGGCGAAACCAAAGTAAACGATTTATCGCTCAAAGCATTCCCGTCCGATTACGTGACGGTGAACGGGTATTTGGGTACGGACGGTATCGCGCCGTTCGTGGAAGAATGCGAGAAAAACGAAAAGGGAATTTTCGTGCTCGTGAAAACGTCCAACCCGTCGGGCGCGGAAATTCAAAATATGGTTTTGGAAAACGGCGTACCCATGTACGAGTATATGGGCGGTTTGGTGGAAAAATGGGGGGAAAGCACCGTTGGCAAATACGGCTATTCGGCGGTAGGCGCGGTGGTTGGCGCAACGCACCCCACCGAAGCGGCGCGGCTTCGTAAAGTGTTGCCCCATACCTTCTTTTTAATCCCCGGCTACGGCGCGCAGGGCGGTAATGCGGAAATGCTGAAAAGCTGTTTCGGCGCAAACGGACTTGGCGGCGTAGTAAACAACTCGCGCGGGATTTTGTGCGCGTATAAAAAGCTGGGCGGGACGTATTACGACGCGGCGCGTGCGGCGACGGTTGCTATGCAAAAAGATTTGGCGAACGTTCTTGGAAAAATGGGCTAAAACGACGTATATCCTTCGCGTTTCGGCGTCGTTGTTCCGTGCCTCTTGGTCACGTACGTCTATGTACGCTCCCTACGGCGTACTCGCAACGCCTTGAACTGCTCGCATCTACGCCGTTTAAGAAATTCGGCTTGGCGCTAACCACGCGTTTATAAATTTGGAGAAAACGTATGAAAGATTATCTTGCAACGATTGTTAAAAACGAGAAAATCGCTGAAAATATTCACGCAGTCACCTTTGATATGGGCGAACCTATCCAGGTGCGCTGTGGGCAATTTGGCAATATTTCCGTGGGCGGCACGCACTTGTTGCGCCGTCCGATTGCCATTTGTAAAGTAGATGATACGAAAGTGACTTTTTGTTATCAAATCAAGGGCGAAGGCACGAAAATATTAAAAACGATGGGGGCAGGTACGCGCTTAAACGTACTTATGCCGCTTGGAAACGGATTTTTCGTAGAAGAAAGCGAAAAGAAAATTGCGCTTGTCGGCGGCGGCGTGGGCACGTTCCCGCTGATTTCCGTACTTCGTCAGTACGGCAAGGAAAAAGAGATTTCCGCATACATCGGCTATCGAAACAAAGACGCAGTTTGCGGCGTAGAAGAATTTGAAAAAGCGCAAAAATTTGTGGCAGTCACCGACAATGGCAGCTACGGTGAAAAGATGAATGCGGTACAAGCATTCGAGCGCGATTTGAAAGACGGCAACCGTCCCGACGTAGTTTTGGCTTGCGGGCCTACGCCTATGCTGCGCGCATTGAAAGCGGTGACGGAAAGAGAAGGGCTTTTATGCTACATATCGCTGGAAGAGCGTATGGGCTGCGGAATCGGAGCGTGCGTGGTGTGCGTGTGCGATAAAACGGACGGCAAAAAAGCGCGCGTATGTAAAGACGGCCCTGTGTTTAACGCAAACGAAGTGGTTTTATAAACGGTAATCTGTTTTAATCAGTAAAAAGGAATAAAGTTATGGCAAATTTAGCAGTAAATCTTTGCGGAGTACAACTCAAAAACCCCGTTATCGCGGCGAGCGGTACGTTCGGGTTCGGTCGTGAATTTAACGAGCTGTACGACATCGGTCAGCTTGGCGGTATATCCACCAAGGGCTTGACGATGGAAGTGCGCGCGGGTAATCCCGTACCGAGAATTGCGGAAAGCCGCGGCGTTATTTTGAATGCAGTCGGCTTGCAAAACCCCGGCGTCGAGCACTTTCTTGCCTGCGATTTAGACTGGCTCAAATCGACGGGTACTTGCGTAATTGCGAACGTGGCAGGTAAAACGCTGGACGATTATTATGCGATTTGCGCAAAGTTAGACGGCAAAGTGGATATGATTGAACTCAATATTTCCTGCCCCAACGTAAAAAGCGGCGGTATGGCGTTCGGTATCAAGCCGCAATCGGTGGAAGAAGTGACGAAGGCGGCGAAAAGCGCGCTTTCCAAAACGCCGCTCATTGTCAAGCTCTCGCCAAACGTAGAAAGCATTGCAACCAACGCCAAGGCAGCGGAAAACGGCGGTGCAGACTGCGTTTCGCTCATCAACACGCTTACGGGTATGGCGATTGACATTGAAAAGCGCAGACCGATTATTGCCAACAACACGGGCGGCGTATCGGGCGCGGGCGTGAAGCCGATTGCCGTAAGAATGGTGTACGAAGTGGCGCAAGCGGTGAAAATTCCCATTATCGGAATGGGCGGTATTACCTGTGCGGAAGACGCAATCGAGTTTTTGATGGCGGGTGCGACGGCGGTGCAGGTAGGCACGGCGAATTTTACCGACCCATATGCAATGCCGAAAATCATCGACGGCTTGAACGCGTGGTGCGATAAGCATAATGTAAAAAACGTGTCCGAGCTTACGGGCACGCTGCAATTAAACGGAAAATAATTAGGAGAAAAATCACTATGGCATATACTTATAAAGAAGAATTTATTCGTTTTATGGTACAAAACGGCGTGTTAAGATTTGGCGAATTTACCTTAAAAAGCGGTAGAAAAGCACCCTATTTCATCAATACGGGCAACTATAAAACGGGCAAACAGCTTGCAAAGCTTGGCGAATATTACGCTGCTTGCATCAAAGAAAACAACTTGCAGGCGGAAACGCTCGTCGGCCCTGCGTATAAGGGAATTCCTTTATCCGTAGCAACGGCAATCGCGCTTGCAAACAACTATAACGAAGAATGGAATTATTGCTTTGACAGAAAGGAAGCGAAAGACCACGGCGAAGGCGGTTTGTTCGTCGGTAAACAGCTCGTTGACGGCGAAAAGGTCGTACTCATCGAAGACGTAATGACGTCGGGCAAGGCGCTGCGTGAAATTTTACCCAAATTGCAGGCGGCGGCAAACGTGCAAATCGTAGGTATGGTCATTTCGGTTGACAGACGCGAAAAGGCACTCGATAGCGAGCTGTCCGCGGTTGCGGAAGCGAAAAAACAATTCGGTGTGGACGTGTATTCGGTTGTGACGATGGACGACATTATCGCGGCGATCGAAAGCGGCGTTATTGACGGCAAAGAGCATTTGCAAGCGATGTACGCTTACAGACAAACTTACGGCGCAATTTTATAAAAGCGTTTGGTGTTAAAGGTAGGATAAACGCCGCGCGTGTTTTTCCGCTCGAAGTTGTTCGAGCTGATGATAAGCATTGCCATTGCGCAAACAAAACAAAATGCCGTGACGGCTAAAAATATACGTTTCATACGTTTAGTATGTCCAAAAACGGAGGAATTATGAAAAATATTATCTTAACGGGCGACCGCCCCACGGGGAAATTGCATATCGGGCATTACGTCGGCTCGCTCAAACGCCGCGTGGAATTGCAAAACAGCGGTAAATTTGACGAAATTTACGTGATGATTGCGGACGCGCAGGCGCTTACCGACAATTTCGATAATCCCGAAAAGGTGCGTGCAAATATTACCGAAGTGGCGCTGGATTATTTGGCGTGCGGATTAGACCCTGCAAAATCGACGATTTTCGTGCAATCGCACGTGGAACAGCTGACCGAGCTGACCTTTTATTATATGAATTTGGTCAGGCTTGCCCGTTTGGAACGCAACCCGACGGTGAAAGCGGAAATCAAGCAAAAGAATTTTGAGCACTCGCTTCCGATGGGCTTTTTAACGTATCCCGTATCGCAAACGGCGGATATTACCGCATTCAAGGCGACGACGGTGCCCGTGGGCGAAGACCAGCTTCCTATGCTGGAACAGGCGCGCGAAATCGTGAGAAGCTTCAACGGCTTATACGGCGAAACGCTGGTCGAACCCAAGGCGGTGCTGCCCGATAACAAATCTTGCTTGCGCTTGCCCGGCACGGACGGTATGGCAAAAATGAGTAAATCGCTTGGCAACTGCATTTATTTGTCCGATTCCGCCGATGAAATCAAGCGCAAAGTAATGGGTATGTACACCGACCCCAACCATATAAAGGTGACCGACCCCGGCGACACGAAAAATAACCCCACGTTCATTTATTTGGACGCGTTCGCGACCGACGAGCATTTTGCAAAATATTTACCCGAATATAAAAACTTGGACGAATTAAAGGCGCATTATGAACGCGGCGGCTTGGGGGATATGAAGGTAAAGCGTTTACTCAACGAAGTAATGCAAGAAACGCTCGCTCCGATTAGAGCAAGAAGAGAAGCGCTGGAAAAGGATATTCCTGCCGTTTGGGAAATGTTAAAAGCGGGTAGCGAAAAGGCGCGCGCGGTGGCGGCACAAACGCTTGCCGAAGTGAAAAAGGCGATGAAAATTAATTATTTCGAGTAAGTAAGTTTTTATAAAAACACCTACCCGTG
>JAZRIK010000078.1:0-7665 GCA_045645245.1 Candidatus Scatosoma sp. | reverse complement strand
TTTCAACGGGTACATGGGTGCCGCGTACGTATTTATCCGAGCGAAAACAGCTAAACTCGAAATCGTTTTTATCGGTGTCTTGTAATTTGATCGTACCCGTATTTTTGAAAAGGGCGCGGACGGTAAATCCGTTGTCCGTTGCAAGCGAAGCAAACGCTTGCGCGTCGATAGGGGCGCAAATATCCAAATCGCGCGTAGGGGTGTTGGGGGTAAGACCCGCTAAAAAATCGCGCACGCTGCCGCCCACTACGTACAAGGGCGTGGGGCAGGCTTGTGCCAAAGCGATTAAACTGTTAGGCAAAATGCGGCGCATAATTCACTCCGAAAAAAATTTTTTATAATAACAGTATAACAAAATTGAAAATAAATTGCAATTCTTCGCAAAGTGTTATATAATATATTTAATATTTTTTTGCAAAGATTGCGTTTTGCGATAAAATAGCTTTACAAAGGAAGGAACGATATGAAGACGTATCACGTAATTTCTAATCCAACCGCAGGTAAAAATAATTCGCATAAGAGTTTGGAAATTATTCAATCGGTTTTGAGTGGTTTTGGCGCGAAGTTTGAAACGCACCTTTCTACGGGTGTGGGCGACGCGACGAATATTGCGAAAACGCTGACGGAAAACGGCGCAAGCGAAATTATTGCGCACGGCGGCGACGGTACGCTGCACGAAGTACTCAACGGGCTCGCGGACCCGTCCGCGTGTAATTTGGGACTCATTCCCGCAGGCACGGGGAATGATTTTGCGGAAAAGGCGGGTTTGCCACTCGATCCGCAAAAGGCGATGGAGCTGATTTTGACCAGCGAAGCCAAGCCGACCGATTATTTACAGGTGGGGGATAAACGGTGTATGAACGTGGGCGGTATCGGTATGGACGTGGACGTACTTGAACGCTGTCAAAGGGGTAAGCTGAAAGGCAAGATAAAATATTTGATGAGTTTGCTGCAAAGCTTGTTCGCCTACAAGGGCTGTAAGGTACGCGTGGAAAGCGACGGCGTTAGCGAAGAGCGCGACGTATTGATTGCGGCGTTTTGCAACGGTGCGCAGTTTGGCGGCGGTATTGAAATTTGTCCGGTTGCGGAAGTAGATGACGGGAAGCTCAATGCGATGATTGTCGATTGTATCGGCGGAAAATTAAAAATTATCAAGGCGTTTCTTACGCTGATGAAGGGTAAAATTATGGAGTATCCGCAAAAGCTGCATTTCCTTTGCGAGAAGCTGCAAATTTTACCGCAAAAGCCGTGTACGGTGCAATTAGACGGCGAGCTTTACAAGGGCTTGGATTTGACCGTTTCCGTGCAAAAGGGCTTGAAATTTTATCGATAAATACATAAACGATAGGGGCAGGTATGCGATGAATGCGTGTATGCCCCGTAAAAAGGATTAAGAAAATATGACGCTTGGAACGTACAAAAAGGTTTTAGACGCACTGCCGCAAGGGGTGTTCGTATTTGACGAGAAGCTGCGCGTGAAATTCACGAACGCGGCGTTTCGGCGTTCCTTTGGCGAACAAAATAAAGGGAAAAGTACGCTTGCAAAAACGCTGGGCTGTCAAAAAGGCGATACCTGCGGTGCGTACGACGCGTGCGCGTATTGCGCATTCTATCGCGCGATGAAGGCGGCGATTGAAGAGCGTGCGGAAAAGACGGAAACACTCAATACCACCGTGCGCAGAGCGGATAGGACGGACAGTATATCCATTCGTATCCGTGTAATGCCGCTTGGCGAGAGCGGGAAGCTGTTTTTGGGACTCACCGACGGTACCTATCAAACGGAAATGGAGCGCGAAATTCTTTCCGCGAAGCAAGTGCAGCAACGGTTATTGCCTGCGGGGAAGAGTATGGGCGGCGTGCCGTATTCGTATATGTATATTCCTTGTTTGGGAGTGGGCGGGGATTTGCCCGACGTATATGAAGTGGGCGGAAAAACGCTGGGCGTGCTTGCGGACGTATCGGGCAAGGGCTTGTCGGCGGGGATGCTGTCGGCGTTTGTCAAAGCCGCGCTGGATAGAAAAGAGCCCGACCTTGCTAAGGCGTTGTCGCGCTTGAACGTGAAGTTTAACGAGCTGCACCAAGACGAGCGGTCGTATATTACCGTAGCGGCGGTGGCAATCGATAAACAAGCGAACGTATTCCGCTACGTTTCGGCGGGGCATAACGCGCCGATTTTACTCAAAACCGCGTACGGAATCAATGAAATTGAGTCGCCTGCACCCCCGATTTCGAACTGGATGCCCGATTTTTGTTATACGGAAAATGAATTACCGTACGAGAAGGGGGATTTGCTGGTATTACTCACCGACGGCGTGACCGAATGCGCGAATGCAAAGGGCGAGCTGTTTGGTATTCAGCGCGCGGAGAGCGTACTACACCAAAGCCGCAGTGCGGAAGATTTTATCGGGAAGCTGAAAACGGCACTGGGCGTATTCTGCGGTGGGAAATTCTCGGATGACGTGACGGCGATTGCGTTTGATTTGTAAATTATATAAAAAATCCGTGCGAGAGAAAGTTTGCGCGCGGTCAAAGGAGATAGAGATGGAAAATAAATTTTACGTGGGTATTGACCTTGGCGGTACGTTTATTAAAGGCGGTATCGTCAATCAAAACGGCTGTGTTTTGGCGTCGGATAAAGTGCCGACCGAGAGTGAAAAGGGCGCAGACGGCGTAGCGAAAAATATCGCCGCGCTTGTGCAGTCGCTGATGCAAAAGCTGGCGCTGACCAACGCGGACGTAGTGGGTATCGGTATGGGCGTGCCCGGTATGATCGATAGCAAGGCGGGCAACGTTATCTATTCGAATAACTTAAACTGGACGGATTTTAGAATCGGCGAAAAGGTGCAAGCGCTTACGGGCTTGACGGTGAAAATCGCTAACGACGCGAACGTGGCGGCACTCGGCGAAGTGAAATTCGGCGCGGCGAAGGATTGCGATAACGTGATTATGATTACGCTTGGCACGGGCGTGGGCGGCGGTATCGTTGCGGAAGGAAAACTCATCGAAGGGAATAAGTCGGCAGGCGCGGAGCTTGGGCATATGGTTATCGTGACGGACGGCGAGCGTTGTACTTGCGGACGGCGCGGGTGCTTGGAAGCGTATGCGTCGGCAACGGCGCTGATTCGCGATACCAAGGTGGCGATGCAGCTGCATAGAGATAGCAAAATGTGGGAAGTCGGCTCGCTGGATAACGTCGATGGCAAAACTGCGTTTGCGTATAGAACTTGCGATGCGTACGCGCAACAAGTGGTGGATAACTATATCAAATATTTAGCGATGGGGCTGACGAATTTTGCAAACATTTTCCGTCCGGAAGCGATTTTGCTTGGCGGCGGCGTGTGTGCGGAAGGGGATAATTTGGTAAAACCGTTGCAGGCGATTTTGGATAGAGATATTTTCGCAGGTACGATGGGGCCGCAAGTGAAAATTTTGACGGCGCAGCTTGGAAACAGCGCGGGGCTTTTGGGTGCTGCCGCACTTTTGATGGATTGATAAAAAATAGGTCGCCGCGCGTTTGCGCGGCGACCGAAAAAGAATTTTAAGAAAAAACGATATTTCATTAAAAATCGCGCAAAAATAGTTGACAAAAAGAGAAAAACATTTTATACTATATAAGCACTTTGCGTGAAAAGTGTGGCGGTATCGTTAGATAGAGCGACGAGTTGTCTGACGAAAAATTGAATAATGCACTGTTAGCTCAACTGGATAGAGCGACGAGTTGCCCGTTAAGAAAAGCATTGATAATGCTTTTTAGGGACGAGATGAGTGAGCGCAAATGTAGCGCGCGAACGGTGACCGAGCGAAACGGAAACCGCACGTTGAGCGAGAACGGTCTACGGAACGAAAGACCGACGAAAAATTGAATAATGCACTGTTAGCTCAACTGGATAGAGCGTCGGTCTACGGAACCGAAGGCTAGGAGTTCGAACCTCTTACGGTGCACCAGGAAACACCCCTGCGACATTGGTCGCGGGGGTGTTTTCCTGGTGTAAGGGTCGAGGATCTATGCAATTTGCAAAATTGTTGATTGCAATTAAGCCGTAAAAAGTTGTTGTGCTGTTTTGTGTAAAATGATACTGTTCCGTATCCATAATACGCGTCAAAGTATCATAGTATTTACCAAATTCGTTGGCAAGGTTATTATCCGAGCGTGTACCGTTGGGATAAACGATATATAATTCAATCATTATATAATACTGTTCGTTTAGATAAATGCAAGGCAAGGTTAACAAAACGTTGTTATACGCCGAAGTAGAGTGATACACGTTGTTGGAGTTGGACGAATTTAGATAAATAAACGTTTTATCAAAGGTAAGGGCGGAATTTTGGTTGGTGCCGTTATAAAAAATAGGCGTATATATTTGGAAATGTTCTACGGTTGGCACGGTTGCACCGTTCGATAAGATATCCTTAGCAAAAGTTGTTTTGTTGATTTGAAAGGAAACGATATATTTTTTATCTTTATAATATTCGCTTACTGTATTAACGTCTGTAAATTTTACCCACGTGTACGCATTCACGCAACAATAGTCGCTTTCTTCCTGTTCGTGTGTGGCGTCTGAATAGGCGCATACAAAATACATACTTGACGCGTCAAATTGTAGATGTAATGGTTGCTTTCCGTTTTTTATATCATCGATTTTAAGGGCGATAGACGTGTCTGGTATATCGTATTCGAGAGAAACTTGTTGTAAATACTCTTTTAAGGTAAGTACAAGGTCGTTGCTTGTACTATTCAATTCTATAATCGTTTTTGTTTGGTTATTATCAGGCGTAGAACAGCCCGAAAAACAAAAAAGGAGTATGAAACAAAGTAATAGGCGGAAAAATTTTTTCTTCATATCAAATACCGATTTTTAAGTTTATATTTTTGGGATATTATAGCATAGTTGAAAAGCGTTGTCAAGATGCAAGCTTCTAAAATGTCGTGTAATGAACTATTTTTTGCTCTAAAACATATACTTTTATAGGGACGGTCTATGCTTTTTATAAAAGCGCTTGACAATCTCGGTTTCGCGTGGTACAATGGGTACAGGTATGCGACGAATGAAAAATTCTTAGCGAAAATAAGAGAGAAAATTATTATGGAAATGGTATTATTAACAGCACTCGGCGTGGGCGGCGCGACGATGATCGGCGCGGTGCTGGGGTTTATATTCAAAAATCTTACGCATAAGTTTTCGGATATCGTACTCTCGTTTGCGGCGGGCGTGATGCTGGCGGCGGCGGTGTTCGGGTTGGTGGTTCCGTCTATCGAATACGGCGGGGGCAACTGGGTGGCGTTGCTGATTACGATTGCGGGCATTTTTACGGGTGCGGTGTGCTTGAATTTTATGGATAAGCTTGTACCGCATATGCACAAGCTGATGGGCGCGAGTGACGAAGGGCATAACAGCGCGAGCTTAAATAAGGTTTTGCTGTTCGTGCTTGCCATCGCGATCCATAACCTGCCCGAAGGGATTGCCGCGGGCGTTGGTTTTGGCGCAGGGGATACGGCGCAGGCACTCATCATTGCAGGCGGAATTGCTCTACAAAATATTCCCGAAGGAATGGTGATTATCGGGCCGATGCTGGCGGCGGGCGTGTCGAAAAAGCGGACTTTGATTTGCGCGCTTGCGACCGGCTTGGTGGAAGTGGTTGGAACGCTTTTGGGATATTTTGCGGTGAGTATTTCCACCGTGATTTTGCCGTTTGCACTTGCATTTGCGGGCGGGACGATGCTGTACGTTATCAGCGATGAGATGATTCCTGAAACGCACGCGCACGGGAACGAGCGCAGTTCGACGTACGCGCTTTTAATCGGGTTTTGTTTGATGCTAATGATGGACGTTTTGCTTGGATAAAACTCTTTTACAACAAAGCACTAAAAAAAAGGATAGCGATTGAGCGTCGCTATCCTTTTGTTGTTAACGGTGTATATTAGGCGAGTGTGATACGGATATCGCCTGTGGTCGTGGTGATTTCGCATTTGCCGCCCGTAGAATTAGACGGAACGCGGATATCGCCCGTTTGGCTGTTTGGAATAAAAGTTTTTGCCGTAAGCAAACTGCCCTTCACGTCGCCGGTAGTGGTTTCTACGGTGATTTCCCCGCCGTCGCAGCGGTCGAATTCGACGTCGCCGGTATCGCGCTCAATAGTGATTTTGCCGCTTGCAATCAACTTTGACATAGAGAGTTCGCCTGTCGTACCGCCCGAAGTGAAATTTTGGCAGGTGACGTTCTCCAGCTCGCTATCGCCAGTGGTAAGCGTGATAGAAATATCGCCGTTGCAGGTGACGTTCTCCACGTCGATATCGCCTGTGGTGCTCGACAGCTTCAGCGCGCCCACCGTTGCGTTTTCCACTTCGATATCGCCCGTGGTGGTGGAAATTTGGACGAGCTGTGCGGCGTTGGCGCAGCTATCCACGTCGCCCGTCGTCAGCGCAATCGTGATATTTTCAAACGTGAAGCCGTGGGGGATTTCCACGTCGCCCGTATCGCTTTGCAGGGTGAGAGAATTGTAATTTGCAAGGGGCAGGTACACGATCATTTCGTTCGGGGCGAAGTTAAAGAGATGATCATACCATTTGCGCTCGTCAATCATTTTTACCGTCAGCTCGTTGTTTGTGACGGCGACGGAATACGTCATTTTTTCCTGTTCCGCGCAAACGACTTTGCATTTGCCGTCCTGCGAAAGTGCAAACCGTACGTCAGCGGTTTCGGTATCGATAGAAATGCTATCGAAGCTTTCGCTCACTTCGTAGGCGTTGGGTTGGTATTTGTTAGAACTCAATTTTTTGAAATCCCAGCAGTGATACGTCATTAATGCAACGAAAGCCAGCATTCCGACTGCGATAAGGGAAAGGGCTACAATCAGCCAAGTTTTGATTTTTTTAGTCATAATACATTCTCCTTTTTAAGTAAACGCTGTTTAACGTGCGCGACGGCTGTTTGGGTAAGTTTTATAGCGGCGACGCTTGCCGCTTTGCAGGCGTAATAGAATAAGATAGACACGCCCGCGCATACGAGCGCTGCGCAAAGCAGTGTAAGCGCAAGCGGGGTGTTGCCCAGCAGCAGATAAGCGAAGAAAAGAAGGATACCTGCAATCGCACCGACGATCGTTGAAACGAATACCGCCCACAAGGAAATAATCACCGCCCATAAAGATACGTACAATGAAACCGCAACTGCGAATGCGGAAATGAGCAGGGCGAGCCAAATAGGGGAGCCAAGCGCCAAAAGCACAATCGTCCAAGCGGTATATTTTCTTTTTGGTTTATCCGTTAAATTTTTGCGGGTGCGGTTATCAAGAATTTGCGCAACGATCGTATTCACTTCTCCGATTTGCGCGACGGCATCTTCTTCTGAAACGCCTTCTTCTATGCGGTCGTCAAGCATTTCGCTGTAAAAGCTGACGTGTTCTTCGCGCTCTTTTTTTGAAAGCGATGACAATCCTTTGCGTAATTGTGTTAAAAACGTCTGTTTATTCATCATTATTCTCCTTTGCAATAAATTGATAAATGCAAATAAGCTCGCGCCATTCGTCCTTGAAATCTTCTATTCGTCCAAGCCCCGCTTTGGTAATGCGATAATACTTGCGCAGCCGTCCGCCGTGCTCTTGGCTATATACCGTGAGCATTTTAGCGAGCTCTAACCGTTTTAAGACGGTGTAGAGCGTCGATTCGGA
>JAZRIK010000077.1:0-4760 GCA_045645245.1 Candidatus Scatosoma sp. | reverse complement strand
CATATACTCTGCCCACGTCGGCAGGGTCGATGGGAAGATAGGGAACCGTCCACGTATTCGCGTTCCGATCCGCGCGGTATTTCATTCCCTTTGCAATCGCGTCTTGGTGCGAGCCGGAGAACGCCGCAAACACAAGCTGTCCGCTGTACGGCTGGCGTTCGTTCACTTTCATTCTCGTCACGCGTTCATATACCGAAATAATCGCTGGCAGGTTGGAAAAATCTAACTTGGGGTCCACCCCTTGCGAGTACATATTCAAAGCCAAAGTGACGATATCTACGTTCCCCGTTCTTTCGCCGTTGCCAAAGAGCGTGCCTTCGATACGGTCGCCCCCTGCGAGCAAACCCATTTCGCTGTCCGCAACCGCGCAGCCGCGGTCGTTGTGGGGGTGCAGGGAAATGATTACGCTTTCGCGGTTTTTCAAGTTCTTGCACATATATTCCACTTGGTTTGCGTACACGTGCGGCATCGAATGGGACACGGTGACGGGCAAATTAATAATTGCCTTGTCGTCCGCCGTGGGCTGCCAAACGTCTAAAACGGCGTTGCAAATTTCCGCGGCGAATTCGGGTTCGGTGCCCGTGAAGCTTTCAGGCGAATACTCGAACGTGATTTTATCTTGCGATTGCTCTTTATACGCCTTGCAAAGCTTTGCGCCCTTTACCGCGATGTCGATAATTTCTTGCTTTTCGCGCTTGAATACCTGTTCGCGTTGGGAAACGGACGTAGAGTTATACAAATGCACGATGGCGTGCTTTGCGCCCTTGATCGCTTCGAACGTTTTGGCTATAATGTGCTCGCGCGCTTGCGTTAAAACCTGAATGGTGACGTCGTCGGGGATTAAGTTTTGCTCAATCAGCGCACGGCAAAATTCGTATTCCGTTTCGCTGGCGGCAGGAAAGCCCACTTCGATTTCCTTAAAGCCGATTGCACAAAGCAGCTTGAAAAATTCGAGCTTTTCTTCCAAGCTCATCGGGATAATGAGCGCTTGGTTGCCGTCGCGCAAATCCACGCTGCACCAAATAGGCGGCTTGTCAATGGACGATTTTTTGATCCAGTCCATCGTCACCCCTTGCGGTTCAAAATATTGTTTTACGTATTTTTGATTGTTCTTCATAACCATCCTTAACGATTTCGTATCTTAACAACTTTGCTTATAATAAAATTCGTCCCTTTCTTTCGGAAAGAGACGAAGGTTTGTTTTCTCCGCGGTACCACTCTTTTTGACGGACTGTTCGCCCGACCACTTATGCTCTCTATTACGGGAGAAACCCGTCCGAATCTAATAAGCGTTTTTCGCGCCGTTCTCTCGGCGGCTCGGGGATGAGTTATATTTCGCGGTGGTATCGGCTCGCACCAAACGCCGACTCTCTGCAAATCGCACCTATCGAATTTCCTTCCCGTCAATGCCTTTATATATAATATAAAAATAATATGCTACTATTGTATAACACTTGGCGTGTTTTGTCAACAAACTACTGCCACTTTTTTTTGTTTTTTTCGGAAATTTTTTGTATTTTTTACTCTTGTTTCCAAAATGCTTACAATTATCTTAAGATAATTTGTAAACCCAGCCGTAGCTATCGTCGATTTTGCCCCATTGAATCCCCGTGAGCGTATCGTAAAGTTCTTGCGTCACTTCGCCGATTTTTCCGTTATTGATAACGTATTCCTTATCGCCGTAAGCAAGCTTGCCGATGGGCGACACGACCGCCGCCGTACCGCAGCCCCAAGCTTCTTCTAATTTACCGCTTTCCATCGCCGCTACCAGCTCATCCACCGACAGCAACCGCTCGGTCACTTGATAGCCCTTGTTTTTCAGCACTTCGATACAGCTCTTTCTCGTAATCCCAGGCAAAATCGAACCCGTCAGCATCGGCGTAATAATTTCGCCGTCAATTTTGAACATAACGTTCATTGCGCCAACTTCTTCGATATATTTTCTTTCCACGCCGTCCAGCCAAAGCACTTGCGAATAGCCCTTTTTCGCCGCTCTTTCGCCCGCACGCGTACTCGCCGCATAGTTGCCGCCGCACTTTGCATAGCCCGTACCGCCGCGCACCGTGCGCACGTCTTCGTTCTCAATCATAATTTTTACGGGATTGATACCTTCCGCATAATAGCTGCCGCTCGGCGAAGCAATGAGCATAAAGGTCGCGCGGTGTACCGCGTGTACGCCCAGCGTTTCGTCGTTGCCGAACATAAACGGACGCAAATACAGCGACGTTCCAAACGATTTGGGAACAAACCGTTCTTCTAATTTTACGAACGTTTCCAAAATTTGCAGCGCGTCCTGCTCGTCCAAAAGGGGCAAGCTCATACGCTCGGCAGAATTATTCATACGCTTAATGTTTTCCATCGGACGGAATAATTGCACGCCGCCGTCCGCTCTGCGATACGCTTTCAGCCCTTCGAAAATTTCCGCGCCGTAATGTAAAACGGTGGAAGCAGGGTGCAAAGAAATTCTGCCAAAGGGTACGATTCTCGCGTCGTACCAGCCCTTGCCTTCTTCATAATCCATCACAAACATATGGTCGGTAAATACTTTACCAAACCCCAACTTATCTTCCGCAGGCATCGTGCTTGGATTGCTCGTTTTCGTAATTTCGATTTTCATAATCATTCCCCTTTTCGCTATCTATTTTTTGAATAGCGGGTGTGGTTTTAATTAATTTATATAATCATAGCACACGAAAACGTTTAAGTCAACGAATTTTACGGCGCAAACGAGATTTTTTCAAAGAAAAAAAGACGCAACCGTTTTCGTTGCGCCTTTTTTATATGCTTTGATTAAGCTACTTCGTCTTGCTGCGTGTCCGTTTCGCTTGCTTGCTCGATGGCAAGGTCGATGATAAATTGCTCGTTTTGTTCTTCGTACGCCGACAGCATCGGTTTTACGTTTAAGCCCTTCTTTCTGTCGAAGTAATTTTTGGTGATTTTTGCAACCAAACCGCTCATGATCACAAGCCCGATTAAGTTGGGAAGCGCCATCAAACCGTTGAACGTATCCGAGATCGCCCAAGCGAGTTCGCCGTCGATAAGCGCGGAAACGATTACGAGCAACACGTACGCTACTTTGAATACGGTCGTTGCAATTTTTCTGCCCTTATCCCCCGTTTTTCTAAACAGGAAATCTACGCATTTTTCCCCGTAATACGACCACGCCAAAATGGTGGTAAACGCAAACAAAGGAATAATGATCGAATACACGGTAGTACCAAATACACCAAAAATGCTTTCAAACGCCATCATCGAAATAACAGTATCCACGTATTCCCCGCCGTACAGCGTTTGCTGGTCGGTACTCAGCAAAACGACGAGCGCAGTCAAGGTACAGATGATGAACGTATCAAAAAATACTTCGAAAATACCCCACAAGCCCTGCTTAACGGGTTCTCTCGTTTGCGACGCGCTGTGCGCGATTACCGACGAGCCCAAGCCCGCTTCGTTAGAAAATACCCCGCGCGCCAAGCCCTTTTGAATGATTTGCGCAAACGCAAAGCCCGTCGCGCCGCCGATTGCCGCTTTGAACGAGAAAATGTTGCTGAAAATCAATGCGAACGCGCTGCCAAGCATACTTACGTTAGCGATAATGATAACGAGTGCCATCAAAATAAAGAGCACGGACATAAACGGCACCAAAATAGACGCCACACGACCGATACTCTTGATACCGCCCAAAATAATGAGCGCGAGTACGATGGCAACCACGACGCCTACGACGATACCGACCACCGTCGGGTCGGTTTGCGTAAATACGCCTTGGAAAGTAAGCGACATTTTATTTGTTTGCGCGCCGCTCATACCGATTGCGGCAAGCGCGCAAAATACCGCCGCCATAACGCCGAGTACTTTACCAAACGTTTTGAGTGCGCTGCCTTTTTTACCGCGCACGCCCATACCGATACCTTCGGACAAATATTGCATCGGCCCGCCGGAAAATTCGCCGTCGGAAGCTTTTTTACGGAAGAACATACCCAAAACGTTTTCCGCGTAGTTGGTCACCATTCCAAAGAATGCGGATACCCACATCCAGAACACCGCGCCCGGACCGCCCGTCATAATTGCGGACGAAACGCCGATGATATTCCCCGTACCTACCGTACCCGAGATGGCGGTAGAAAACGCTTCAAAGGGGGAAATCGTCTTTTCGCCGTTTAAGCCCTTCTTTTGCGGTTTCCCGATACTTTTCACGGTAGGAATAATCGTTTCCCCCCACGACGTACCAAATTTACGAACCTGCAACACTTTCGTCCGAATGGTGAGCAAAAGCCCCGTGCCCAAAATCATCACGATCATAGGCCAGCCCCAAACGATGCCGTTGATTACCGAGTTGACGCTCGCAATCCATTCTAACACTTTGTCCATACCAAACCTCCGTATGTAAAAATAAAAATATTAACGAAAAACGGAGTGAAAAACGCTCACTCCGTCGAAAAATCCAAAAATTACCCCTTAATAATAAGGTTTTTTAGCAATTCTCTGTCCTTTTGCCTGAGAGATTAACGAAACAATGCTTTCGTCTTGCCCCTTCGGCATTCGCGCAAGGCGAACTTCTCCGGAGTGCTATCAAATTGCAGTTCTCAATCTTTCGATCACCTGAGAGCGTCACTCCTTCGGTCGAACGCCGCGCGTTCATCTTCTGCAATCATCTTATAGCTGCTGTATTCACTTGCCCATTATCATAACACAGCTCATAGAGGTTTGTCAACGGAATTGTTATCCCTTTTTCTTTTTTTATCTATCGAATTTTTCGTGAT
>JAZRIK010000076.1:0-31369 GCA_045645245.1 Candidatus Scatosoma sp. | reverse complement strand
TATGCTAATAAAAAGACCGCCTATTTCTCTTATTATATATCTCAAAAGAAAATGCAAAAATGCAAAATTTTCCATAGAACAATGGAAAGAATATTTAAAGTTGCTGCTTATCGTTAGTGTAATTATGCCGATTATCATTATTATTTTGCACTTTTTTGCATAAAATTCTCCAAAAACTTATATATAATGTAGTAAGGCGAACGCACGTTTCGCCTTATTTTTTACGTAAAAAAATTTTTTTCAATTTTTTTCAAAAAAGTACGTTAAAACGCTTTACAAATTTAGCGAGATGAAGTATAATAGGCACATAAATAATTTAGTGAAGTAAAGAGATAAAGTGATTTTACTTCGAAGGAGTACGTTATGAAAAAGATTTTAGCTGTTTTATCGGTGGTGTTGGCGATGGTGGTAGGCATTTTTGCATTTGCAAGCTGTAATCCTGCCAAATCGGACAAAGAAGCTGTGCAAGAAGCGGGCAAGCTGGTTGTCGGGGTCACGGTTTATCCGCCGATGGATTACGTGGATAGCGAAACTGGCGAATGGACGGGTTTTGACGCGGAGCTTGCGAAAATGTTCGCTGAAGAGCTGGGCGTTAACTGTCAAATCGTTATCATTACTTGGGCGAACAAGGTAGCGGAGTTGGATTCCCGTCAAATTGACCTTGTATGGAACGGTATGACGGCAAGCGACGAGCTGGGCGAAAAAATTGATTTCTCTGTTTCGTATGCGAAAAACGCACAAGTAGCGGTTGTAAAAGCGGACAGCGCAATTACGACGAAAGACCAAGTGAAAAACGCTGAAATTGCGGTGGAACAAGGCAGTGCGGGCGCAACGGTTGCTCAAGAAATTGGTGCGACGAACGTGACGCAGCTGACGGCGCAAATCGACGCGCTCAACGACGTAAAATCGGGTGAATCAGACGTTGCAATCATCGATATTACGATGGCGCAAAGCGTTGTAGGTAAAGGCGAATACGCAAACTTGAAAATTGTAGAAGGCGTAAGCTACGGCGATGAAATTTTTGCGGTTGGTTTGAGAAAGGGCAGCGACTTAAAGGCATTGCTTGACGCATTCTTGAAAGAGAAATATGCGGACGGCACGATGACTGCACTTGCTGAAAAATATCAAGTTGGGTTAAATACGGACGCGCTTTCCGAATAATTACAAAAAGGCAGAACTGTAAAATGGAATTTTTAGAAGTGACTCAGGAGTTATTCACGGGGTTTACGACGTCTATTTTATTGTTTGCTTTAACGCTCATATTTGCGTTTCCATTGGGGCTGCTTATATCGTTTTGCACGATGTCAAAGTTTGCCCCTTTGCGCGTTTTCTTCAAACTAATCGTTTGGGTTTTACGCGGTACGCCGTTAATGCTGCAAATATTCGTCATTTTTTATATTCCCGGGCTGCTGAATTTGTTTAACTGGCCGTCAATGAATACCGGCTGGGCGTGGTTTGATAGCACGATCAGCACGCGCTTTATCGCGGCGCTGGTGGCGTTTGCAATCAACTACGCGGCATATTTTTCCGAGATTTTCCGCGGGGGCATACAATCGATCCCCAGCGGTCAGTACGAAGCGGGGCAAGTACTCGGCTTGACAAAAAGCCAAATTTTTGTTAAAATAGTATTTATGCAGGTGGTAAAGCGAATTATCCCCCCGATGAGCAATGAAATTATAACGCTTGTTAAGGATACTTCGCTTGCGACGACCATCGGCGTTGTCGAATTGATTTTCCAAGCAAAAGAATTGATGCTGGACGGACTCATTTGGCCGTTATTCTACGCAGGCGGGTTCTATTTGATTTTTATCGGTATCTTGACCGTAGCGCTCGGCGGGCTGGAAAAAAGATTATCCTATTATAGGGAGTAATTATGGCGTTTTTGGAAGTAAAAAACTTACGGAAAAATTTTGGCGACACCGCGGTTTTGAAAGGCGTTTCCTTTGAAATGGAAAAGGGCGAAGTGGTTTCTATTATCGGTTCGTCGGGGAATGGGAAAACCACGCTTTTGCGCTGTTTGAATTTTTTAGAAAGGGCGGATGGCGGCAGTATTACGGTGGACGGAGAGTGTATCTTTCCCCCGACGGCGGACGATAAAAAATCGGATATATCCAGCGAAAAACGGCTGACGTTTGGGATGGTGTTTCAAAACTTTAACTTATTTCCGCAATATACCGCAACGGAAAACGTCACGCTGGCGATGGATATGCGTGCAGAACGCGCATTGAAAAAACAAGGCGTACGCTTTTTCGCGCGGAAAAAGCAAATGAAAGCCCTGCGGAAGGAAAACGAGCAAGTAGCAATTTCACTCTTAACGCGGGTGGGGCTTGCGGATAAGTTAAACAATTATCCCTGCGCGCTGTCGGGCGGTCAGCAGCAACGGGTAGCCATCGCGCGCGCGTTAGCACTCTCGCCCGATATTTTGTGCTTTGACGAGCCGACCAGCGCACTCGACCCAGAGCTTACAGGGGAAGTATTAAAGGTAATCAAGGGCTTGCGCGACGAAGGCAGGACGATGATTATCGTCACGCACGAAATGGAGTTTGCGCGTAGCGTATCAGATAAAGTAATTTTTATGGCGGACGGCGTCATTGAAGAAATGGGCACGCCGACGGAAATTTTCGACGCGCCGACAAAGGAAAAAACGAAATTATTTTTTGCGAAAGCAGAATAAAAAGTATAGATAAGGGGTAAGGGAAAATGACGTTAAAAAACGACAAAACGATGAAAATGGAGCTTTGCAAGGCGTTCGTGGCATTGCAAACGGTGGAAGAAGCGGAGACTTTTTTAGACGATTTGTGTACGATTAAAGAGTTGGAAGCTATGGGACAGCGCTTGTACGCGGCAAAAATGCTTTTGCAGGGCAAAACGTATAACGAAGTGGTAAAAGAAACGGATATTTCTTCGGCAACGCTTGCAAGAGTTTCCAAATGCGTGCGCTACGGCGACGGCGGGTATCAGCAAATTATTAAAAAGCTGTAAAAAGCGGTAAAATCAATCAACGAGCGAGTGGAAATTTGCCAGTCGCCCGTTTTTTGCGTGTATAAAAAAGCCGTTTGAGAAATTTTGCGAAATGTAGTGACTTTTATATAAGAATATGGTATAATTAAAACGGATAAAGGAAAAATCCATTTTATAGGAGAATCATTATGATTAAAATTACAAGCTATCAAGAATTGACTAAATACTTTGACCTGCCGCAAGAAGCGCTTGATTTTTTAGCGGGCGCGAATAAAGATACCGAGTGCGGTAAATACATATTCAGCGACGATTGTTTTATCAACGTTATTACGGTAGAAACGAGCGAAGAAGCGACGAAAATGATGGAAGCGCACGTGGTATTCGTGGACGTGCAATTTATGCTGGACGGCGAAGAAAAAATCTATTACACGGACAAAACGCCGCTTGAACTTGGGCAAGAATACGACGAAAAGAAAGACCGCAGCTTTTACAAATGGACGAGCGCGGACGAGGTAGATTATAAAACGGGCGAAGGGGTCGTGCTGTATCCCAACGAAGCACACCTGCCCGGCTGTGCGGTAAACGGCTCGAAAACGATTAAAAAAGCGGTTATCAAAATCAGATACCAAAATAAGTAAAAAAAACAAAACGGGGCAACCATGTACGAGAATACTTTGCTTGATAAGCTCAATAGAAAGCTGGGACGGTACGCGATAAGAAACCTGATGACGATTATCGTTATCGGGACGGCGCTCGTTTGGCTTTTTGATACGACGGTATATACGGCAACGCAATTTAGCGTATCCACGTATTTATATTTTGATAAAGCGCTGATTTTACAAGGACAAATTTGGCGCGTTTTGACCTTCGTATTCGTGCCGCAACAGTGGAGCTTATTCACCTTTGCCGTTTCGATGTATTTTTACTGGCTGATCGGCAATACGCTGGAAAGCGAGTGGGGCTCGTTTAAGTTCAACGCGTTTTATTTTTGCGGCGTGCTTTGCTCTATCGGGTCTGGGTTTATCACCGGCTATGCCACAACCGAATATTTGCATCTGTCGCTGTTTTTGGCGTTTGCGATTTTATATCCCGACCATCAGGTTTTGCTGTTCTTCTTTATTCCTATCAAGATGAAATGGCTTGCTTTGATAGACGTCGTCGGCTTGGTGATTATTTTTGTTTTATCAAGCTGGGCGGCGCGTATTGCTTTGCTGGTGGCTATGCTGAATATTGCGCTGTTCTTTTGGCGGTATCCCATTCAAAAAATCAAAGCTTGGCATAGACGGCGCAAGTGGAAAAAACAAACGCAAAGAAAAGATAGCGACGATTATCCCTTTGAGTTATAAGGAAAATTATGAGAAGAAATTACGATAGAAAAAATGAAAAAGGATGGGGGCAGGTACGCGACGAACGCAAAACTGCGCCCGTATATACGGCGACGTATAAGGTGGGGTATAGCGATACCCTGCTTGCGTTTTTGTTAAAAAAATGCGCCACTTCGCGCAACAACGTAAAAACGTTGCTTGCTAAACGCCAAGTACTCGTCAACGGCGGCGTCGTCACGCAGTTCGATTTTCCGCTTGCCAAAGACGACGAAGTAAAAATTGCCAAAACGTCGGTGCAAGGCGGCGCGGCTACCGCGAGAAAGCCGCTGAAAAAACAAGCGCAAACAAGCAAACCCACACAACCGAAGGTGGTCAAAATCATCTTTGAAGACGACGATTTTTTGGCAATCGACAAGCCCGCGGGCTTATTGTCGGTGGAAAGCGATAAAGACACCGAAAGCGCGTATTTTTACGCGGCGGAATACTTATCTTCGCAGGGCAAAAACGTGCGTCCGTACGTACTGCACCGTATCGATAAGGAAACGAGCGGCGTGCTTGTGTTTGCAAAAAATATCAAGCTGCATTCGATGCTGAAAATGCACTGGAACGAGCTGGTTTCTTTGCGAGAATACTACGCGGTTGCCGAAGGCGTTTTCGAGCAAAAAACAGGCACGATTATTTCGTATTTGAAAGAAAACAAAAACAATTTGACCTATTCGACAAACGACCCGACGGGGCAAAAGGCAATTACCCATTACGAAGTGCAAAAGGAAACGCCCGATTATTCGCTTTTGCGGGTAAAAATCGACACGGGCAGGAAAAATCAAATTCGCGTGCATTTGAAAGACAAAGGGCATTCGATTGTGGGCGACGATAAATACGGACACACGAAAAACCCGTTGGAGCGTTTGGGCTTGCACGCGTCCGCGCTGGAATTTATGCACCCGATTACCAAAGAAATTATCTCTTTCCGCGCACCGCTGCCCGCGGCGTTTAGAACACTCTTTCAAAAATAAAAATAACGCTTAAAAACCACAAAAACCGTACGACCGCGAAGATTTTTTCGCGGTTTTTTATTTTTACAAAATAAATACCGTAAGATTTTGTTGATTTTATCTATCGTATATGCTATAATACCCTTACAATGCAAAATTGTAGTTTTTTAGGAGCGAAGAAAAAGAATTATGGAAAATTACGTAAAAGGTATTTCGATTGTCAACCCCGACGAAGTGGAAAGAGAATATTTGCTTTATTGTATGCGTTATGCGGTAAAATACGGCTATAACCATGTGCAAATCACGGGACCTATTCACGACGGCGTGAAAGGCAATCTCGACGGTATGACGCCGAGCAGAAAATACGCGCAGTTCAATAACGAAAAGGATATGGACTACGTCAATATGTGTATGGAAGTAGTGAACGAAGCGCTGGAAATTACGCACGCGGCAGGCGTGAAAACGTATATGTGGCATCACGAGTTGGATTTGCCGTATGCGTTTGGTAAGGCGTTCCCCGAAGTATTGAACGAAAACGGGGATATCGAAGTATCGCACCCCATCGTAAAAGATTATTTAGAGCATAAAATTATCGACTTTTTCGCGGCGTATCCGAAGATGGACGGCGTTATTTTGACGTTGCACGAAACGAAAATTCCCCTTTTGAAATTAAAAAATCAAAAGCTGGACAAAATTGCGCGCGTAAAACTCGTGACGAAAACGTTATACGATCAATGCAAAGCGCTTGGCAAAGAATTGATCGTGCGCCCGTTCGCGTCGGTAGCGGAAGACCAACAAATGATGCTCAAAGCGTACGAAGAAATTTCGCCTGAAATGCAGGTTATGGATAAGTGGACGAAATTCGACTGGTCGCTTTCCCTGCCCGATAACGATTTCTTTAAGGAAATTACGGGCAATCCGTTCATCGTAGAAGGGGACGTATTCGGCGAATATTTCGGCAAGGGCAAGCTGCCCATTATGTTTAGAGAGCATATCGTACATAAATACCATTACTGCAACGAATTCCCCCATCACGGCTTCGTTTTGCGCGTGGATCGCGACTATTCGCACCCGTTTGACAGCGTAAACGAATCCAACTTAATCGTCACCTACGCGCTTTTGAATGGCAAAGACGTGGACGAAGAGCTGGATAAATTCTTTGCCGACCGCTACGGCAAGGCAGGCAAAGCGGTACGCGACATTATGGAAAAAACGGAAGAAAACCAAAAGAAGATTTTCTATCTCAACGGCTATTACTTCACGCAAGGCAGCAACTTCCCCGAAGTCAACCACGTGAAAAACCATTTCCTGTTCGAAATTATGAAAGAAAAATGCGAAATTGCGTCGGGCGAATGGTTTATTCCCATCGGCTGGCAACGCGGCAGTATTGCAGATTTGCTCAAAGAAAAGGAAGAAGCGGCCAAGGAAGCCACCGAGCTGTTTGACGCAGTAAAAGCGTTGCAAGGGCAAATGAGCGAAACCGAGTATCAAAAACTTTACGTGAAGTTTAGAAACCTTGACTTGGTAGCCAAGCTTTGGAAAGAGCTTGCCTATACGCTGTTTGCATATACCAAATATTTTGAAACGGGCGAAAGCAAATACGAAACCGACTTGCGTGCTTGCGTGGAATCCATCAACGCCATCAACGCAGAAGGCAAAGCGGAGCTGGGCGAACAGTATTACAACTTCTACGGCGCGTGCGGACACCTTGCGGGCAAGGATAAGACGGACAGCGATTTTTGCAGTATTTTAATGCAATGCTTCGAAGCGGAAAAGACGGCGTTTGCGGCGATGAAAAACCGCGGCGAGCTCGTCGATTATATCCTTTGCGGCAGCGCTTGCGAAGGGCATAAGCTGATGAAAGAAGTCAATTTTAGCGACACGCTGCTCTTGGGCGGCGAACAATGCCGAATCCCCGGCAACCGCGCGGGTATGAAGTGGAGTCAAATCAACGCGCACGGCTGGTTCTCGTACGAAGTAAAAACGCTTAAAGGCAAGGAAAACAAAATTACGCTTACGCTTGCAAGCGCAACGCCTACGCTCAACGTACAAATTACCGTTGGCGACAAGGTATATAACGTTCGCGAAGACATTACGGGCAAGAAAGAATACACGTTTATCCATCAAGCGGACAGCGATGCCGTGCGTATCCGTATCGATAAAACGGACGCCAACACGCCTTTACTCTACGCGGTGACGGTAAAAGCGTAAACGTTATCAACCACAGAAAAACCTTTTATAGCAAGGAAAGATACAAAATGAAAGAATTGATGTTAACCAACCAAGCGATTGCGCGCGGGGCTTGGGAAGCAGGAGTAAAAGTACTCTCCGCTTACCCTGGTACGCCCAGCACGGAAATCGCGGAAAATTTTGCGAAGATGAGCAACATCTACGCGGAATGGGCGCCCAACGAAAAAGTTGCGGTAGAAGTAGCGGTAGGCGCGTCGATTGCAGGCGCGCGTGCAATGGCGTGTATGAAGCACGTGGGATTGAACGTAGCGGCGGACCCCTTATTTACGGCGGCTTATACCGGCGTGAACGCAGGGCTTGTGATCGTCGTTGCGGACGATCCCGGTATGCATTCATCGCAAAACGAACAAGATTCGCGCTACTATGCAAAGAGCGCGCATATTCCTATGCTCGAACCTTCTTCGGCAGGGGAAGCGAAAGAATTTATGAAACTCGCGTATGAATGGAGCGAGCAATACGACACCCCTATTTTACTGCGCGTGACGACGAGGGTAGCGCATTCGCACGGCGTGGTAGAGCTTGGCGAAAGAAATCAAACGGAAAACAAGCCGTACCAAAAGGATATAGCCAAATACGTATGTATGCCTGCGAACGCAATTAAACGCCACGTAGCGGTAGAAGCGCGCGAAAAGGCGTTTGCTCAAATGGTAAACGCTGCGCCTATCAACGTAGCAGAATATACGAACGAGAATGAAATCGGCGTAGTGTGCGCGGGCGTGGTTTACGAATATGTAAAAGAAGCGCTTCCAAACGCAAACGTGTTCAAGGTAGGTACGCCGTATCCGCTTCCCGTGCAAGCGATTGCGGATTTTGCGAAAAAAGTGAAAAAACTTTACGTTATTGAAGAGTTAGAGCCGTTTATGGAAGAAACGCTCAAAGCGGCGGGGATTGACTGCGCAGGCAAGTCGATTTTCTCGTTGCAGGGCGAGCTGTCCGTTTTGAAAATTGCACAAGCATTTGGCAAAATGCAGGAAGCGCAAGCGTCGCCGATGCAAGTGCCTGCCCGCCCCCCCGTTATGTGCGCGGGCTGTCCGCATAGGGGCGTGTTTTACGTACTCAATAAGTTAAAACTCACAGTAAACGGCGATATCGGCTGTTATACGCTGGGTGCGGTTGCGCCCTTGTCGGCGGTGGATACCGTAGTATGTATGGGTGCGTCGGTGGGTATGGCGCACGGCTTTAAGAAGGCGACGGACGGTCAAAGCAATAACGTAGCGGTCATCGGCGATTCGACCTTTTTACATAGCGGCGTGACCGGGCTTATCAATGCGGTGTATAACCAAAGCGGTATTACTTTGATGATTTTGGATAACTCGACGACGGGTATGACAGGGCATCAGCAACACCCTGCCACGGGCAAGAATATCAAAGGCGAGCCCGCGCCCACCGTGCTGTTAGACGAGCTTGTGAAGGCGTGCGGCGTAAACGATTTACAAATCGTGGACGCGTACGACGTAGCGGCGGTGGAAAAAGCGGTCAAGGCGGCGGTTGCGTCCAAGGAAGTGAGCGTAATCATTGCGCAAAGACCGTGTGCGCTGCTGGATAAGAGTAAAAAACCCACCGTTTGCGTGTACGATTGTAAAAAGTGCGGTAAATGTATGAAAATCGGCTGTCCTGCAATTAGTATGGGCGAAAACGGTATCGTCATCGATCAATCGATGTGTACGGGCTGCGAAGTATGCGCGCAAATTTGCCCCTTCCATTGTATCGAAAAGGAGGGAGCGTAATATGTTGAATATTCTTATTTCCGGCGTAGGCGGTCAAGGTACTTTGCTTGCAAGCCGTGTATTCGGTAAATACGCGTTGCTTTGCGAGATGGATTGCAAATTAAGCGAAATTCACGGTATGAGCCAACGCGGCGGCAGCGTGACTACGCACGTGCGTATGGGCGAAAAGGTATATTCTCCCGTTGTTTGGGAAGGGGGCGCGGACGTGATTTTGGCGTTTGAAACGTTGGAAGCGGCGCGCGTAAAGCATTTCTTAAAGGACGGCGGTACGCTGCTTGTCAACGAAGAGAAAATTTTGCCTATGCCCTGCATTACGGGGGCGGCGAAATACCCCGAAAACTTAAAAGAAACGCTGCTACTTGATAAAGGCGTGCGTTTTATTCCTGCGCGTGAGCTTGCCAAGCAAGCGGGCAGCGAAAAGGCGACCAACGTCGTAATGATCGGTGCGGCGTGCGCTTGCTGCAATATGGATAAAGAGAAAATGGAGCAAGCGATTTTAGCTTGCGTACCCGAAAAATTTAGAGATTTGAATTTACAAGCGTTGCGTTTGGGCTATCAAGCGGCGCAAAATAATTAAGAAACGATAAAATTATGCAATACTTTCAAAAAGACATTGAAACAATGAGCAAAGCAGACAAGCGCGCCTTGCAATCGGAGCGGCTTGTCAAAATCGTAAAATACGCATACGACAATCAACCCCCGTACCGTGCAAAAATGGACGCGATGGGGATAAAACCCGAAGATATTAAATCGATTGACGACATTTCCAAGCTTCCCTTTACCGTCAAGCAGGATTTGCGCGACGCGTACCCGTTTGGAATGATGGCTCGCCCGAAAAAAGACCTTGTGCGCTTACACGCGTCGAGCGCGACGACGGGTAAATTGACGGTTGCGGGCTATACGCAAGGTGACATCGACGTTTGGGGCGAATGCGCCGCGCGTTCGCTGGTTATGGCAGGCGCAGATGAAGAAAGCGTCGTGCACGAGGCGTACGGCTACGGCTTATTTACGGGCGGCTTGGGTATGCATTACGGCGCGGAAACGCTGGGCGCTTGCGTCGTACCCGCGTCGGCAGGCAATACGCAAAAACAAATTCAGCTTTTATGCGATTTTGGTGCGGATATTATTTGCTGCACGCCGTCGTATATCATCTATTTAGCGGAAGAAATCGAAAAAATGGGCTTAAAAATCGGCGAAGATATTAAGCTCAAAGGGGGCATATTCGGCGCGGAAGCGTGGTCGGAAGGTATGCGCGAAGACATCGAAAAACGCTTGAATATTCGTGCGTGCGATATCTACGGACTTTCGGAAATTGCAGGGCCTGGCGTTGCGTGCGATTGTCAGTTTAAGACGGGTATGCACTTCCAAGACGACCATTTCTATCCCGAAATCGTGGACGTGGATACGCTCGAACCTGTGCCGTACGGTCAATCGGGCGAGCTGGTTATCACTACGCTCACCAAAGAAGGTATGCCGCTTATTCGTTATCGAACGCGCGACATTGCCAGCTTAAACGATGATCCCTGTCCTTGCGGCAGAACGAGTGTGAAACTCAATAAAATTACGGGTAGAAGCGACGATATGCTCATTATTCGCGGCGTAAACGTATTCCCGTCCCAAATCGAAAGCGTGCTTTTGAAGAACGAAAGTGTAGAGCCGCATTATCATATCAACGTGGATAGAGTGAATAATCTCGACACGATGGAAATTATCGTAGAGCTTTCGCCCAACGTTGCGCTCGACGAAGTAGCGCACGTAGAAGATATTCGCAAACGCTTGACGGCGGATATGGCGTCGGCATTGTCGGTAAGTGCGAAAATTACGCTCGTTTCCCCCGGTACGGTTGCGCGCAGCGAAAGCAAGGCAAAACGTATCACCGATAAACGTAAACTTTGATAAGGAGTAAAATATGATTAAACAAATCGCCGTGTTTTTGGAAAACAGAGAAGGCAGAGTAAGCGAATGCTGTAAGGTGCTCAAAGACGCAAACGTGAATATGCGTTCAATGTCCATTGCCGACACCAAAGAATTTGGTATTTTGCGTATCATTACCGAAGATAACGACCGCGCGATGGCGGCGCTCAAAGCAGCGGGCTTTTTATGCTCGTGCGTAGAGCTTGTCGCACTTGAAGTCCCTGATCAATCGGGCGCGCTTGCCGATTGCTTAATTCACTTATACGAAGGCGGGGTAAATATAGAGTATATGTACTCGTTTGCGGGCTGCGACGGACACGCGCAAATCGGGTTCAAAACTTCCACGCCCGAAAAAGCGGTGGAAATTTTGGGAAAAGAAGGCGTAAAGGTTATTTAACGGTATGAAAAAGATTGCAAGTTTTACCGTCAACCACGACACCTTGGAAAAGGGAATGTATATCTCGCGCGTGGACGGCGACGTGATTACTTACGATATCCGTATGAAAAAGCCGAACGGCGGCGATTATTTGCCCACTCCTGCGGCGCATACCATCGAGCATTTGCTCGCTACCTTTATGCGCAACAGCGCGTTTGCCGAGCAAGTGATTTACGTTGGTCCGATGGGTTGCAGAACGGGTTTTTACGTGCTGCTGCGCGATAGTGTAAGTAAGAAAGACGCGATTGCGCTGCTACAAAGCGGAATGGCGTTCGTGCGCGATTTTCAAGGCCAAATCCCGGGGTATAGCGCAAAGGAATGCGGCAACTATCTCGAACACGATTTAGCGGGCGCGAAAGCGGTGGCGGCGGATATGTGCGAAGCGCTTAAAAATTATCAAGAAAACGACCTGTTTTATAAGGAGTAAACGATGAACGAAACCTTGCAAACGATAATGTCGCGGAAGAGCGTTAAGGCGTATAAAAGCGACCAAGTACCAAAAGAATTGCTTGACCAAATCGTAGCGGCGGGCTTGCAAGCACCGTCGGGCTTAAATAAGCAATCGCCTATTATTTTGGTCGTCACAGACACAAAGCTGCGAGATGAACTATCTAAACTCAACGCAGGCAACGACCCGTTTTTTAGAAAAGACCCGTTCTACGGGGCACCGTGCGTGCTTGTCGTTTTAGCGGATAAAAGCGTGCCCACGTATTTATACGACGGCTCGCTCGTGATGGAAAATATGCTGCTTGCCGCGCACTCGCTTGGGCTTGGCGCGTGCTGGATTCACCGCGCAAAAGAAACGTTTGAAATGGAAGAAGGCAAAGCCATTTTGAAAAAGCTCGGCATTGAAGGCGAGTACGAAGGCATCGGTAATTGCATCGTCGGTTATCCCGATATGCAGCCGCAGGAAAAACCCAGAAAAGAAAACCGCGTGTTTTATATATAATATTAAGGAGAGAAAATTTATGGAAAATAAAATGATTTGCAACTGTATGAAAGTATCCGAAGCCGACATCGAAAAGGCATTACACACCGAAAAAACGTTTACGGACGTAGAAAAAGCATTTGAAAAGGTACAAATGATTACCCATTGTTCCACCGGTTGCGGCGGTTGCCACGATAAAGTGCTCGACGTTATTTCCACTTTGTTGTCGTAAGATAATAAAAAAATGATAAATTTTTAATTATTGATTCAACTTTTTTGTCGCAAACTATTGACAAGGACAAAATTTTATGCTATTATATAAATAGGATTAAGTCCTAATAATAAAAAAAGGAAGAAAGAGAATGTTAAAAATATATCAATGCAAAGAATGTAAAAAGACGATTATTTCCAAGGAAGCATTAAAGCTGGACGGTTGGGTAGAATTAATTCCTTCGTCCACCGACGCGTCGCAAGAAAAGCACGTGCCTATCGTGACGAAAAAGTGTAAACAAGTGAAGGTGGACGTAGGCAGTGTGGCGCACCCGATGAGCGAAGAGCACTTAATCGAGTGGGTAGCTATCGAAACGGAAAAAGGGTATCAAGTAAAGCATTTATCGGCAAACGACGTACCCGTGTCCGCGTTCAGTTTGGCTGACGGCGATAAATTCGTGGCGGCGTACGCATATTGCAACCTGCACGGGCTTTGGAAATCGTAAGTACAATAAAGCAATTTTAAGCGACGGCGTTTTTTGCCGTCAAATACTTTTAAGGAGCAGGGATATGATTGAAAAAGAAGCGATGTATAAACTCACGTACGGACTGTTTATGCTTACAAGCACAGATGGAGAAAAGCAAAACGGCTGTATCGTGAATACGGTATCGATGATTACGGATAACCCCAAGCGTATCACGGTCTTTGTAAACAAGGCGAACTATACCGACGAGCTTATCCGCAAAACGGGCGTATTGAACGTATCCATTTTAACGGAAAGCACGCCGTTTTCCGTTTTTGAACAGTTTGGTTTTTGTTCGGGCAGAGATACCGATAAGTTTGCAGGCAAAAGCTATCCCAAGACGGAAAACGGACTGTATTATTTACCCGAATATACGAACGCGGTATTATCCGCAAAAGTGGTGGGCACGCACGACTACGGCACGCACACTTTGTTTGTTGCCGAAGTGACGGAAGCGAAAAAGCTCTCGTCCGACCCGTCCGTCACGTACGAATATTATCAAAACCATATCAAACCGCGCCCGCAGGCGAAAGCGGAAAACGGCAAAAAGAAATGGGTTTGTAAAATTTGCGGTTATACGCACGAAGGGGAAGAACTCCCCGCCGATTTTATCTGTCCTTGGTGCAAACACCCTGCGGAAGATTTTGAACTTGTGGGTTAAAGCGCTTTTGACAAAATTCGTCAAAAGTTAGATAAATGCGCGGAAAAAACTGTAAAATTCCGCTAAAAAGGTATGAAAAGCGCGAAAAAAGACTTGACACGCTTTTGCAAAATTGATATAATTATCGAGTAAGTAATAAACGCATCGGCAAAGGTTGGTGAAAAGGAAATGTCTACGGTAAAAGTTGGAGAAAACGAAAACGTTGAAAGCGCTCTTCGTCGTTTCAAAAGAAAATGCTCCCGCGACGGTATTATCGGTGATTTGAGAAAGAAGGAATTCTATGAAAAACCTTCCGTAAAAAGAAAGAAAAAATCCGAAGCGGCTCGTAAGAGAAGCAGAAACTAAAAACAAAAAAGCTCACTAAGGCAGTGAGCTTTTTTTGTTGCGAAAATTGTCGAAAAAAGGAGTACGGTTATGTGGCAAGAACAAAAAAAGACGGAACGCACACTCAAAGACGAAGCCAAGCGCGCCAAATCGCGCATCAAAAGCGGGTTTTGGGCAGAATGTAAAAAAGACGTGGACAAGCAGATGGAAAAAGCGCGCGCGGCGGGCGTTAACGAAAGCAAAGCAAGCCGTTATTTAACCGAGCAAATCAGCGCGAAAATTTCCGGTATGCCCGAAGACGAATTTTATTTGAAGGTAAAAGAAATTTTGCTTTCCGAAGGGGAGATCAGCGACGCCATCGGACGATTGACCGACCAAGAATATTACAACTCGCTTTCCTACGAAGAACAGCAACGCTACAACCTGCGTTTGAGCGAGCGGTATTTACGCGCGTTGGAGCGGTTTCGCCGCGAATACGTTTTCGAGCTGCCGCTTAAAAACGCGTAAAAGGCGCAAGAAAAACGCTCAACCCACTTGCAAAATAGCGGAAAATATGGTATAATATACTCGTTATGATATCGACGAGAGAATTATTAGAACAACTCAATGACGAACAAATCAAACCGGTCTTGGAAACGGAAGGGCCGGTGCTTGTTCTTGCAGGCGCAGGGAGTGGGAAAACGCGCGTTTTAACGTCGCGGATTGCGCACCTTATCGAAGATAAACGCGTACCTGCCTATGCCATTTTGGCAATTACGTTCACGAACAAGGCGGCAAACGAGATGAAAGAACGTTTGGAGCGTATCGCGGACGTTTCGTCTGCTTGGGTATGCACAATCCACAGTATGTGCGTGAAAATTTTGCGTATGTACGCGCCGCAGGCGGGCTTGCACCCCAACTTTTCCATTTATAGCGAAGTGGAACGCAACAATATCATTAAAAAATCCTTCCAAGAATGCGATTACGACGACGAACAACTATTAAAGTCGGTTAAATACCATATCGCGAATGCGAAAATGCTGGGGCTGGAACCGGAAGAATACGGCGTCGAATACGCAGGCGATAGAGATATTGACGACGTCGTTAAAATTTATACGCGGTATCAAAAACACCTGCGCGAAAACAACGCGCTGGATTTTGACGATTTACTCAACGAAACGCGAAAGCTTTTGAAAACGGACGAAGACGCGCTTGGTTATTTGAGCGGGAAATTCCGTTATATTTTGGTGGACGAGTTCCAAGACACCAACGCGGTGCAATACGAAATTATCAAATTGCTTTCTTCCGCGCACGGCAACTTGTTTGCGGTAGGCGACGACGATCAATCGATATACGGTTGGCGCGGGGCGAAAATCGAAAACATTTTACACTTTGAAAAGGATTTCAAAAACGCGAAGGTGTTTAAGCTGGAGCGCAATTACCGTTCTACGAAAAATATTTTAACGCTTGCCAACACCGTCATCAAAAACAACCGCGGCAGAAAAGACAAAACGCTGTGGACGGAAAACGACGACGGCGAACAGCCCACCGTACACGAAGCGGACGAAGAAAGCGGCGAAGCGCGGTATATCGCCTACGCCATCGCGCGGCTGGTGGAGCGTGGGTACGACTATTCCGATTTCGCCGTTTTGATGCGGCTCAACGCACTCACTCGCTCGTTCGAACAAGAATTCACTTCGGACGGAATCCCGTATAAAGTGTTTGGCGGCTTCAAATTCTTCGAGCGCAAAGAAATCAAGGATATGCTGGCGTATTTGCGCCTGATCAACAACCCGTTCGACAGCGAAGCGGCAACGCGCATTATCAACTTCCCCAAGCGCGGAATCGGCGCAAAAACGGTGGAAACCCTGCAAAACTACGCGTTCCAAAACGAATTATCCGTTTACGACGCACTCTTTGAGCTGGACGAAATGGGCTTTACGAGCGGTACCAAGCAAAAGCTGACCGATTTTAGAAATGCAGTTAAAGCTTGGATTTTAGATAGCCAAGATATGCCCGTCAACGAGCTTGTAAAAAAGGTAGTTATTGATACGCGTATGCGCGAAGCGTACGCGGACGACTCGGACGAAAGCATCAACAAACGCGCAAATATCGAAGAATTTATCAACTCCGTGGACGATTATTGCCGTTTGAATAAAGATGCAACGCTCACCGATTATCTCAACCAAGTGACGCTCTCGTCCGACACCGACGAAATGGACGATAGCAACTACGTCACCTTGGCGACCATTCACGCGGTAAAGGGGTTAGAATTTAAGTGCGTGTTCGTGGTGGGAATGGAAGAAAATATTCTGCCCGTATCGCGCGCGGTGATGAGCAATGACGAAATGGAAGAAGAACGCCGTTTAACGTACGTAGCGATTACGCGTGCAAAAGAGCGCATTTATCTCACGCGCTCCAAGAGTAGATACTTATACGGCAAACGCGAGCAAACGGCGCGAAGCAGGTTCTTAAAAGAGCTTTCTTCCGTTATCGATTTGCCCAAAGAACAGCGACTGCGCCCGATGGGCTACGGCGATTACGACGACCCGGATATGTATGGGAATTCTGCATACGGCGGGGGCAGGTATGCGACGAATAACGCTTACGGCAGCCAAAAAAGTGGTTATGGCTACGGCTCGTACGGCGGATACGGCGCAAATAGAGAGCGGGAAAGCTCGTCCATTACGCGCTCGGCGTGGAACGGCGGAAAAACGTACGGCGGGGCGCCCAGCAATTCGCAAAGCAGTACGCATACGGCAAGCACAAGCAAGCAAGGCGGTTTCACCTACGGCGGCATTTCCCGCCCTGCGCAACCCAAAACCTTGGGCGCAGGCAGGGACGTTAGCGCATTCAAAATCGGCGTAAAAGTCAGTCATCCAAAGTTTGGCTTTGGTACGATTGTAGGCGTGCGCGGTATGGGCGCAAATATGATTGTGGATATTGCCTTTGAAGGGGGGCTGGGGATTAAGCAGTTATCTGCCAATTTAGCTCCGTTGACAATTTTGTAAACGTTGAAATACTTCGCTTTTGCTACGTTGTTGCTCCGCGCGTTTTGGTCACGTACCCCAAGTACGCTCCCTGCACCGTGCTCGCAACGCCTTGTCTTACTCGCATTTGAACGTTTACGGCTATACAATATTACTCGACAAAACTCTATGATAAGGATAAAATGATGCAACAAAGACAAAGAGAACTTGTAAATATTCTCAACAAATGGGCGCACGAATATTACGTGCTGGACAACCCTACGGTGTCGGATAAAGAATACGACGCGTTGTATGACGAGCTGAAAAAGCTCGAAGAAGAAACGGGCGTCGTTTTAGACGACAGCCCGACCAAGCGCGTTGGCGGCGAGCCGATCAAAGGGTTTGAAAAGCACGTGCATATCGCCCGACTTTTTAGTTTAGATAAATGCGTGACGCAAGAAGAGCTGACGGCGTTTACTACCCGCGTGGAAAAGGCAACGATGGGGGCAGGTATGCGTTCAAGCTATACGGTAGAGTATAAATTTGACGGCTTGACCGTGTGCTTAACCTACGATAAAGGTAAGTTTATCCGTGCAACCACGCGCGGCAACGGCGTAGTAGGCGAGGACGTGACGGCGCAGGTTTTGACCATTCACTCGTTCCCTTTAACCATCGATTATCAAGGTACTTTGGAAGTGCGCGGCGAAGCGGTTATTCGTTTATCAGTATTAGACGAATATAACAAAACGGCGAGTGAGCCGCTCAAAAACGCGCGCAACGCGGCGGCAGGGGCGATACGAAATTTAGACCCGAAAATTACCAAACAGCGCAAACCGGATATTTATTTTTACGACGTGAATTATCTTTCCGACGGCGAAGAAATGTCGCAGGTTGCCGCGCACGAATTTTTGGTGGCGCAAGGGTTTAAGGTGTTTCCTTATTTCCGCGTTTGTCAAACGGCGGAAGAAGTGGTCGCGGCGGTTGCGGAAATTGAAAAACAGCGCAAAGAAATCGACGTACTCACCGACGGCGCGGTTATCAAAGTAAACGAGCCGAGCGTGCGCGAAGAGATGGGCTTTACCGACAAATTCCCCCGCTGGGCGATGGCGTACAAGTTCGAAGCGGAAGAAGTGACGACCATCGTCAAGGACGTTATTTGGCAGGTGGGCAGAACGGGGAAATTAACCCCGCTTGCCCTGCTTGACTCCGTCGATTTGGGTGGAGTGACGGTTGCAAGAGCCACCTTAAATAATTACGGCGATATTTTACGGAAAGACGTAAAAATCGGCTCGCGCGTACTCGTGCGCCGTTCCAACGAAGTCATTCCCGAAATTTTGGGTGCGACCGAGCATAACGAAAACAGCAAGGAAATTGAAAAGCCGAATATTTGCCCTGCGTGCGGCTACGTTTTAGAAGAAACGGGCGCGCATCTATTCTGTCCCAACGTGAATTGCGTGCCGCGGATTGTGGCAAAGCTGGATCACTATGCAAGCAAAAACGCGATGGACATCGAAGGACTTTCCGAAAGCACCGCGCTTGCGTTGGTGGAAAAACGGGGCGTGAAAAACTTTTCCGATTTGTATAAGCTTACCGCGGACGATTTGCTTATTTTGGAAGGGTTCAAGGATAAAAAAATCAAAAATTTGCTTACCGCGATTGAAAAAAGTAAAACGCCCAAATTAGACGCGTTTATCTTCGCAATCGGCATCGACGGGGTAGGCAGGGTTGCGGCGAAGGACCTTGCAAGCCGATTTGGCAGCTTGGAAAATTTACAAAAAGCGACCAAAGAAGAGCTGATTGCACTCGACAACGTAGGCGAAATTACCGCAAACGATATTTTGGCGTTTTTCCAAGACGAGAATAATTTGCAAGAGCTTGCCGCTTTGAAGCAAGTAGGCGTGTTTCCCGTTTGGTCAAGTGAGAAAAAGCAAGGCGTATTTTCCGGCGAAACGGTGGTATTGACCGGCTCGCTGGTCAGCTTTAAGCGCAGCGAAGCGCAAAAATTAATCGAAGAGCGGGGCGGCGTGTGCGGATCGTCCGTGACGAATAAAACCACTCTGGTTATCGCAGGGGCGGAAGCGGGCAGCAAATTGGATAAAGCGCGCAAGCTCGGTATCAAAGTAATCGACGAAGAAACGTTTGCGGAAATGCTCAAAGAATAAAAAAATAATCGATAAAAAACGCGTACGGTTGACCGTGCGCGTTTTTGCGTGTATAAAAGGACGAAAAAACGGCTACAAATAGGTTGGGTTTATAATAAATTATAAAAATTTACCAAAAAGATGAAAAAAGTTGTCAGTGACCGCTTGAAATTTTTCAAAAGGTGTGCTATAATGATATAACTCGTAATTTGGGTAAAAATCAATGGCAAAAGAAGGTGCAAAGTATGTGGAGTATGACGGGGTACGGCAAAGGCGCGTACGATCAAGGCGGTATCGAGCTGACTTGTGAAATTAAAACGGTGAATAATCGCTACTTGGACGTGTCTATAAAAGCTCCGAGATTATTTGCCGCGTACGAAGAAGTCATTCGTTCGCTCGTCAAGGAAAAACTCACGCGCGGCCACGCCGATTTGTTTATTTCACTCAAAGACAAACGGGAAAAGAACGCTACGCTGACCACCGATATTGCGCTTGCAAGCTCGTACGTGGCGGCGGCGAAAGCACTCAAAGCGGCGTTCCCCGATTTAACGGACGATATTACCCTTTCTTCCGTTTTGCGCTATCCCGAAGTATTGAAATCGGAAGATACGCAAACGCTGGACGAAGAGCTTGTGACGGCGCTCACGAGTGCGGTGAAAGCGGCGCTGGAAAATCTCAACGCGATGCGCAAAATCGAAGGGGAAAAATTGCAGGCGGATATGCTTGCGCGTATGCAGGAAATTGAAAATTTGGTGGAAAAAGTATCCGCGCGCGCACCGCTGGTGGCGGCGGCGTATAAGGAACGCTTGACCAGCCGCGTAAAAGAGTATTTGGACGGCGCAAATATTGAAGAAAGCCGTATTTTGACGGAAGTGGCTATCTTTACGGACAAGAGCAATATCGACGAAGAGCTCACCCGTTTGCGCTCGCATATCGAACAATTCCGTACCATTTGCCAAGAAGGCGTAGTGGGCAGAAAGCTCGACTTTTTGGTGCAGGAGTTTAACCGCGAAGCAAATACTACTTGCTCCAAGAGCAACGACGTGGAAATTACGAAACTTGGTTTGGCACTCAAAAACGAAATTGAAAAAATTCGTGAACAAGTGCAAAACGTAGAATAAAAACGAAAGAGAAGACAGCGATGAAGGGAGTTTTATTAGCGGTATCCGGCCCGTCGGGGGTTGGCAAAGGCACGATGGTAAAAACGCTGATTGCACGGCGCGCCGACGTAGTGGAATCGGTGTCCTGCACGACGCGTCCGCCCAGAGAAGGCGAAGTGCACGGCAAGCATTATTTCTTTTTACCCAAGGAAGAATTTTTACGCCGTATCGACGAAGGGGATTTTTTAGAATACGACGAGCATTTCGGCAACTATTACGGTACGCCCAAATCATTCGTTCGAGAAACGCTCAAAGAAAAATGCGTGATTATGGAAATCGACGTAGTGGGCGCGAAAAAAGCCAAGGAAACGTTTCCCGAATGCGTACTCGTTATGGTGGTACCGCCGTCGATAGAAGAACTCAAACGCCGTTTATCAGGGCGCGGGTCGGAAACGGACGCGCAAATTGAAGGACGGCTTGCGAGAATGGAATACGAGCTTTCGCATATAGACGAATACGATTACGTGATTGTCAACGACGATTTGGAAACGGCAATTAAAACGCTGGAAAACATCATTGACGGTAAATAAGTTGCCGCTTTGTAAATAAAATTAAAAAAACACAATAAAGGAGTGAAAAAATATGATTAACGAACCTTCTGTTGACGTAATGATCAGAAAATTAGGAACGGAGGAAGAACCGATTAGCCGTTATGCGCTTTGCACGATTGCAGCGAAACGCGCACGCCAAATTATCGAAACGGAAAGAAACGCGGGCGTGGTAGATTCGACGGGCAAGGACAAAGAGCTTTTGACCGCGTGCAAGGATATTGCAGACGGAAAAGTTGTTATTGCAAAAGACTAATGCTAACAAAAAATTGCCTCGCCGTGAGGCAATTTTGCTTTTAGCGTCGTTTGCGCGTGGGTAAAATATACATACTTCAAAAGGAGTGAAGCCGATGATTGCAGAAGTAATCGTGGACGTTGCGTCCAGCGAAACGGATAGAATTTTCGATTATCTGTGCGACGAAAATACCGTCGTGGGCAGTCGAGTTCGCGCGCCGTTCGGGGGCAAAATCGTTTGCGGATTTGTGATGAAAATCAAAGAAAAATCCGATTATCCGATTGAAAAGCTCAAAAGTATTTTACCCAGCGAAGACGAATTGCCCGCTTTAAGCGAAGAGTGTTTGGCTTTGGCGGAAAAAATTACGGCGCGATACCGCGTACCCAAGGCGCTTACACTGCGGCTGTTTTTGCCTGCGGAAATGCGGACGGGTAAGGTGAGAGAGCTTACCAAAAATTATGCACAGCTGCTTGTGCCGATAGACGAAATGAAGCTGGTCAAGTCGGCGAAAAATCAATGGGGCGCGGCGCAGTATTTATCGGAAAACGGAAAAACCGAATGCGCGCGCTTAAACGAAAAATTCCCCGGCGGATTGAACGGACTTGTTAAAAAGGGCTACGTGCAAATCACGAGTGAGCAAATTTTACGCGACCCGTATAAAAATTTAGACGAAATTTCTCTTCCGCGTGTGTTGACGGACGATCAGCAGCGCGCGGTCAACACCATCGTTTCCGATGCGCGGACGGTGCAGCTTATTCACGGCGTGACGGGCAGCGGGAAAACGGAAATTTATTTAACCTTGATAGCGAAATGCTTGAAAGAAGGCAAAAGCTCTATCTTTCTCGTACCCGAAATTTCGCTTACCCCGCAAATGCTTGCTCAGCTTCGCGCTCGTTTTGGGAAAAACGCGGCGATTTTGCATAGCGGGCTTTCCGCAGGCGAGCGATTTGACGAGTGGTGGCGGTTGCGCACGGGCGAAGCGAAAATTGCCATCGGTGCGCGGAGTGCTATTTTTGCGCCCTTGGAAAACTTGGGCGTTATCATTATTGACGAAGAACACGACAGCAGCTATTTTAGCGAAACTGCGCCCAGATACAACACGTTCGACATCGCGCTTTTGCGTGCGAAACGCAATAAGTGTAAGCTGGTTTTGGGCAGCGCAACGCCGTCGGTAGAAACGTATAAAAAAGCCAAGGAAGGGGAGTTTTCGCTCATTCGGCTGGAAAAGCGAATTAATCAAAAACCGCTGCCTGAAATTATCATTGCGGATATGCGCAGGGAAGTGCGCAGGGGGAATAACTCGGCGTTTTCTTCCGCGCTCAAAGAAGAGATAGAAAAATGCCTTGCAACCGACAAGCAAGCGATTTTGTTTTTGAACCGCAGGGGATATTCGCAAACGGTTATTTGTAAAGAATGCGGATACGTGGCAAAGTGCGAAGCGTGCGACGTTTCGCTGACCTATCATCGCGACGAAGATTGCTTAAAATGCCATTATTGCGGCACGAGATACGGAATGCTTTCCGCTTGTCCAGACTGCGGGAGTAAAAAGCTCTCGTACGCTGGCACAGGTACGCAGCGCATTGTCGCCGATTTGCAAAAGCTGTATCCGTCGGCGCGGATTTTGCGTATGGATAACGATACCACGAGCGGAAAAGAAGGACATTATAAAATTTTGAAAGCGTTCGGCGAAAAGCAAGCGGATATACTCGTGGGGACGCAAATGATTGCCAAAGGACACGATTTTCCGTCCGTCACGTTGGTAGGCATACTCGACGCGGATATGAGCTTGCATTTTTCCGATTATCGCAGCGGCGAGCGGACGTTCCAGCTACTCACGCAGGTAGCGGGCAGAAGTGGCAGAGCGGAAGAAAAAGGAAAGGTGGTTTTGCAAACGTTCGACCCTGAAAACGAAGTGCTGCGGTATGCAATCGATTACGACTTTGAAGGATTTTATCAAAATGAAATATCCTTGCGCGCGGCGATGGCGTTCCCGCCCTTTTCCAAAATCGTGCGGGTGCTTGTCACGGGTGAAGACGATAAAAAAACGCTGGAAGTTTTACGGCAGGCGTATGGGGAGCTGGAAACGCTGTATAACGAAAATATGGACAAATTTTTATTCTTTAACAAGATGCGCGCCCCCATCAAGCGTATTCAAAACAAATTCCGTTATCAGGTACTGATGCGGTTATCTAATACGAGTATTTTACCGCAAATCTATGAAATTTGCGCGGCGGCGAGAACGAGAGACGTACTCGTTTCCGTAGAAGAAAATCCTACAAATTTGAGTTAAACAAGGAGAGAAGATATGGCGATACGAAACGTAGTGCAGGTAGGCGATGAAGTATTGAGACAAAAATGCTTTGCCGTGGAAAAATTTGACGAAAATTTGGCAAAGCTTTTAGACGATATGAAAGACACGGTGAAAAAGGAACAGGGCGCAGGGCTTGCCGCGCCCCAAGTAGGCGTTTTGCGCCGCGTAGCCGTAGTCGATGTGGAAGAAGGGTATTTTGAGCTGATTAACCCCGTTATCACTTCGCAAAAGGGAGAACAAATGGGCTGGGAGGGCTGTCTTTCCGTGCGCGGTAAAAGCGGCGTGGTTTCCCGTCCGATGAAGGTGACCGTTTGTTTCCAAGACAGAAAAGGGGAAAAGTACGTACTCAAAGCCAAGGGCTTTTTTGCACGCGCCATTTGCCACGAGCTCGACCATTTGGACGGCGTTTTGTATATTGACAAAGCCACCCGTATCGAAAAAGCATAAAGGAGCGAGAAAATGAAAATCGTTTACGCAGGTACGCCGCAATTTGCCGTTGCGCCCCTTCGCGCGCTTTTAGAAAACGGCTGTGAAGTGGCGGGCGTGATTACGCAAGCGGATAAACCGCAGGGCAGAAAGGGAATTTTCACGCCCCCGCCCGTAAAAGCATTCGCGCTTGAAAACGGCTTGCCCGTGCTACAACCAAATAAAATTCGCGACGAAGTGGAAAGCGTAAAAGCACTCGGCGGGGATATTTTAATTACCTGCGCATACGGTCAAATTTTAACGCAGGACGTTTTGGATTGCTTTGAAAAAGGCGTTTGGAATATTCACGCAGGATTATTGCCCAAATACCGCGGCGCGTCGCCGATGCAAAGCTGTCTGTTGGCAGGGGAAAGCGAAACGGGCGTTTGCATTATGAAAACGGAGCTGGGCTTAGATTGCGGGGATATTTTGCTTGTTGAAAAAACGCAAATCGACGAAAAAGAAACGTGCGGCGAGCTTGCCCAGCGGTTATCTATCATCGGTGCGAGCGCCATTGTAAAGGCGGTTCCGCTTTTGCAATCGGGCAATTATACGCTCACGCCGCAGGATGAAAACGGCGTGCAGGTGGTACGGAAAATTCAAAAAGAGCAGGCGAAAATCGACTTTTCGCAAAGCGTGGAAACCATTGTCAATCTCGTTCGCGCAATGAATCCCGACCCGGTCGCTTATACCGTTTTAGACGGGAATAAAATCAACGTTTACCGCGCGGAAAGAGCGCAATTAAACGATGAAGAAAATGAATACGCTGCAACGGCGCAATACGGCGAAGTGCTTTCGTCTAATCCCAAGCGCGGCTTGCTGGTAAAGTGCCAAAACGGCGCGGTGAAGCTTTTACAAGTGCAGGCGGCGGGCGGTAAAGTAATCGGCGGGAACGATTTTATCAACGGACGAAAGGCGCAAAAGGGGCAGGTGTTCGTATGTTGAGCAACCCCATCTACGACCCGTTCGTTATTTTAACGAAAATTTATCAAGAAGGGGCGCACTTGAAACAGGCGATTGCCGATACGTATATCGAAGAGCAATTCCGCTCGCGTACCGTGAAAATTGTGTACGGCGTGCTGGAAAACGATATATATTTCGATTTTTGTATCCGTCGCTACGCGCCCAAATCCCCCAAGGCGGCGGTGCGGCTTATCTTAAAAATTTCGCTGTATATGCTTCTGTTTATGGGCAAAAAACGGTATATGGTCACCGATAACGCGGTCGCGCTTTGTAAAAAATTAGGCAAATCGGGCGTGAGTGGGTTTGTCAACGCATTCTTGCGCAGGTTTGACGAAGAAGAAGTGAAAAAAGCCATTCCCGATACGGACGCAGGGAAAGCGATTGCGCTTTCGTATCCTGCTTTTGCTTATCAAATGCTAAAAAAACAGTACGGCAAGCGCGCGGACGAAATCGCAAAAGCGAAGAGCGCGGGGGTGAGCGTGCGGTTTGTGCGCGGTGAAAAGGCGTATTTGGAAAAACCGCATATTTTAACGCCGTTTACGCAAAAATACGGCAATTATATCTTTGAAAATTTCGTGCGTGACGAAAGCTTTGATAACGGCGATTATACCTTTCAATCGGTGGGCAGTATCGCCATTTGCGATTGCGTTGCGCCTTGCGAAAGCTTACTCGACGCGTGCAGTGCGCCGGGCGGTAAGTCGGTTTTACTCGCGCAAAAATGCAAAAGCGTCACTGCGTTTGAGCTGCACGAGCATAGGGTAGAGCTTATCCGTCAATACACGGCGCGTATGGGCGCAAACAACGTGCAAGCGATGCAAAAGGACAGCTCGGTGTTTGACGGCGGGTATGAAAACGCGTTTGACGGCGTGCTTTGCGACGTGCCTTGCTCGGGCTTTGGCACGGTGAGTGAAAACCCCGATATCAAGCTGTTCAAAAAGCAGGAAGATTTGGCGCAGATAAACAAAATGCAGGCAAGCATTTTGCAAAATTGTTCCCGCTACGTAAAAGACGGCGGTGCGCTGTATTATTCGACCTGTTCTGTTTTTGAATGCGAAAACGACGGAATCGTAGCGGAATTTTTGAAGAAAAATCCTACTTTTTCGGTGGAAAAAATCGAAAGCGAGCTTGCGCACGAAAAGACGAAGCTTGGCTTACAATTTTTGCCCGATACGGCGTACGGCGCAGGGTTTTACGTTTGTAAGATGGTCAAGGGGGCAAAGTAAGTGAAAAAGATTTTACAAGATTTATCCTTTGCCGAGCTGGAAGCGCTTGTTTTATCGCTCGGCGAGAAAAAATTTCGCGCAAAACAGCTTTACGAAGGTCTTACGCAGGGAAAATCGATCAGCAATATTTCTTCCCTTTCCAAGGATTTTAAGGCAAAGCTTTTAGAAGAATACGAAAACGAGCCGATGAAAATAAAAGAAACGTATTATTCCGCCGACGGTACGGAAAAGTACCTATTCGAGCTTGCCGACGGCAACCTAATCGAAGGGGTGCTGATGAAGTATAAATACGGCTATACGCAATGCGTTTCCACGCAGGTTGGGTGCAGAATGGGCTGTAAATTTTGCGCTTCCACGCTAAACGGACTGATTAGAAATTTGTCGGCGGGGGAAATACTTGCGCAAATTTTGGTGGTCAACGCGCTGCATAAAGCGGACGCGGTAGGACAGGGCGGTCAGGCGCGCGCAGTCACCAACGTAGTATTGATGGGCAGCGGCGAGCCATTGGATAACTACGATGAAACGCTCAAATTTTTGAAAAACGTGACGGCGGAAAACGGAATTTGCATTTCCGCGCGGAATATTTCCCTTTCCACCTGCGGTATCGTACCCAAAATGTACGAGCTGGCAAATACGGGCATTCCGCTCAATTTGACGGTATCGCTGCACGCAACCGACGATGAAACGCGCAAGCGTACGATGCCGATTGCCAAGGCGTACAAAATAGATGAAATTTTGAAAGCGTGCGATTATTATTTTGCAAAAACGGGCAGAAGATATTATTTTGAATACACGCTTATCGAAGGGGAAAACTGCGACGAGCAGCACGCGGACGCGCTGGTAAAGCTGTTAAAAGGCAAGCCCTGCCACGTGAATTTGATACGCTTAAACGAAGTGAAGGAACGTAATTTGAGAGCGCTTGGCGACAAGGCGGCGTATCGGTTTTTGGGACGGCTGGAAAAGGGCGGGCTATCCGCTACGTTGCGCCGTCAAATCGGTGTGGATATCGGCGGTGCGTGCGGACAACTGCGCGCAAGTTATTTGGAAGAAAAATAATGCGAGTTTTGCAAGAGTTTTAAGAGTATGGAAAACGAAGCTTTATCGTTTATAGCGAGCTTTATTGCGATGGCGTTCGTCGTATCGTCGTATTTGGTGAAAAATAAGACGCTGTATTTGGCGTGTCAAGCGTTGTGCATCGTGTTTTTGATTGTGTCGTATTTTTTCGCCGTCAATTTCTTTGGAATGATCGGTTTGGCGGTGGGGCTGGCGCGCTGTTTAACCTTCTTTTTATACGAACGGCAGGATAAAATTGCGCCGATTGCTTGGGCGTTTGTATTTGCGTCTTTGACGCTGGCGTCGTATTTTATCGTCAATTTAGGAATTATGAAGCAGGCAAAGCCGGTGGATATTTTATGTATGACGGCGCTCATTATGTATGCGTTTATTTTCCGTATCCGCAGCTTAAAAATCGTGCGCTTTACGATGCTCGTGCCGACCGTGTTGTCTATTACGTATAACCTACTCATTCAAGCGGCGGTTTTTGTCACGCTTACATACGTATTTGAGTTATGCGTGGATCTCGTATCCATTGCGCGGTTTCATATTTTGCCGTTATTTCAAGATAAAAACAAGCAAGCGCCGTTTTGCTTGACAGAGAAAAATATAAAAGAACAAAAGGATATAGTAAAAGGTGAAGCAAATGCAAACGATTAAAATTGCGCCGTCTATTTTATCGGCGGACTTTTCTAAAATGGGCGACGAAGTGCGTGAATTAGAACGCTGCGGGGCGGATTTGGTACATTGCGACGTAATGGACGGCGTGTTCGTCAATAACATTACGTTCGGTATCAAAATGGTGGAAGATTTGCGGAAAATTACCGCTTTACCGCTCGATTGTCATTTGATGATTGTCAACCCCGAAAAGTACGTGGAACGGTTTGCGAAAGCGGGCGCGGATATAATCACCGTGCATTATGAAGTGTGCAAAGAAAACTTGGAAGAAGTGTTAAAACTCATCAAATCGACGGGCGTGAAATGCGGTGCGGTTATCAACCCCGATACGCCCGTAGAAAAGATTGAAAAAATAATTCCGCTTTGCGATATGGTGCTGGTGATGAGCGTATTCCCCGGCTTTGGCGGGCAAAAATTTATTCCGTCCGCGCTGGATAAGCTTCGCCAAGTAAAAGCGATTGTTGCCGCTTGCGGAAAGGAAATAGATATTCAAATTGACGGCGGTGTGACGGAAGAGAACGTAGATGAAATTAAAGCGGCGGGCGCGAACGTAATCGTTGCGGGCAGTACCGTGTTTAAGGCGGCGGACAAGCGTGCCGTTATTGCGCGGCTGAAAGCGTAAAGGAGAATGTATGAACGCGGTAAAATCGAGCGTTTCCGCACATTTTACAGAAGGTAAAATTTTCAAAAAGCTGTTGCTGTTCGTGTTGCCGATTTTGGCGACCAACCTTTTGCAAACTTTTTATCACGCCGCGGATATGATGGTAGCCAGCTTATCAAGTGAGCGCAACGCCGTGGGCGCAATCGGTACGACGGGCGCGTTTTTGAGTATGATACTCAATATCTTTATCGGATTTTCCGTAGGCGCGAACGTAATCGTGGCTAGAAAAATCGGCGCAAAGGATAGCGACGGGGTACAAAAAGCGGTGCATACCGCACTGCTGATGGCGGTATTATTTGGATTGTTGGGCGCGGTGATAGGGATTGTGTTTGCGCGGCCTATCTTAACGGCGATGGGCAATACGGGGAGCTTGTTAGAGCTTGCCATTCGCTATTCGTATATCTATCTTTTAGGCGTGCCGTTTGCGTCGCTTACCAACTTTTTATGCGCGATTTTCCGCGCGAAAGGGAATGCGAAATTGCCTTTAATCGTACTGTCGAGTACGGGGATTGTCAACGTAGTATTTAACCTGTTTTTCGTTTTGGTTTGCGGCTTGTCGGTAGAAGGCGTGGCGGCGGCAACGGCGATAGCCAACCTTTTATCGGTGGTTGTTTTATTGACCAAGCTTTGTCAGCAGCAGGACGAAACGGCGTTTTCTTTCCGCCGTTTGAAAATGGACAAAACTGCGTTTAAGCAAATTTTATACGTGGGGATTCCGGCAGGGATTCAAGGCGCGCTGTTTTCTATTGCGAATATGCTCATTCAATCTTCTATCGTGTCGGTGAATTATTCAATCGTACCGAGCGGGAGCGATTATCAGCCGGTTGTAAACGGCAATGCGGCTGCGGGGAATTTGGACAGCTTTGTCTATACGTCGATCAATTCGGTATCGCAAGGCGTTATCACGTTTACCAGCCAAAATATCGGCGCGGGGAAGCCCAAACGCGTAAAGCCGATTATTTATAAAAGCTTTTTGATTACGCTGATTATCGGGCTTACGATGAGCTTTTCGTTGATTGCATTTCGCCGTCCTTTGCTTTCTTTATACGGCGTAGTGGAAGGCGTAGAAGGAAGCTTGGAGCGGATTGCGTTTGAAACGGCAAATACGCGGTTTTGGTGGATAGGCGCACCGTACTTTTTATGCGGATTGATGGATAATTGCTCGGGCGTCCTGCGTGGAATGGGCAAATCGATAACTTCGACCATCGTATCGTTGATAGGGGCGTGTTTGTTCCGCGTCGTTTGGCTGTTGACGGTGTTCCCTGCTTTTCCTGTGCTGGAAGTAATTTATCTTTCCTATCCCATTTCTTGGCTATTGACATCGACGATTGATTTTGTTATTATACAAGTATTGCTAAAAAAATTGATAAAGGCAAACGCGTAAAAAGGTACGCGAAAAAACCCGACGCAAGCTGCGTCGGGTTTTGTTTCGTTATTTTGTAGCTGCGATACTACCTTTGCAAGATTAGTCTGCTTTTTTAAGCGTTTTGATGCATCTTGCGCAAACGTAGCCGTTGGTTTCTTTACCATCAGCAACGTAGGAAATTTTTTGAACGTTTACTTTGAACGTTCTTCTCGTTTTACGGTTGGAGTGGCTTACGTTGTTGCCCGATGCTTGACCTTTACCGCAAATATTGCATACTCTTGACATATTGACACCTCCGAAATTTGGGATAATTTTGCCGTAGTTAGTGATTAAAAACGGTGCTTGGCGCATCTTAAAAAAAGCTACGCGTAAAACAAGCATTAATAATATAGCATTTTTAAGAAGAAAAATCAATCAAAAATGAGCCCAAAAAGACAAAAAATAAAAAATATTGAGAAAATTTTAGAAAAGTACTTGCCAAAAAGCCATAAATAGTGTAAAATGGAAAGGTAAAATGAGGTAAGTATGTCAGTAAACACAAACAATGCCTATGGTAAAATTTCCATATCCGACCACGCAATTGCGAAAGTTGCAGCGCACACCGCTTTGGATTCGTACGGGATCGTAGAGATGGTGTCGCGTCGCTTTACCGATTCGCTTGCGTCGCTTTGGAAAAAGGACGCGGAAGGCAAAGGGGTGAAAGTGACCACTTCCGGCAACCGCATTTACATCGACGTTTACGTAATTATCAAATACGGCGTATCCATTAGCGCCGTAGCCGAATCGCTTACCGAAGCGATTAAGTATAAGGTCGAAGGGTTTACGGGTATGATCGTGGACTCGGTCAACGTAAACGTAATCGGGGTAAAACTCTAATATTTAGTTCATTCAGCGCAATCAGTACGTCATTGCGCTTTTTTGCGTGTAGGCTTTCCTAAGATGATTGCTATTCCTCAAGCCACACGTTTGTAAAAACAAAAGTAGAAGGAGCATTCAAATGCATAAAACAATAAACAGCACCGATTTGAGAAATATGATTCTCGTAGGCGCGAAACAACTTGAAATTAACCGTGCGAAAGTGGACGCCCTCAACGTATTCCCCGTTCCTGACGGCGATACGGGTACGAATATGTCCCTCACCATGCAGTCCTGCGTGAAAGAAATGACGGCTTGTCAGTCCAGCTCGTTCACCGAAGTTTGCGACAGTATTTCCAAAGGCGCGTTAAAGGGCGCAAGAGGGAACTCCGGCGTTATCTTATCCCAGATTTTGAAAGGGATTTGTACAGTAGTTAGAAAGGCGGAAAAGGAAGTAGACGTAAAAACGTTTGCAAAGGCGTTTGAATCGGGCAAAGTCGGAGGCCA
>JAZRIK010000075.1:0-11193 GCA_045645245.1 Candidatus Scatosoma sp. | reverse complement strand
CCTTTTTGCTCGTAAGCATTCTTCTCGTTTAACAGCTGCCGAATGGCGGGCGTTAACGCGCTGCAACGATAAGCAAACTCATCGGCGGCGTATTGTTTTTTGCGCGGTAGGCGTTGGCCGTTTTGCGTACAAAACGCATTGTCAACATAGCGAAAAATTTCGCTAGGCAACGGCTCGCTTCCGTCAAGTGATAACGAATAGGTGATATGCAATTCCTGTTCAAAAGCGCATAAATTAAGACAAACGCTTTCACGACTGCGCAAATTCACTTCCGCAACGGTCGGTTCTAACCGCGCTTTCACTTCGGCAAGGCGGGCAATTTCTTTATCCGACACAATCGCCGCGTCTATACCCGTGCGCGGCACGTCTTCGTTCATACCCAGCGCGAACACGACCTTAGTATCGGCAACCCTGCTATCGGTAATATCGCCGATGAATACCGCGTCTGCTTTTAAGGGAATTAACGAAATTTCCGTTGCGTCTAATCCATCTTGTAAAATGGCGGCAAATTCCGCAACCGTAAGCTCTTTATCCCCGATGAGAAGCTCCGCTTCTTCCAAAACGCGTTCTAATGCGCGATAAATTTGCGCAAGATACCCTTTTTGCGCTAAATCGTCTAAATGCTCTTGTAAAGTTTTCAGCTTCTCTTCCGCATTAAAATCAATCAAAAGCTGCCGCACCGCCGCCACGTACGCATCGCCGCGCGCTTTGTTTTTGATATTTTCCGTCGCTTTCAAAAGCCGTTCGCGCCCCGATTGCAGCGAAATCATATCGTACGCGCTTTCCACCAGCTCCCCGCATTTGATTTCCCGTTTTGCGCCGCCGCGGTAGTTTGCAAATTTCAATAAGTAGTTTCTATACTCGTCGCTCTCGCCAAAAAACGCGTTTTGCGTAAGCGCTTGCACGGAAATAGGCGAAAAGCGTTCTTTTACTACTTTTAAGCTATCCAGTATAAAAAGCCCGAGCGGATGCTTTCCAAGCGAGCGTTTTTCATCGAGAAAGTAGGGAATTTTATACTCGGTCAACGCCCGTTTGATCGGCAACGAATACGCGTTGACGTTGGGTAAAAGCACGGCAAAATCGCGATTATGCAAACGCGCGTCCGTTTGCATTGCACGCTTGATTTGTACGGCAACGTACTCGCATTCTGCAATTTTGTCTTCCGCTTCAAAGATACGAATCGCATTCGTTTTTTGCCGATTTTCCAACTGAAATTCGGGATTAAATAAGCTTTTCAGCAGCCGTTCCCTATCCCCATTGACAAGCCGTGGCTGGGTGATTACGTTGGTTTTACCGTATTCCTTACAAACGTCGATAAACGCGCTTGCCGCAAGGTTTGTATAAATATCTTCTTCGCCCGAGCAAAAAATTCCCACTACGTTTTTCGCATTTTCCAACGCCGCACGCACGACGCCGAGCGCCTGCAAAGTAAACGACGAAAAGCCCAAGAATATCACGTTTACGTTGGATAAATCGAATTCTTCACGCATACGCGCAGGCAAAAGCGCCAAGTATCTGCTTTCGTCTAAGTATCCGTTCGTTTGTAAAAATGCTTCGTAGCCCTCGTAAATACTTGCCAAATCGGCTATTTTCCTTTTCAACGCCGCATCGGTGAGTTGTTCCATACTCTCGCGCAGCGTTTGCGGCGTAATGCACGAAGAAGCAAATTGCGCCAGCGTTTCATAGATACACTTGGCGTTATTGCCTATCCCCGCCGCTGTTTTGAAGCATTGCAAGGCGTTTTGACGTTGCAGCTTTGCCATTACTTCGCCAACCGCCATTACAGAGCCCTGTTTACTAATTGTTTTTTGCTGGGTTTTTACCATACGCGCAAAGGTAGTGACCGAGCTAAACAGCGTACCGCCCATTTGATCGATTAAAGCGCGTTCGGCAAGCAAAGTAAGCCGATCTTCGCAAAAAATTAAGTTCTCGCCGCCCTGCTCTTCAAACGCTTGCGCGTATTTTGCCATACTATCCAAGCATTGCGAGAGCGTATGCGCTTTAACCACCGTTTGCATACACTACCTCCGTAAAGTTTTTTCCTATTCTATTATAACATACTTTTAGGTAAAATTTCAGCTTTTTTTCACAATAAATTTGTGGAAATCTTGATTTTGTTTTTACAAATTTGAAATTATGTGCTATAATAATAGAAAATAGGTTTGCATAACCCCATTTATAAGGCGGAATGAGTTAAATATGAAAAACAAAAAAATAACGGCTGCCGTTTGCGCATTGTTAAGCGCTTGTTTCTTATCTGCGTGCGCAACAACGAATAGCCAAGTGACCTTTAATAACTTTTGGTTCAACGACCCTACCATCATCGACCCTGCAATCGGCGTACTGGAAACATTGACCTACGACGTAAAATTTACCGCTTTATCCAAAGGCGACGGGTACGACCTGCAGTATAACGACGGTACGTACACAGCCACGCTGTCGATGGAAAAAGTCAACGGCGAAAACGTTTACGTTTACGAAACCGCGCTGGAAATCAGCGGTAAGTATTTCTGCGGCGCAGACGAAAAGGCATTCACCGATACGACGAGCGCTACCGTCAAATTTATGAAGAACGGTAAGCTGACGCCCGTTTACTCGCAAAAGACGATTGAAAACTATTCGCCTACGAGCGCGGGGACGAGTATTGAGACCTGCTATACCTACGTGCATTATCAAATAGAAACGGAATATCACGACCAAGCGACGAGCGGAACGACTACCGTGACCAACCTTGAAACACAAAAAACGAGCACGAAAACGTTTGAAATTGACAGCAAGTACACCTATTTGGATAATGAACAGCTCCTGTTTGCATTGCGCGGATTAAGCCAAAATCAATCGCCGTATTTTTACGTTTACGCGCCGTTTAGCGAAAAGGTACAAACGATTAAAACCATCTTCAACACCAAGGAAGAAACGGTCGAATACGCTTACGATAACGGTACGGAAAACGGCTTTGAAGGTATCGTCAACGCATATCCCATCACCTTACAGGTCGATGCAAAATTGTCTGGCGCAAGTCAAACGGTTTGGATTGCAGAATACAATCCCACACTCAACACTCACCGCAACGTGATTTTGAAAATGCAAACCAGTCTTGCTTATAATTTAGGAACGCTGACCTATACCTTGAAAAAAGCGGAATTTTACAATAACTAATCGCAAACAGCGCCTTACTTTCACAAGTAAGGCGCTGTTTTTATATTTGAATGTCTTTTAATCCTTGTTTTCAATGCAAAAACGGAAAAATGCGTCGCAATCGTCCATCCAGTGGATAAGGCGCGGGCATTGTACCACCCCGCCGTTTACTTCCGCTTTACCCGTAGATAAGCCGTGCCGACCGTTGGGATATACGTGAAGCTCGTAAGGCACGCCTTTATTTGCACAGGCAAGCGCATAACGAAGCGCATTGCTTGCAGGTACGAGTTGGTCGGTCGCCGTCGTAAAAATAAACGCGGGCGGGGCTTGGCTTGTAAGCGCTTCGTTTAAGTTCAGCGTTTTCAAAAGTTCGTTTCTTTCTTCTTCGGAATATCCGTATAACAAATTATTATACGAGCCCTGATGTCCGTCTATTTTTGAAACGACGGGATACATCAAGCCGATTGCCGTCAAAGAGCAATTCAGTGAAGTTTTTGCAATTTCTTCCATTTTATGCCAAGTGACTGCAAGCGAGCCAACCAAATGTCCGCCTGCCGACGCGCCGATGGCATATACCTTGTCCGCTTCCACGCGCAAGCTTTCCGCATTCTTTTTTACGTAATCTACCGCAGAAGCAAGCTCTAAAAGCTGCTGGGGATAAGATTCCCCGTTTTCGCCGCCGATTAGGTACTCTAAAACAAAACAATTATATCCGCGCGCCAAAAATTCGAACGCAATCGGCTCGCCTTCGCGCGGACTAACGTGGCTATAACCGCCGCCAGGGACGATAATCAGCGCAGGGCGCAAGTAAGTATCCGCTACGTAGCAGGTCAATTTGCCACCTTTTACAGGGTATTCCTTTGCCAAGTCAACTACTTTAATATCCATAATGTACTCCTATAAATACACCGACGGCGCATAACCGTCGGTTTTTTCGTTTATTTAGTTGAAAAATTCCGTGTAAATTGCGCGAATACAGTTATCACAGTCTTTATTTTCCACGCCAACGATAATATTCATTTCGCTCGAACCTTGGTCAATCATAATCACGTTGATATTCGCCGCGCTGAGCGCATTGAAAAGGCGGGCGGAAGTACCGATATTATTTGCCATCCCGTGCCCTACGGTTGCGACGAGCGCAATATCCTTGTGCGTGTAAATTCTATCTGGACGCACCGCTTGCTGCATTTCGTCCAGCAGCGTTTCCAAAACGCCGTTTTTTAAGTATTCGTTATCAATGATCAAGGACATGGTATCGATACCCGAAGGCAAATGCTCGAAAGAGATGCCGTGTTTTTCAATGACGGAAAGCACTTTTCCAACGAACCCTACTTCCGAGTTCATCATCGATTTTTCCATCGAAATTACCGTGAAATCTTTTTTACCAGCAATCCCCGTGACAACCGTTTCGTTAACGGTGCGCTTGTGCGTTTTTACAATATACGTGCCTGCGTCTTGCGGACGGAAGGTGTTGCATATACGAATAGGAATCCCCGCGCTGCGGACAGGGAAAATCGACTCGCTATGTAAAACGTTCGCGCCCATATACGAAAGCTCGCGCAGTTCTTGATAGGAAAGCTCTTTGATACATTTGGGCGAATTGACGATTCTAGGGTCGCACGCATAAAAACCGCTAACGTCCGTCCAGTTTTCGTACAAGTCCGCACCAACGCCGCGCGCAACAATCGAACCGGAAATATCGCCGCCGCCGCGCGAGAACGTTTTCACTTTTCCATCAATACCCAAGCCGTAAAAACCGGGAATAACGGCGCGGGGGTATTTACGCAACACTTCCGCCGTTAAATCGAACGATTTTTCGTCCAGCAAGCCGTGCTCGTCAAAACGAATGAGCTCGGTTGCGTCCACGAACGGCACGCCAAGCACTTCCGCCATAATTTTTGCGGCAAGATATTCACCGCGGGACGCGCAATAATCCCTGCCTGCGCCTGCTAAAATTTCTTTCTCAATCAAATCCAGCGCCGCTGGCATACCCACGGTTTTGCCGATTTCTTTTTCAATATTCAAAAAGCGTACGCGGATTTTTGCAAACGTTTCGTCAAACGCCTGCTTATCGCCTGCTTCATAAGCGTCCGAACATTTATACAGCAAATCGGTCACTTTGATATCGCCGCTAAACCGCTTACCGGGTGCGGATACTACTACGTAGCGGCGTTCCGAATCGGACGCAATAATCTTCGCGCCCGCCAAAATTACGTTTCCGTCCGCCATCGACGTTCCGCCAAATTTACATACCTTCAATCCCATAAAAACTCCCATACTCTTTCATCTGCAACGAAAAGAGTAAATAATGTACTCTCTATCCTTTCCCCGAAAAACATTTATACGTTGAGCAGTATTACAATTAACACGGCAAAAAGCAAGGACAAAAACTTAATCCAAAATTTAGAGATAAATACGTCTTTCAAAAAATGCATAAATTTCATCTCAACAACCCTCCGCGTTTCTTGGTATCCGTGAGCGGCATATCCTGCCAGTAATAATCTTTCAATGCATCCACCAACATATCATAATCGGCATAACGAACCACGTTGCCCTGCTTGATGATGGAAATAATCCCCGTTTCTTCGGACACGACCAGCGAAATTACGTTTGCCACTTCGGTAATGCCGATGCCTGCGCGATGGCGAGTGCCGTATTCTTTGGGATAACTGGTCTTTTGCGTGAGCGGCAAGAAACAGCCCGCCGCCTGAATTTTATGGCCGTGAATAATCGTCGCGCCGTCGTGCAAAGGTGCTTTGGGGAAGAAAATGCCTTCCAGCATTTGCGTAGAAATTTCCGCGTCGATGGTCACGCCGCTTTGTAAAACTTGCTTGGGCAAGCTGCCTTTGGAAAGCACAATGAGCGCGCCTACGTTATTTTTAGACATATTTTGCAACGCTTTGATGATGTTTTGCATACAACGCTCGGTATCCGCTTGCGACCGCACGTCGGTATTACCGCCCGTGTGCTTTTCCACCGTTTCTTTCGCAGAATGCACGTCCCACAAGCTCTTTTTTACTTCCACGTTGAATAAAATCAACATAAACGCCGACAAAAGCATTACGTAAAAGAGTAAAAATTGCTTATCGATGAGTTGGTCCGCAAACACGTGCAATGCGCCGCCGCCCAAAAGCAGCAACCAGTATAAAAGCATCAATTTGGTTGCGTCGTTGTCGCGCAAAATTTTGGATACGTAGAAAATGAGCGCAAAAAAGAACAAAATTTCTACCGCGAAAATTACTTGGAATTGCATAAAGAATGCAATTGCACCGTCCTTAATTTGCGTCAAGCGTTCCATCGTTGACAAAAGTCCGTATAACATAAATTCCTCCGTTCTTCAACCGCGCGCACGCGCGAGCGGCGATAGGAAAACTTCTTAATATTATTATATATAATATTTCCTAAAAAATAAAGCAAAATAAAGCGTTTTTCAAAGCGTTTTTACAAATTTGCAAAAAACAAGCGGGAAATAACCGTCTTTAACGCGGACGGGGGCGTCATATTGCCGCATTTAATATCGCTAATCGCCTGATACACCCCTTGATAACAGCGCAACAATTCCCCTTTGGGGAATTTCGCCGCCTGTTCCCTATTCTTTTTTGCAACGAATTCTTTTACGCCTAACGCCGCGGCAATTTCCGCGTCGCTCCCACGCAGCACCGACGTTTCGTATAAGCCCTTGAAATACGACGCAAGCGACGAGAGCAAGGAAAGCTCGTTAAACCCTTTCGTGGATAAGTCGGTTAAAATTTTCATAAACGCCGAATAATTTTTCCGTGCAAGCGCGTTCGTCAGCTCGTAGAGTTTATATTCCGCATCGGGATACACGAGCGCATCGACGATTTCGTCCGTTAAGCGTTCGAGCGACGACGCTTGACAATATCCAAGCAATTTTTCCGTTTCCTTGGATATGCGCGACATATCGAACGTGCAATAGCTTGCCAGCTTTCCGCAGGTGACGCCGTCCGCATATACGCCTGCGCGCTTGCAAGTGAGATAAATCCAACGCTTAATCGTTTCTTCGTCCGATTTTCCGCAATCGACGTAGGTGACGTTGGGCTTTTTTACGAGCGCCGCGCTGCCCGTTTTGGGTTTTGCGCTGTTCACAATCATCAAAAGCCCTTGCGGGGGCGGATTTTCAAACAAGTCGCTTAAATACGCTTCGTATTCCTTTTCGGTAGGGTAAAATTCACTTACGCGTACCACTCGTTTTTCGCTGATAAACGGAAAGGAATTGAGCGCGTCGGCAATCGAGCGTATTTGCTCGCCTTTGAGCGTTCCGCCGTCCAAGGAAATATAATCGAGCGTGGGCTCTTGTAAAAAGCGCGCTTTGAGCAGCTCTTCGCCCTTTGCACGAAAATACCCTTCTTCCCCTTCAAACAGATAAATGGGTTTTGCACCGTTTTCATCGGTAAATTTCTTAAAATCAACGTATTTCAACGGTTCACGCTCCTTTACCATACTTTCTCTATTGTATTATAGCACAATCTAGGCTAAAAATCAACAAATTGACGAGAATTTTTACTGCGTTTTCATAAACTCAACGCGTACACGGTTATTGCAAACGCCGTAAAACAAACGCACGCAAATATACGCTTCACGCACGGTTTTAGGTTAAACTTATCCGAACAAAACGCAATACCTAAATAGTACGAAATCATACTGCCGTATTCCACCTTTAGCGACGTAATGCAGAGCTTGGAAAAATCAAGCGTTTGAAAGACGAGTAAAAGCCCCGACCAAATAAGCATAGGCAAATATAAGAGTATCGAACTCAATCCAACGGGCAGCAAGCTTGCTATCAAGACCAAGAGCAACAGCGCGGAAAACGTTGCTGTCACGAGCGGGACGAACAGCCAATTCAAAAGCGTTGCCGCGCCCGATAAATACCCAAACGCCCATAAGCAAATGGGCGCGGTTGCAATTTGCGCAGCCGTACTTGCGGATACGTACGAAACGCAAGCATTTTTTATTCGTTCCCAAATTTGCGGCGGGTGGTGCAACCGCTCGTAAACGATTGTTTCCACTTTACAGCCCTGCGCCTTTGCTTGAAGATGGTCAAGTGCGAAATTGAGCATACGTGCAATCGGGCGCGTGAGCATTGCCATACCGTAGCACGCACCAAACGAAAGCATAAAGCCAACTAAAAATAAATCTACGGGCGAAAGCAGTAAAACGACAATCGCCGCCGCGCCGAGCGTTTCCAACGCGTCTTTCCCAAACCCAACGATACGCGCAACGTACACGCACAAACACATCACGATCGCACGCACGATAGACGGCGAAAAACCGCATACGCCGCCGTATAGCGTGAGTGCCGCCACCAAAAACAATACGCGCGAAAGCTTGGATAATTTACGCAAACGCGTTTTCTGTATCAGCAAACCGACAAACACGAACAACGCCCCTACGTGTAAGCCCGAAACCGCAAACACGTGCGCAATTCCGCCATAGCGCATATTTTGTAAAAGTCCGTCGTCCATAAACGAAGTATCGCTTAATAGCACGCCGAGTGTGACGGACGCACTCACTTCATCCATACCCGCGCGAACGGCGTCTTTTATCCGCGTACGCAACCACGGGAATAGAGAAAACGGCGCATCGATAATTTGACAACCGTCCGCACTAAACCGATAACGAATATCGTCCGCAATCGCATACGCGCGCAGTCCGTTTTCGTCCGTCAGCTTGTTGTCCGTATAGAGCTTTCCTGTGAGCAATACTTCGTTGCCGTCATCTATGATTTCTAAAAATGCGCTAGGCAGGTACGCGATGAGTTTGCCCTTCAACGCTTTTCCGTCCGCGTATATTTGATTTATAATCAATTCTGCGCCACCGCTCGTTTCTCGACAAGACGCTACTTTTCCGCTCACGCTTACGTATTCGCCGTCGTAATATTCCGCTTGCGAAAAGTTATGTATTTGCAGCAAAAACGAGCCCATACCTACCAAGAATGCCAGCGTGAGCAACGCGGTGCGTTTCACGATGATAGAAAAATTAGAGTGCTTTCGCAAAAAGAAAATCGACCCGCCCAAAATGGACGCGCCGATTGCAAGCAACCAAAAGGAAAACTGATAAACGACCACAAAATATGCAAAGAAAATACCCAAGCACAAGCAAACGCCGCAAAATGCAACCGGGCGGAAGTTAAAAACTTTATCTTCCGCCGCGGTATTTACGTTGTTTTGTGCTACTTCTTCCATTTTTTCTTTTGTGTTTTAAGCGATCATGCAAGGGAAATTCTATCCGATACCGACCGCACGAACAAGCCCTTATCTTCGCCCAGCGATACGTATTCGTTGACGTATGCGATAAATTTATCGGTCGGCTTGGCGATGCGCAATACCGACGAGACAATGGTATTAATTTCGTCCATATACAGCGCCACCTTGTCTTCCAACGCGCCGCGAATAATCGCTAAAATCTCATACGGCGAATAGTCGGTTTCCGCTTTCCGAATGGGCTCGCCCGCTTCCACACGGTACTTGTCATACCCCGTCCATTTGTCCGTTTTATGATAATACGTCGTGCCAAGCACCTTTTCAAACTTAAATCCGCAAAGAGCAACGAGCGCCTGCATACGGCTTTCCACTTTACTGCCGTATTTTGTGATACCCAAGCTCGTCAAGCATCTGCGCATCAAAAACTCATCGGAAATCGGCTCTTCCACCGCCACGATGGTTTTTAACCGCGATAAAATTTCTTTATCGTTTTCGCCCGACGTCACGTAGTTTGCATTTTCATAGAGCGGCTCTAACTTGGCTTCCTTGTACGGTTTTTTCGCGCGGTTGAGCTCTGTTCCGCCCTTTTTGTCCGCCCCCGTGAGCTTATCAAGCAAGTCTTTGATTTTCTTAATTTCACGCTTGGGATTGTTATAATAGTTCACCGAGAATAAGCGTAAAACGTTCCAGTTGTTGCGTTTGAGTGTTTGCACCTGCAATACGTTTCTATCTTTGATAGAAAAACGGTTGGGCGTATCGCACAAAATCGCCAAAATAAACTTGTGCTTATTGCGCGGGTCGAGCACGGCAACGTCAATCTTAAACCCAGACGCGCCCACGTCGTAGCGGCACTCGTACCCGTACGAAGCCAACTCTTCGGCGATATACTTGCCAAGCCCTGCTTTTTTCGCCACCAAATTGCTGGACGAAATTGCCAAATTCGTTCTGCCCTTTTCCGCAAAGTCAAGGAATGCTTTCAAGCCGGCAACGCCTTTGGAGTTGGTTTTAGACAAATCGATCATCGCGCCCGTCATCGACGAGAATACGACCATTTCTTCGCGCGCACGCGAAACGGCTACGTTTAATCTGCGCCAACCGCCCGCTTGGTTAAGCGGACCGAAGTTGAGCGAAATTCTGCCCAAACGGTCGGGGCCGTAGCAAATAGAGAATAAGATAACGTCGCGTTCGTCCCCTTGCACGTTTTCAAGGTTTTTGACAAACAACGGCTCTTCGCGCTCGTACGCTTCTCTATCCAAACGCTTTTCCGCAATCGTTTGCGTGAGCTTGCGTTCGATATATTCCTTTTGCACGTTGCTAAACGTGACGATACCGATACTATTTTTACACAAAACAGGGTCGGACAAACGGCGGATAACTTCGTCCACCAACGCGTCCCCTTCCGCTTTGTTGCGCTTGCTAAACCCACGGTCGTAAGTGCCGTCTTCCACGAGCACAAATTTCACTTTACTATTGAGTGCGTCAGGCGACGGGAAGGTGCAAAGCCGATTATCGTAATAGGTGACGTTAGAGAATGCAATTAAGCTTTCGTGCTTACTGCGATAATGCCAAGTGAGATGGCGTTGCGGCATATTAATTGCCAAGCAATCGTCCAAAACGCTTTCCATATCTTCGTTTTCAAGGTTATCTTCATCGACGTAGTTAACGTTAAAGAAGGTAGTCGGCGGTAATTGCTTGGGATCGCCGACGATAATCGCACTCTTACCGCGCGCAAGCGAACAAATGGCATCCGCCGTGGGAATTTGCGACGCTTCGTCGAAGATAACCAAATCGAACAGCCCCGTTTCCGCTTGCAGATATTGCGATACGGTGATCG
>JAZRIK010000074.1:0-13878 GCA_045645245.1 Candidatus Scatosoma sp. | reverse complement strand
TTTTTATATAAGGGCAAAACGATTGCCGTTTTATGCACGACCAAACGCTTGGAACACGAAATTGAGCATTTGTCATCGTTTGCGGACAAGGTATATCTGTTTCCTATGTATAAGGACGTGGCAAAGCAAGCGGAAAACGTGGAAATTATACGAAAAATGCCGTTGAAATTACAGGGCGAAAACCGCGTGCAATCGCTTACCTTTGCGGATAAGGAGTTGGCGGTGGACGGCGTATTTGTTTTGCGCGAAAGCACTCCGCCCACGACGCTTATTGCCGATTTAGAGATGGAAAATAATCACGTTAAAATTGCGCGCGATTGCTCGACAAACGTCGTCGGCTTGTTTGCTGCGGGCGATTGTACAGGCAGACCGTATCAGTATGCAAAGGCGGTTGGAGAAGGCAACGTAGCCGCGCATTCGGTCACGGCATTTTTATCAAAAACGAACAAAGAATAATAAATGATAGGGGCAGGTACGCGATGAAATGCAAAGGAGCGGGAAATGAATAAGCGAGAACGGGTGATTTTGCATTCCGATTTGAATAACTTTTTCGCGTCCGTTGAAATCGCGCTCCACCCCGAATGGAAAGGCAAGCCGTTGATTGTTTGCGGGGACCCAAAAGAGCGGCACGGGATCGTGCTTGCGAAAAACGAAGAAGCGAAAAAGCTGGGGATAAAAACGGCGGAAACGGTGTATTCGGCGCTCAAAAAATGCCCCGACGTCATTCGTGCGATGGCGCACCATCACGAGTATAAGCGGTATTCGGAAAAGGTGAAAGCAATTTACGCGCGCTATACGGAAAAAATAGAAGAATGCAGCATTGACGAGTGTGCGTTGGATATGACGGAAAGCATCGCGCTTTTTGGCGACGGCGAAACGATTGCGCACCGCATTCGACAAGAGATTAAGCAAGAGCTTGGCTTAACGGTATCCATCGGCGTAAGCTATAACAAGGTATTCGCCAAACTCGCGTCCGAGCTAAAGAAACCAGACGCCGTCACCGTTATCAATAAAGAAAATTATCAAAGCGTGGTATTTCCTTTGCCTGTAAACGAATTATTATTCGTGGGCGCGGCGACCAAGCAAACGTTGTTTTCGCTGGGAATACGCACCATCGGCGATTTGGCTTGCGCGGACGAGAATTTGCTGATAAGCAAGCTGGGCAAACGCGGGAAACAACTGCGCACGTATGCGCGCGGGGAAGACGCTGAAGAAGTAAAGTGGCAAAAGAGCGCGGAAGATACAAAATCCGTCGGGAACTCGGCAACGCTGCCCAAAGACATTGTTTCGCGCGAAGAAGTAAAGCGTTGGCTGTACGCGCTGTCCGAAAGCGTTGCGGCTAGACAAAAGGCGGCGAACGTTGGGCGCGCAACGACTGTGCATTTAACCGTACGCAATGAGAAATTAGAGTTCTTTTCTTGGCAAACCAAGGTTTCGCCTACCGCTTTATGCGGCGATATTGCCAAAGCCGCATACGAGTTATTTTGTTTGCGGTATCCGCTGGGGGCAAAGGTGCGCCTGCTGGGTGTGACTGTTTCGGGGTTTGATCATCATATCGAGCAGCTTACCATCGGCGATACCTTGGGCGCGGGAGAATCGTATCAAAAACGCGAACGCGCGGAAAACGCAGTTGCGGCTTTGCGGGAAAAGTACGGTTTTGCAACCGTGCAACGGGGGGTAGTATTCCAAGACGAAAAACTCAACGGTTTGGATATTCGCGGTAAAAAGGAAGAATAGTTTTTACATAAAAAACGTAAAAATATGTGGTATAATAAAAAAATCCCTGCCCATACTGACAATATCGGCGGGGGAATGATGAAAAGCAATAACAATAATTCTTTCGCTTTTATATAAATGGGGTTAAGGAAAAACAGCTGTTTTCCTTAACCCTTCGCTATTTGTATAGCATTCGCCAAAAATAAGCGTAAAAAAACTGCGCGATCCTTTTTTGCCGGCGATTACCGAAGTGGAAACACCGCAGGTGACTCCTGCAAAGCTACCTTATGGCACACGCAAACATCCGCTTAGTGCTGCTACGTTCCCGTCCTGACACGGTTCACGGCATTGCGTTGCATAAGACCTTGCTATCAACGTTCCTTACGGTGCGCGACCTTCCATAACCGTCGTCGAGAAAGGCGTTCAGCTCTGATATAGCGGATTTCAGATACAGGGTGCCGCTACCTCCCCGCCTACGCGCAGCTTATATATTATACACCATTTTCCCCGCCTTTGCAACCGTTTTTTTGCGCTTTTTTCGCGTTTTTGTAAAGAAAGAATGATAATCGCGTGAGAACCTTGCAAATGCGTTGACAAATTTTGCTAAAAAGTGTATAATAAATACTTGTTATAAAGGAGATTTTTGTATGAGTGAAAAATGCACGCACGATTGTTCGAGTTGTTCGTCGAACTGCTCGTCGCGTAAACAGGATAAACAAAGCTTTATCAAGCAACCGCATAAAAATTCGTCGATTAAAAAAGTCATCGGCGTAGTGAGCGGGAAAGGGGGCGTAGGCAAATCGCTGACCACTTCGCTCCTTGCGTCGCTTGCGCAAAAACGCGGCAAAAGCGTAGGGATTATGGACGCGGATATTACAGGTCCGTCCATTCCGCATATGTTTGGCGTGCACGAGCACGCTACGGGCAGCGAGCAAGGCATCGATACCGTGCTTTCGCCGTCGGGTATGCAGCTTATGTCTATGAATTTACTGTTAGACGAAGAAAATATGCCCGTCGTTTGGCGCGGAATGGTTATTTCGGGAACGGTAATGCAGTTTTGGACGGACGTTATTTGGAAAGACGTCGATTTACTCTTTATCGATATGCCCCCGGGAACGGGCGACGTGCCGCTGACCGTATTCCAAAGCATTCCCATTTCGGGTATCGTCGTAGTGACGACGCCGCAAGATTTGGTGAAAATGGTGGTAGAAAAGGCGATTAATATGGCAAATATAATGCAAGTGCCCGTGCTTGGCTTGGTGGAAAATATGAGTTATATTTCCTGCCCCGACTGTGGCAAACACATTCCCGTATTTGGGCATAGTAAGGCGGACGCACTCGCCAAAGAATATGCAATTCCTGCGGTGGCAAAATTACCGCTGGATATACAAATTTCCACGCTTGCCGATCAAGGCAGGATAGAAGATTATCAAACGGACGCGCTGGATAGCGTATTCGCGCAAATAGAAAACGCGCCTGCGCGTAAAATCAACGAATAGAAACACAAAACACGGCTTACACAAAGGATAAATGGGATATCGGGGCGAAAAGGAAAAAATCGAGAAAAAGATAGGCAAAGTAAAACGCATTATCTTTTGTATCGTCGCGCTGTTTTTGATAGCGGTTAGTATGTTTTCTTCCGCCTATCCGCCCGATACTTGGAAATATTATTTTTCTTTGCCTGATATTTCCGCGCGGAAAGCAGGTGAAATGCGCTTACATTTTATTGACGTTGGGCAGGGCGATTGCACGTTTGTCGAGCTTCCCGACGGAAAGACGATGCTCATTGACGGCGGTACGACAACGCAGGCGTCCAAGCTTGCCATTTTGCGCCATTTGAAAGCGTTAAAGGTGGATAAAATCGATTATTTAGTGGTTTCTCACGAAGATATCGACCACGTGGGCGGACTTGCCGAAATTGTAAAAAATATTTCCTTTTCCCGCGCGTTTTTACCTATGTGCGCCGTCACGGAAAACGCCGACTACGCCGCTTTTTATGCGGAAATTTCCAAAAGCGAGTGCGAGATAGAATATTCTATGCGTAAAACGACGCTTTCAGCAGGCGGACAATATCCGTACGTTTTACAATTTTTATATCCCTATACCTACGACGTGGAGCAGGGGGATACGCTCAATATGGAAAGCAACGAACGCTCTTGCGTGCTGTGGCTGGATTATCAGGGCGTAAGCACGCTGTTTACGGGCGATGCGCCGGCAAAGACGGAAAATACGCTCATTCGTGACAGCGACGCGGGCTTGTTTGACGCGTATAACGTGGATTTGACGAGTACGGAGATTTTGAAAGTTTCCCATCACGGCAGTTCAAATGCGACCACCGATTTGTTTGCGCGGTATTTGGGCGTAAAGGACGCGATTGTATCCTGCGGAGTAGATAACGATTACGCTCACCCGTCTAAGCGTGTGCAAGAAACGCTTTCCACGATAAAAGCCAACCTGCATAGAACCGATTTACACGGCAGTATTATCATTACGGTTTCCGCAAACGGCGCGTATCAAGTACAATCGCTTGGAAAGTGAAAGATAGTACCATGTACGCGTTGAAAACAAAAAAATAAAGATAAAAACCTTTACAAAAGGATTGAAATATGCAAGCAATTTCTTTTAGAAAAGTGAATTTTTCCTATCAGGAAACGGATACGCAAACGGATAACGACTTGTTTTCGCTTTCCGACGTTTTTGCGTTGAAAGACGTGGATTTTACCGTTAACGAAGGAGAATTTGTCGCCGTATTAGGGCATAACGGAAGCGGAAAATCGACGCTTGCCCGCTTAACGAACGGCTTATTAACGCCCGATGCAGGCGAAATAAGCGTGCTTGGCTTGGACACGAGCGATGAGAAAAATTTATTTGATATTCGTAAACAGGTGGGGATTGTATTTCAAAACCCCGATAACCAAACGGTTGCTTCTATCGTAGAAGACGACGTGGCGTTTGGCCCTGAAAATATCGGTGTTGCGCCCGAGGAAATCGGACAAAGAATCGATTTTGCACTCAAAGCCGTGGGTATGGAAAAGTACCGCCATTCGACCACTTCCCGCCTTTCGGGGGGGCAGAAGCAGCGAATTGCGATTGCAGGCGTTTTGGCGTTGAAGCCGAAAATTATTATTTTAGACGAATCGACCGCAATGCTTGACCCGCGCGGAAGAAAAGAAGTAATGGACGTCGTTTTGCAGCTGAACAAGCAAGAAAAAATGACGGTTGTCTTAATTACGCACTTCCCCGAAGAAGCGTTGCTTGCCGACCGCGCGATTGTTATGCACCGCGGTCAAATTGTGCTGGAAGGCACCCCCAAGCAAGTGCTTTCTAACGAAAATGAGTTAAAGAAATATGCGCTCGCTTTGCCGAAACCCTTACAAATTTGTCAAGGACTGCGCCAAGGCGGGTTAGATGTGAACGACGCGCTGAACGCAGAAGCGTTGGCGGACGAAATTGTGACGGCACTTGCAAAAACGCCCGTCACTTTACCGTCGTTTGCAGATGAAAGCGCGGAAAAGCTGCAAACGCAAGAACAACCGCTTGCTTCAAGCGTATTTTGCGAACACCTTTCCTACACCTATAACGCCGGCTCGCCGTTTGCGTCGTACGCCTTAAACGACGTATGTTTAACGGTCAGCGAAGGGGACTTTTTCGGAATTATCGGGCATACGGGGAGTGGGAAATCCACCTTTGTACAGCACTTAAACGCGCTCATTAAATTGCCCACTGCGGAGAAAAAATATAAAGAAAAACGCAAACGCGGTAAAACGGTTGCAAACGAAAATCCTACCGTTTTATCGGTGGCAGGGTTAGATTTAACGGATAAAAACACCGATTTTAAGCAGCTTCGCCAAAAGGTAGGTATGGTGTTTCAATATCCCGAATATCAACTCTTTGCGGAAACGGTATTCGACGACGTGGCGTTTGGGCTGAAAAACTTCCAACCGACCGCGACGGAAACGGAAATCGAATGCGCCGTAAGAGACGCGATTACCGTCGTTGGGTTGAATTATGAAGAAGTAAAAAACCGTTCCCCGTTCGAGTTATCGGGCGGACAAAAACGCCGAGTGGCGATTGCGGGCGTGCTGGTCACCAAACCGCAAATTTTGGTTTTGGACGAACCTGCGGCAGGGTTAGACCCGCTTGGCAAGCAAGAAATTATGTCCTTGCTGCACACCTTGCATCAATCGTGGTGTAAAACGGTCGTTATCGTATCGCACGATATGGACGAGATTGCGGAAAACTGCAACCGCGCGGCGATTTTTTCCGACGGCAGGGTGGTTGCCGTGGATACCCCGCAAGCGTTGTTCTCGTCAACCGCTGCGCAAGACGCAGGGTTAGACGTACCGTTTACGGCAAAGACCGTTAAGCGTTTGCAGGCGTTTGGGGTGGATATAGAAACCGATTATACGGTGAACGATTTCATTCAAAAAATGCTTGTTAGAGCAAAAACGGGCGGGGCAGGTACGAGATTAATAGAAAACGGGGGGCAAGAAAATGCGTGACGTCTCTTTTGGTCAATACTATCCTTCGCAATCGTTCGTGCACAAATTAGACCCCCGTATGAAGATATTATTTCTCATCGGATATATCGTGCTCGTGTTCTTGGCACAAAACTTTTATGCGCTCGGTGCTTGCGCGCTCGTATTTGTTATCATAGCTTGCTGCTCGGGCGTTCCGATCAAGAGCTTATTGCAATCGGTAAAGGCAATTACCTTTTTGCTTGTGTTTACCGCACTGCTTAATTTGTTCTTCTATCAAGGCGAAACGGTGCTTTTCTCTTGGGGCTTTATCACGATTACGCAAGAAGCGGTGTTTTTCACCATTTTCCTTGCCGTGCGCTTGTTCTTGTTGGTGCTTGCGTCGTCCGTTTTAACACTCACGACCACGCCCGTCGCTTTAACGGACGGTATCGAAAGCTTATTAAAACCGCTCAAATATATCCGTTTCCCCGTACACGAGCTCGCGCTCATTATGTCGATTGCGTTGCGGTTTATCCCCATACTCACCGACGAAACGGGTAGAATTATGAACGCGCAAAAAGCGCGTGGGGCAGACTTTGAATCGGGCGGACTGATCAAGCGCGTCAAAGCGATTGTGCCTATCTTAATTCCCTTGCTCATTAGCGCGTTCCGCCGCGCGGACGAGCTGGGCGACGCGATGGACGCAAGGTGCTATTCGGGCAGTAAAGTGCGTACGAAATACAAAAAGCTCACCTTCACTTGGCGCGATGGGGTTGCGCTTGTGTTGCTTGGTGCGCTGATTGCGGCAATCGTCTTGCTGAAAATTTTTACGCCCGCAATCGTTTAATTCACTAAAAACACGTTTATATATAAACGTTTGCAAAAGGGGGCGCTTATGCGGTACGTTATTAAAATTGCATACGACGGAACAAATTATGCCGGCTGGCAACGCCAAAAAAACGCCCTTTCCGTGCAGGAAGAATTAGAAAACGCGCTCTTTCGCGCTTTGGGTGTGTACGTGCGCATTACTGCGAGCGGCCGAACGGACGCAGGCGTACACGCGGCAGGGCAGGTGTGCCATTTCGATAGCGAAAGCATCACCGTACCGCCGCAAAAAATGCCCGAATGCTTAAACGCGTTTTTGCCCCCCGATATTCGTGTAATCGACGGTTGGGGCGCGGATGAAACGTTCGACGCAAACCGTAGTGCAAAACGCAAAACGTACGCGTATTCGTTGTATGTGTCCGAGCGGGAAATGCCACTCAAACAGCGGTATGCGGTGCGGGTGGAAAACGCGCCCGATATTGCCACTTTGCAAGCGGTTGCGCGCTGGTTTGAAGGGGAGCACGATTTTAAGGCGTTTTGTGCGTCTGGCTCATCGGTAAAGACAACGGTGCGTACCGTGTACGAGATGAAAGTGGAAGAAACGCATTCTTACGGCTCGCGCGATATCAAAATTTACGTGACGGGCAACGGATTTTTATACAATATGGTGCGCACGATGGTCGGCGAACTTTTGGACCTTGCAAGCGGTAGAAAAACGCCGGAAAGCTTACGTCAGGCGTTTGAAACGGGCAAGCGAGAATTGCTTGGCAAAACGATGTCCGCAAAAGGTTTAACGCTCATCGACGTAGAATATCCTAACCAAGATTGACAATATTAACAAAAAAGGAAAGACGTATGGAATTATTTAGTTTGTATTATGCAGTGACAAATTCTATCGATTTAGCGGCGAGTATGATGGGCGCGCCCGTATCCGCGCCGATGCTGTATTTGTACGGCTTAATCGGCGTAGCAATTTGGGCGGCGCTGTTTGTTTTGCAGGGCTTTGGTTTATCCACGATGGCGAAAAAACGCGGAATGGATAAAACCTGGCGCGCCTTCGTACCGTTTGCAAATATTTACTTGCTAGGGAAGCTTGCAGGCGACTGTCAATTTTTTGGCAAGCGTATCAAACGCATCGGCTTATATACGATGATTGCGCAAATTCTTGTCACGGTACTGATGAGCTTGGCTCTTGCGTCGGAAATGCACTTATATCTCACTTACGGCGATCCGAGCGGTTATAACGAGCAACAATTACCCGTTTGGACGGGTTTGAGCGCCTTTTCGCAAACTGCGTACGGCTATTATATCGCGGCAAATAGCTTTATGACGATTTTTAATATTGCTTACGAAGTTTTACTCTTTGTCGCAATGACGGGGCTGTGTCAAAAATATTATCCCAGAAATTATATGCTGCTTGCATTTTTAACGCTGTTTATCCCCGCGGCGCATTACGTTATCATTTTTGCGCTTCGCAAGCGTGCGCCTATCGATTATCAGGCGTATATGCGCGCAAGATACGAAGCGCATATGCGTCAGCAATACGGCCCGTACGGACAATACGGCGCTGGCCAACAGCCGAATCCCTACGGCGGGAATCCGTATGCAGGGCAAACTCCAAACCAACCCAGCGCGCCTACGCAAACGCCGCCCGACGATCCGTTTGAAGAATTTTCATCTTCGCCCGCAGATAAGAATGGCGAAGCAAATTCTTCTTCAAACTCGGAAGATTTTTTCAGCTAAATTCGTAAAAGCGCATTTTGATAATAATTTAACGCAAAAATATAGACGGAGAATTAAGAAAAACTTATATTTTCCGTCTTTTTTTACGCGCGAGCGCATTGAAAGAGTTTACACGGCGCGTTTTGTGTGTTATAATATAATCGTACGTTATAAATATACTGGCGGATAGTGTGCTAAAAAACAAAGGAGAGCAAGCGGTATGATGGAAGAAAATATAGCGGCGATTGCAACGCCTGCGGGCAAAGGCGGCGTGGCGATTATCCGTATTAGCGGTAAAAATCCTTTGGATTTGGCGGCACAAATGTTTACGCCGATCGGCAAAATTCCCGTAAGCGATTTTCAGCCGTATCATATGTACGCAGGCCGTATCGACGGCGGCAGCTTTACCGATTTTGGCTTGTGCGTTTATTTCAAAGCGCCGCATAGCTATACAGGCGAAGATATTATCGAGTTTCAATGCCACGGCGGCGAAAATATCGCAAGGGGAATTTTGAAACGCGCCTTTGCACTCGGCGCACGTAGTGCGGAAAAGGGTGAATTTACCAAACGCGCGTTCTTGAACGGCAAGCTTTCGCTTTCGTCCGCGGAAGGCGTGGCGGATATGATCAATGCCGAATCGGACGCGGAAGTACGCGCGGGCTATCAGCTGTATAGCGAAAAATTGACCAAAGCGGTCAAGCAAATGCAGGAAAAGCTGACCAACGCGCTTGCGAAAATCGACGTCACCATCGATTATCCCGACGAGTTTGAAGAAGATTTAGACCAAGAAGTAAACGAAGTGCGTTCTGCGCTCAAAACGGTGCATTCTGCTTTGGACGAGCTTTCCAAGCAATACGCGGTGGGTAAAAAAATCAAGTCGGGCGTGACGGTTGCCATTTGCGGTAAACCCAACACGGGCAAAAGCTCGCTGCTCAATACCTTGCTGGGCTACGATAAAGCGATTGTATCTAATATTGCGGGCACAACGCGCGACGCGGTCGAAGGTACGATGGAAATCGACGGCAAAAAGTTTAATTTGTACGACACGGCAGGTGTGCGCGACAGCGGGGATACGATTGAGAGCATCGGTATTCAACGCGCGCAAGCGATTATTCAATCGGCGGATATAGCCATTTTCGTAGCCGACTTAACGCAAGGGGTTTCGCAAGAAGATATTCGGGTTTTGGAGCTGCTCAAAGGCAAGCCGATTATCAAAATCATCAACAAAGCCGACTTGTTAAACGACGAAACGGACAACGACGCGGACGTAATGGTTTCCACCGTCACGGGCGAAGGAATTTCAAAGCTCAAACGCTTGCTTTGCGAGATGAGTTTCGGCAACAGCTTACACGAAGCGTTTTTAATTGAAGAACGACATTACAGCGCGTTATTGCGTGCAAAATCCGCTTTGGAAAGCGCGATACTTGCGTGTGAAACGTCGCCGCTGGAACTTGTAGCGGTGGACGTAAAAGAAGCGTGGGACGCGCTGGGTGAAATTACAGGCGAAACGGCAACCGAGTCGATTATCGGTGAAATTTTTGCCAAATTCTGCGTAGGGAAATAAGCGAGCGATTTATTTTCAAAATACGTGCACGATAAACAAAGATAAGGGGCAGGTATGCGATTATGGTCAATTTAGATTTATATCAAGTATTTTATACGGTCGCGAAAAGCGGCTCTTTGACAAAGGCGGCGGAAGAATTATACATTTCCCAGCCCGCCGTTTCCCGTTCGATTAAACAATTAGAAACGCAGCTTGGCGTGACGCTCTTTACCCGTACCCATCGCGGTATGGTGCTTTCTTCGCAGGGCGGAAAAGTGATTTTCGATGAAGTGGAACGCGCGCTGGCATTGTTAAACGACGCGGAAAACCGTTTGCAGCAAATGACGAAATCGGCTACGGGGAATATCCGTATCGGTGCAAGCGATACCATTTTTCAATATTTTCTTACCGACAAGGTCGTGGATTTCCACGAACGCTTCCCTGGTGTAAAAATCGAGCTTGTCGCCGACTTAACGCCGGACACGATAGAAAAACTCAAAAACGATAAAATCGACGTGGCGTTCGTCAACTTACCCATTCAGCAAGACGACGCACTGCAATTATACGGCAACTGTATGCGTTTAAGCGATATATTTATCGCGGGGGAAAAGTATCAAGAGCTGTCGGATAAAACGCTGTCGCTTGCCGATTTGAAAAAATATCCTCTGATTATGATGGACGAGAATACGGTTGCACGCCGTTCGTTAAACAACTTTCTCACTTCGCTGGGCATTCATTTAACGCCTGCCGTAGAAGTGGGGAGCTGGGAGCTTATGAAGGGGCTTGTGCAAAAAGGAATGGGCATCGGCATTATTCCTAGAGAATACGCCGCGCAAATGCTTAACGACGGCACGCTGTTCAAGGTAAATACCGACCCTGCGCTGCCCGTGCGGTCGGTGGGTATGCTACTCAAAAAGAACGCGCCCGTGTCCTATTCGCTCCATTGTTTCATTGAAGAATTTCAAAAAAACGGTTAATAAACGGTTGTAAAAACCAAAGGGAAATATATGGCAAAACCTAACAAATTATTACGCAATTTTTGCATTATCGCGCATATCGACCACGGTAAAAGTACGCTTGCCGACCGCTTAATGGAGCGCACAGGCCAAGTTTCTTCGCGCGATATGGAAGAACAGCTACTCGATAGTATGGACAGCGAGCGCGAGCGCGGTATTACCATCAAGCTCACCCCCGTTCGAATGTACTATACAGCCAAGGACGGACAAGAATACGAGTTTAACTTAATCGACACCCCCGGTCACGTGGACTTCACGTACGAAGTAAGCCGTTCGCTGGCTGCTTGCGAAGGGGCGATTTTGGTTGTAGATGCCACGCAGGGCGTAGAAGCGCAAACGCTCGCCAACGTATATTTGGCGCTGGAAAACAACTTGGAAATTTTGCCCGTTATCAACAAAATCGACCTGCCCAGCGCGCGCGTGGATGAAGTGAAGCAAGAAATCGAAGACGTAATCGGTTTAGACGCGTCGGATATCCCCTGCGTATCCGCAAAGGAAGGCACGAATATCGAAGATTTGCTCGAAGCGATTACGAAATACTTCCCCGCGCCCGACGGCGACACCGAACAGCCGCTCAAGGCACTCATTTTCGACAGCTATTACGATAACTATAAAGGGGTAATCCTGTTTGTGCGTATCAACGACGGCGCGGTCAAGGTGGGGGATAAAATTAAGACGTTTTTATCTTCTACCGTTTACGACGTGACCGAAGTGGGCGCGTTTGCCCCTTCGCCCGTCCCCAAAGACTGCCTGCGCGCAGGCGAAGTAGGGTATATCGCGGCGTCCATTAAATCGATACAGGACGTAGCGGTGGGCGACACGGTGACGAATGCGCTTCGCCCTGCAAGCGAACCGTTGCCTGGGTATAAAAAAGTACAACCCGTCGTCTTTTGCGGTATTTATCCGTTAGACGGGAGTAAGTTTAACGACTTAAAAGAAGCAATTTTGAAGCTGCAGCTCAACGACGCGTCGCTCATTTTCGAGCCGGATAATTCGGTCGCGCTCGGGTTTGGTTTCCGTTGCGGATTCTTGGGGCTTTTGCATATGGAAATTATCCAAGAACGCATCGAAAGGGAATTTAACCTAGACATCATCACTACCGCGCCCAGCGTTAGTTATTTGGTGCATAAAACCAACGGCGAAGAATTTTTCGTGGACAACCCGTCCCACTTGCCCGAACCGTCGGATATCGAATATATGGAAGAGCCCATCGTAAAGGCAGAAGTATATACCCCGCCCGATTATATGGGCTCGGTTATGGACCTTTGCAAGGAAAAGCGCGGCGTGTTCAAAAATATGACGTATTTAGACGAACGCCGTGTAAAGCTTGAATACACTTTGCCCTTAAACGAAATTGTGTACGATTTCTTCGACGGATTAAAATCGCGCACCAAGGGGTATGCAAGCTTCGATTACGAGTTGGCGGGCTATCAGCGTTCCAAACTCGTTCGCTTGGATATTTTGCTCAACGGCGAGCTTTGCGACGCGCTTTCGACGATTGTATTTGAAGACAGGGCGTACGAGCGCGGCAGAACGCTTTGCGAAAACTTAAAAGACGCCATTCCCCGTCAGCTTTTCGAAATTCCCGTACAAGCGGCGGTGGGCGGAAAAATCATCGCGCGCGAAACGGTAAAAGCGGTGCGCAAGGACGTACTTGCTAAGTGCTACGGCGGCGACATTACGCGTAAGAGAAAGCTGCTCGAAAAACAAAAAGAAGGTAAAAAACGTATGCGTAAGATGGGCTCGGTGGAAGTCCCGTCCGAAGTGTTTATGGAAATCCTTAAAACAAATAAAGACTAACCAGGTATGCGTTGAATGCGATTTTTTTACCGCATTTAACCCAAAATTACCGCAAAGGAACAAGAAAGATTATGGCAGGAATTTATATTCACGTACCCTTTTGCAGGCACAAGTGCTCGTATTGCGATTTCACGTCCTTTCCCGACAAAATCGAATACGCCGAAGCATATATGGCTTGCGTGTATAAGGAAATGAAAATGCGCGGCGAAGAGCTTAAAGATTACGAGTTCGACAGCGTATATTTTGGCGGCGGCACGCCGTCGTACATTCCCCCCAAGCTTATTTTGGGCGCGATGAAGCGGATTAGAGAATGCTTCCGCTTAAAAGAGAATGCGGAAATTACGTTAGAGCTCAACCCTGGCACGATCGGCGAGAGTAAAGTAAAAACGTATTTGGAAGCGGGTATTAATCGTTTTTCCATCGGCTTGCAAACGGCGATCGATAGTCAGCTTGCCGATTTGAACCGCATTCATAACGCACGCGATTACGTGTTCGCAACCAAGCTTTTGCAAGGTCAAAATTTTAGCACGGACGTTATGCTGGGGCTGAAAAATCAAACGAAAGACGACGTTAAAAAGACGATTGAATTGGCGCACGCGTGCGGTTCGAAACATATCTCCATGTATGCATTAAAGGTAGAAGACGGTACGCCGATTTTCACCGATTATCTCAATGGCGAACTTCCCGATGACGACGAAGTGGCGGAAATGTACGAATACGGCAGAAAGCTGTTGGAACGAAAGGGGTATAAGCGTTATGAAAATTCCAACTTTGCGATGGACGGGAATGAAGGGAT
>JAZRIK010000073.1:0-13252 GCA_045645245.1 Candidatus Scatosoma sp. | reverse complement strand
TATACTTTCTTTGCGCTTCGCTGACTGCTTCGGGATAGAAACGGGATGGCAGCCAAGGTGCGGACGAAGTGTAGAAATACCAACGAACGGCGTCTGCACCCTGTTTATCGAGTACCGTCCAAGGATCTACGACGTTGCCTTTGTGCTTACTCATCTTTACGCCGTTTTTATCGTTGACGTGACCGAGTACGATACAGTTTTTGAACGGCGCTTTATCAAAGAGCAAGGTCGAGATAACGAGCAGCGTATAGAACCAGCCGCGCGTTTGATCCACCGCTTCGGAAATGAAATCGGCAGGGAACGTTTGCTCGAATAAATCTTTATTTTCAAACGGGTAATGGTATTGCGCAAACGGCATCGAACCGGAATCGAACCAACAATCGATAACTTCGGGCGTGCGTTTCATCTTACCCCCGCATTTTTGACAAGCGCAGGTAAGTTCGTCCAAGTACGGGCGGTGCAATTCGATATCCTTTGCCGCACCGCATTTTTGCACAAGTTCTTCACGCGAGCCGATTACTTCGATTTCGCCGCAATCGGGACATACCCAAACGGGCAACGGCGTACCCCAGTAGCGATCGCGCGACAAGCCCCAGTCGATTACGTTTTCAAGGAAATTGCCCATACGCCCTTCCTTGATGGTTTCGGGCATCCAGTTGACCGAACGGTTTGCCGCAATTAATCTATCTTTAATCGCCGTCACCTTAATAAACCAGCTGGAACGCGCATAGTAAATAAGCGGTGTATCGCAACGCCAGCAGAAAGGATAGCTGTGCATTACTTCCAGCGGTTTCAAAAGCAAGCCGCGCGCTTTCAAATCTTTAATTACAGCAGGGTCAGCCGCTTGCGCGCCTACGCCCGTGAATTCGCCGCAGCCGGCAGGGAATTTCCCTTCTTCGTTGATGAGTTGTACAACGGGCAAGCCGTAGCGAACGCCCACTTTATAGTCGTCTTCACCAAACGCGGGCGCGATATGCACAACGCCCGTACCGTCGGAAAGCGTGACGTACGTATCGCAGGTGACGAAATGCGCCTTTTCGCGGTATTTGAACACTTCTTTGCCAAACGGATACAGCGGCTCGTATTCGGTATATTCGTATTCTTTACCTTTTTTGGTGGAAAGCACTTGATACCCTTCTTCACCGAGTACCGATTGCAAAAGCCCTTGCGCGAGCACGTACTTTTCGCCGTTTTCGTCCATTTGCACTTCCACGTAGTCGTATTCGGGGTGCATACAAAGGGCGACGTTGGACGGAAGCGTCCAAGGCGTAGTCGTCCAAGCGAGAATGTATTTATTTTCTTCGCCCTTAACGGCAAATTTCACGAACGCCGTCGTTTGCTTTACGTCTTTATAGCCCTGCGCTACTTCGTGGGAAGAAAGCGCCGTTCCGCAACGGGGACAATAGGGCACGATTTTGTGTCCTTTATATAAAAGTCCTTTTTTGTGAATTTCTTTGAGCGCCCACCATTCCGATTCGATATAATTATCGTGGTAGGTGACGTACGGATTGTCCATATCGCACCAGTACCCTACTCTATCGGACATTTGTTTCCACTCGTTGGTGTATTGCCAAACGGACTGCTTACATTGCTTAATGAACGGCTCGATACCGTAGCTTTCGATACCCGTTTTGCTTTCTAAACCGAGTTTTTTCTCTACTTCGAGTTCGACGGGAAGCCCGTGCGTATCCCAGCCCGCTTTTCTTAAAACGTGCTTACCTTTCATCGTTTGATAGCGCGGTACGATGTCTTTCATTACGCGCGTTAAAATATGCCCGATGTGCGGCTTACCGTTTGCCGTGGGCGGACCGTCGTAGAAGGAAAATTCTTCTCCGTCCGCGCGGGAAGTCATACTCTCTTCAAAAACCTTGTTTTCGTTCCAGTACTCAACAATCTTCTTCTCTCTTTCCACGAAATTGAGCGAAGTATCTACTTTTTTGTACATTGACATATCTTTTCTCCTTTTGCAGAGTTTGTTTATCGAAAAATAAAAAATCCGTCGTGTTTCGGAAAAAACACAACGGACTTTTAAGCCGAGTTGTTTATCAAACCACCGAACCATCATTCGTTGCTCGTGATAACGGAGAGCAAAACCGTATTCAACTACTCGTTCCCTTTCGTCAAATCAGCTGATAAGGTGATATCTTTTACGCGCCCCTTCTTCCTTTCACCGTTAGCGGAATTTCTCTGTGCGGTTTGCCGTAAAAGCGTTGTCCTTTTTTAACGCCTTTGTATTGAATTTTTAACTATTATATCACGATTTTTTTACTTTGTAAAGTAAATTTTAGTCGTTTTTGAGCAAAACTTCCTTATTCGTGCCGTAGAAAATATCCGCTTTCCCTGCAAGCATTTTGCAAATATTTTCAAAACGCTCCCAGTTTCCGCCGTTCCTGTCAAATTCGTAGGTATGCCCCCACAAATAGAACAACTGCGGCTCGTTTGTTTCTTTTGCCAAAAACTCGTCAATCAGCTTTTCGGCAACCCCTTCTTCCGAATAATACACGGTCGGGTTAAAACGCAATAAGTTATCCTGCAAATCGAAGTTATGCGTGGACGTAATCGTTCGAGCGTACCGAATGGGCGTATTAGCACGGATAATTTCCGCAACGCGGTCGTCGTTGTTTACTCCGCCGCAAGGATATGCCATACCCACAATATCATACCCGCAAAGCTCTTGCAGTAATCTTCTGTCAAGCTCTACTTGTCTGATAATCGTTTCTTCGTCCAACGTCGTTAAATTTGGATGCGTAAGCGTGTGCACGGCAACTTCGTGCCCTTGATACAGCTCGCGAACTATAGACGCGCGTACTTTGTGGCGCACCGCACCCCAAGGGTCGGTATCGCCAAGGCAGCCCAGAGAGCCGGAATTCAAATTAAACGTACCTTTTAAGCCGTAGCGATTGAGTATTTCAACCGTTCTTATATCCTGCGTGACGCCGTCGTCAAAGCTAAACGTGACTGCTTTTTTCTTGCCGTTCCACATACATAAACTCCTTTTAAGCCATTACGGGCTGACGCGGTTAATATCGCGGGGGAACATCGTTGCTTCGCGCACGTTCTTCGCGCCGAGCAAGTGCATCGTCAAGCGTTCCAAGCCGATACCAAGCCCACCGTGCGGGGGTGCGCCGTACTTGTGGAGCATAAGATACGTTTCGAATTCTTCAGGGCTCATACCCAGCTTTTGCATCTTTTCCACTTGCGCCTTATAATCGTGAATACGTTGACCGCCCGACGTGATTTCCAAGCCCCTAAACAGCAAGTCGAACGACAGCGTGTATTCGGGGTCAGCAGGGTCGTCCATCGTATAGAACGGACGTTTTTTGGACGGGTAATGGGTGATGAAAATGAAATCGGAATTGAATTGTTTTTTTGCGTATTTACCCAAAAGCTGTTCTTCTTCGGGGTCGAAATCCTTCATATCCGACGGCTTATACTTAAACGTTTTCATCAAAATTTCTTTCGCTTCCATAAATTTCAGCGTGGGAATTTCCGTAATTTCAGGCACGTCCACGTGCAAAAGCTCGAGCTCGTTTTGATAATCGGTTTTAAGCAAATTCATAATATATTTGAGCGCGCCCGTTTCCATTTGCATAATGTCTTCGAAGCTTTCGATAAAGCCCATTTCAAAGTCCATCGAAATATATTCGTTCAAATGGCGGGAAGTGTCGTGGTGCTCCGCGCGGAATACGGGTGCAATTTCAAACACTCTTTCATACACGGCAATTAGCATTTGCTTATAAAGCTGAGGCGATTGCGCCAGCGCAACTTCTTTGCCAAAATAGTCGAGCTTGAACAAATTCGTACCGCCTTCTGCGCCTGCAAAGTTAATCTTCGGCGTGCGGATTTCGGTAAAGCCCTGCGAAGTTAAATATTCTCTAAACCCCCTTGCGATACCTTCTTGCATTTTGAAAATGGCGCGTTCTTTGGGGTTGCGCAAGGTCACGGGACGATAGTCGAGCTTGGTGGATAAATCGCAGTTCACCTGCTTTTTCGTGATCACCACAGGCGGAATGTCCGCAGGGTGGGACAAGAGCTCGATATTATGAATTTGCAGCTCGTAGCGTTTGCTGCCGTCGCGCGTTTCGCCCGCTACTACTTTACCCGTAATTTTCGCGGCGCATTCTTCCTTTACGTCGTCGGCTAAACGATAATCGGAAAAGCTTTCTGCGTACACGCATTGAATAGTTTCACGCGCCGTTCTTACGATGATAAACGCAAAGTCGGACATCATACGAATATTATGGATTGTACCCTTGATGGTGACAATTTGGTTTTCGTATTTTTCAAAATCCGCAAAAGCCACCGTCGTTTGTTGAAGTTCACCCTTGATTGCCATAAAAATAACCTCTTTTTTAGAAAAAATCTTATCTATTCTATTTTAATGCGATTGACAAAAAAAAGCAAGTATTTTATAATAGATTTACATAATTTTTTGTTCGTGGAGTGTAAAAGCTATGCGCGTACTTGCTATCAACGATATATCTTGCGTGGGAAAATGCTCTTTGAGCGTTTCCGTTCCCATTATTTCCGCGTGCGGCGTCACCTGCGACGTGTTGCCTACCGCACTCCTTTCCACCCACACGGGCGGCTTTGAAGGTTATACCTTCCGCGACCTTACGAGCGATATTCCCGACATTTTAAGACACTGGAAATCGCTGGGCATCACGTTCGACTGCATTTACAGCGGATATTTGGGCAGTATTGAGCAAATTGACTTGGTATCGCAAATCAAAAAAGAATTTTTGAAAGAAAACGGACTGTTTATCGTCGATCCGGTTATGGGGGACGGCGGTCAGTTATACGCAGGGTTTACGCAGGCGTTTGTGGATAAAATGCGCGCGCTTTGCAAGCAGGCAAATTATATTTTGCCTAACGTGACGGAAGCTTGCTACCTTTCGGGCGTCGCTTACCCCGTAGGCGATGAGCAATACCCTACTTCCGCCGTTTTACAGCGGTTAAAAACGTTGTGTCCGCGCCCCATCGTCACGGGCATACATCAAGGCGCAAATATTTTGGTTTCGTACTTGAATGAAAGCGGCGAAGAAAAGCAATTTTCCGCGCAAAATATACCCGGCTTTTTTTGCGGCGCAGGCGACGTGTTCGCGTCGGCGTTCGTGGGCGCGCTTATGCGTGGAAAGAGTGAAGAAACCGCCGTTTTACTCGCGTCCGAGTTCGTCACAAACGCCATTATTCGTTCGGCAAACGAAGTAAAGGATAAGCGGTACGGCTTAAATTTTGAAAAGGAAATTTTCGGCTTTTTGAAAAATTTGAACGGCTAAAATTTTCCTGTTGCATTTCGTTGACAAGCACGAAAAAAATAGGTATAATAAAGACAAATCTGCGGTGTTCGGAGTTCGGCATATAACGGAATCCACAATATTAACAAGGGAGCAGGTATTCGTTGCGATAGGCAAGGTCTGTTTTACGGAAAGTCCGATGCGCAAAGATGCAGCACCCACCTAGCAGAAGCTGGGTTCATCTTGTTGTCGAGGTGCGGCACAGGCGGATTTTATTTGCAAATTCTTGCCTTATTTTAGGCACACAAAAACGGACGGTTTTTACCGTCCGTTTTACGTTTATTTTTTACGTTCAACGCGTACCTGCCCTATGCGTTTTGCTTATTTTAAGCATTCCTTAAACACGCGAAGCGCGTTTCGATAACAGATTTTTTCAATATCGCCTGTCGAAAAACCTGCCCGATCAAGCGCCCCAACCAAACAGGGCAACTGATCGGCAGAGTTCATACCTAAATCGGTAGAAATTCCGTCCTAATCGCTGCCCAAACCGATATTGTTCAGCCCGATTTTCGCGCTGATATATTTAATATGCGCAAGCACTCCCGCAATGGTATCCTTGCCCAGCTCGGCGTCGCTGTGTAAAAAATATTTTGCATAGTTCATACCCATTACGCCGCCGTTGTCCGCTAATTTATACAGCATATCGTCGGTAAAGTTGCGGATATGTCCGCACAGCCCCCTTGCGTTGGAATGGGACGCAATAATCGGCTTATCGCTTAAAGCAATCACGTCGTAAAACCCCGCGTCGGAAAGATGGGAAACGTCGATAATCATTCCCTTTTTATTCATTTCTTGTACGAGCGCTTTTCCAAAATCGGTCAAGCCCTTATCGGTGACGGGCGTGATATCGTCGGGGCGGCCGTCGCTTAAAAACTTACCGCGGTTATGATGCCCGATTTGGTTGACGTAATTCCAAAGCAAACAAACCATACGCACGCCGCGTTCGTATAAAATATGCAGCGTATCAAAGCTTTCGCCTATGGGCGCGCCGTCTTCCATCGTTAAAATGGCGGAAATTTTCTTATCCTTTTGGTTGCGTAAAATATCTTGATAGGAATATGCAGGACGTAAATTTTCGCACGCTTTGAGCTCGTCGTAATACACGTCGATCATACGCATACACGTTGCGTACGGATTTTCGTTATGCGCGTGCGCAAAAATCGCAAAGCATTGCGCTAAATAGTTGCCCTTAATAAGCTTTTCTTCATCGACTTGCAAATGCGATTTTTTCAAACAAATACTTTCGCCTTTTTGCCGCGCCGTATCAATTTTCCAAATTGTATCGCAATGTAAATCGAAAATCATTCTTCGCGCTCCTGTCCGCTTATTATTTTTGTAAATACGCCTTTAACGTTTGTATGAGTTCGTCGCTAATAACGTGTTCGATGCGGCAAGCGTTTTCTTCCGCTGTTTCTTGGCTCGCGCCAAGCTTGACAAGCACTTGCGTAATAATATCGTGCCGTTGATATATTTCCCGCGCCTTTTTCTCGCCCGCCTGCGTAAAGCAAATTTCACCGTTTTTGGCAATAGCGATATACCCGTTGTTTTGCAATAGTTTCACTGCACGCGAAACGCTTGGGCGCGAGTACGCAAGCTCGGTTGCAATATCAATCGATCGTACGCTGCCCCCCTTTTGTTTTAATAACAAAATCGTTTCCAAATACATTTCTTCCGATTCGTGGTATCTCATACTTTTCCCCTTGTATATTCGTTGTTATCGTTTGTTGTTTTGTTGTTGCTGTAAAGGACTGACGAATTCTTCCTGCTCGCCTACCCATTTTGCCTGTGCGTGCGCGTCACACGCGCCGTGCTTTTTTGCACACGAATCCGCAAACGGGCAACCGATACATTTTTTACCGCTCCTTCTTGATTTTGCAATATACCCGCTCGCACAGCTAATAACAAGCACAATCATTATGAGCGCGATAATTTCCCCAGGCGTCATTTTTTTGCTCCTTTATGCTTTTGTAGATTTTTTACTTTTCACAATCAGCCAAGCAAGAATGCCTGCAATGGCAAGCACGACTAGCCAACCCACGATGGGCATCCAAACCGCACCGAAATTGCAGCCCGTAAACAGCGTACCGAAGAAGAATACTAAAAAACCAACGGTATAGCCCACCGCCATTTGTAAGCCGATGCCTGCCCAGAACCATTTTTTATCGTTGATTTCCGCATTCATCGCACCGATTGCCGCAAAACCCGGGGGCGTGAACAGGTTGAACATCAAGAATGCAGGCGCCGCCACTTTCGTGATTGCAAACGCCGCCGCCACAGTAGGCGCTGCGCCTTCCATCATTTCCAAATCGTCTAAATTGAAGTAGTTGGTAATTCCGTAGCAAACGGCAAGCGTACCCACTACGTTTTCCTTTGCGATAAAGCCCGTGACCGTCGCAGCCGCAAGCTGCCAAGCGCAAATGCCGATGATGGGCGCGATTACGTACGCAAACGGCGTTGCGACGTCGTGCAAAATCGATTGCTGCGCTTCTACTACTTGGAAAGACCAGTTAAACGTTTGCATTACGTGTACCACGAAGTTGCAAACCAAAATAATCGTACCCGCTTTTACGATATACGACCAAGCGCGGGCGAACATCGATTTACAAGCACCCCAAACGTTGGGCAGTTTATATTCGGGCAATTCGATGATAAAGTAGGATTTTCTGTTTTTGTGTCCCGTAAGTAAGTTTACGAGCAACGCGCAACCGAGAATAATGACTATCCCCGCAAAGTACATCATCGTACCCACCCAAGGCGAATCGCCGAAGAATGCGCCTGCAAACAACGCGATTACGGGCAATTTTGCACCGCACGGCATAAAGGGCGCGAGCATCGCCGTCGTTTTGCGCTCACGCTCGTTTCTAATCGTTCTGCACGCCATAACACCGGGGATTGCACACCCCGTACCGATGACGAACGGAATAATCGATTTCCCCGATAACCCCACTTTTTTGAATATCGGATCGAGCACTACCGAAGCGCGCGACATATATCCGCAGTCTTCTAACAGCGCAATTAAGAAATACATAATCATAACCAGCGGTAAAAATCCGATAACCGCTATCACGCCGCCGATTACGCCATCTACAAGTATAGACGCCCAAATTCCCAGTTCGCCCGTTTCGGGGTTTGCAAGCAAACCCGCAACCCATTCTTGCCCGATTTCCAACAATCCGCAAAAAGTATCGGCAATCCAAGGCCCCAGCCACGCTTGCGAAATACCAAACACGAGAAACATTACTACCGCGAAAATGGGCAAGCCAAGCCATTTGTTGGTCAATACTGCGTCAAAATCGTCCTGCCAAGTTTTTTGCTCCGTATGTACCTTGCGCTTTTCTACCTTTTCGACAATCATTTTAACAAACTCAAAGCGGTTTCTATCCGCCGTTTCCACTATTTTTTTGTCGGTAAGGTCGATATCCCCTTGCACAAACGGTGCGCTTTGCGCTTTGCCTTGCGCGGCAATCGCCGCTTTCACCGCCGCTTTCAAACCGTTTGCCGACGTAGATACCGTTTCCACAACCGTACAGCCAAGCTCTTGCGCAAGCTTATTTGTATCAATCAGCGTTTCCTTTTTCTTGTTTACGTCCGCTTTGTTGAGTGCAACCACTACGGGAATACCCAACTCTAAAAGCTGCGTTGTAAAAAACAAGCTACGGCTCAAATTAGTCGCATCGACGATATTGATAATAACGTCGGGGTTTTCTTCCTGCACGTATGCGCTCGTAATGCTTTCTTCCGAAGTAAACGGTGACATAGAGTACGCCCCCGGCAAATCGACTGCAATCAGTTCATCTTCGCCGCTATAAAAACTCTTTTTAATTTTATGTTCTTTTTTATCAACGGTGACCCCTGCCCAGTTGCCCACCTTTTCGTTGCTGCCGGTCAGCGCGTTGTACATCGTCGTCTTACCGCTGTTGGGATTACCTGTTAAAGCAATTCTCATAAATTCTATACTCCTATTATGCAATTTCTATCCGCTTGAACTTCTTATTATTTCTTTTGTGTTAGTTTAAGCTAACAATATCGCAAAAAAATAATCGTTTAATAATTTTTATACAATGATTGCCTTTGCAAGAAAACGATCGATATGATAGCGCGCGTCCTTGATAGCAACCACGCACCCGCTTGCGCGGCGCGACACTACCGTAATTTTTTCACCGCTATAACAACCCAGCGAAAAGAGAAACGCATTGAGTTCTTCATCGTTCGTTTCAATGTTTTTCACGATATATTCTTTCCCGATTTCTACCGTCGTTAAATTCATAAAACACCTTATATTTTTTTCTTGTTAGCCATTGCTAATTCAAAAATATTATATACTATCCTTATGTGTTTGTCAAACGTTTTATCCGTATTTTTCCAAAAAAATAAAAAATTTGACGAAGTGTTTTCACACTCCGTCCGCTAATTCATAAAAAACGTTTTTAACTATACTCCAAAAAACACAACGCCTAATATACCGGAAATGGCAATTAGTAAAATCGGCGAAAAACTCTTCTTTTTGTATTTAGTGTACCCAAACGAAATAGCGCAAATGACGGCAAAAATCGCCAAAGATTGCCACTCGAACACAACTTCGCTTTGCAATGTTTGAAAATGCAAAATTACGCTTGCAAACATCGTGATTGCCGTACCTAAAATCAAACCCACAATCGTAGGTCGAATGCAATTTAACGCCGTTTTCACGCCTGCGTACTTTAATAAATTCGTCAAAATCGACGCTATCAATAATATGATAACAAAGGACGGCAATACCACGCCAAGCGTTGCCAATAACGAGCCTAAAATTCCGCCCTGCGCCGCGCCGACGAACGTCGCCATATTTACGGCAATGGGGCCGGGCGTAGATTCCGCTACCGCGATAAAATTCAAAAGCTCCGCTTCCGTCAGCCAGCCGTGCGATAAGCACTCTTCTCTAATCAACGAAATCATTCCATACCCGCCGCCAAACGACACCGCACCGATTTTTAAGAAGGTGATAAATAATTGCCAAAGCATTATTCTTCCCCCTTGTCCGATGAACTGTTCCATTTTTTGCGAGCGTATTGCACGGCGTAAATCGTCACGCCGACAAGCGCGCTAATTAAGATATAAAAGATGGAAGAAAAGCTAACTGAAAATACGTTGAACGCAACCATGGTTAGCAGAGTTGCCAAAAAAACGATGACGTTAAACAGCGTTTTTTTTATTTTTTTCAACATACGAACACCCGCCGACGCAACCAAGAATATGACGCAAACTTGAATACCTTTGAACGCCGACGCTACCCAAGAAATCGCTAAAAATTGATTGAAAAATAAAGAAATTAAATAGACAATTACAAAAGACGGAATGCATATACCCAGCGTAGCGCAAACTGCTCCTAAAACGCCTGCTCGTTTATAGCCGATATAGGTGGAACAGTTGATTGCAATCGGTCCGGGCGTCGATTCGGCAATGGCAACAAGGTCGATAAATTCTTCACTCTCCAACCATTGCTTCTTTTCTACAAATTCGTTTTCAAGTAAGTGTATCATCGCGTACCCACCGCCAAAAGTGAAAAGCCCGATTTTCATTGTGGATATAAACAGCTGCAAAAGTATTTTTAGTGTTTTCATAAGCGTCCTATCTTATTTTCAAGCGCAAGCTCTATTGCCGCTACGCCATACTTTTTTATTTCTTCTTTCGTATAATATTTTTCCATATCTTCGGGGTTTGCCTGCTCGTTTTCGTTATATCCCAGCGCGCGTTTATCATACGCTTGGTATAAGCTCGAAAAATCGGAAAATACGCAAACCTTTTGCACTTTGCAAACGAGTATTTCTTCCGTCTCGATACAAGTGAACGCAACCCTGTCCCCTGCATTTATACGCGAACGCTTCTCATCGTACAAACGCAGCTCGACGGTTTTTTGTCCCGATTTAATCGCTAAAAACGGTTGCAATTTTAATTTCATTTGCCATTCCATAGTAGTACCACTTTTGATATATTATAGCAAACTCCTAAAAATTAGTCAATCGTTCACGGCAAAAAAAATCGCAACGAAAAACGCACCTTGCAAAAAGGTGCGTTTTTGTTTGATTATACTTTGGTTTGCTTTGAATTAGTCTTCCAACCCTTCGTTGAGCTTTGCGAGCAATGCGTCAAGATCTTCGCCGTGAACGGCAACCGCTTCCGCAACCGATTCGCCGTGCGCCATCGCGCAGCCAAAGCAGTGCATACCTGCTTCAAGCAAAATTTCCGCTGCGTTGGGGTTGATACGCAAGCAATCCGCAATTAAAGTATCTGCAGTAATCTTTGCCATCTTTTTTCTCCTTAATTTCGTTGATTTTCACTTATTTTAGCACTTTTTAATAAAAAGTTCAAGCTTTTTGCCCTATGTTTTCGCGGAAAATTTATCCTATTTGCCGCTTATTTGAAATATTTTACGCCGCTTTCAAAAATTTTCATATCGAAATTCCCTTCGACGTTCTTATACAAGTTTTCGCCGATACGCTCGCTGTGCCCCATCTTACCAAGCACTCTGCCATCGGGCGAAGTAATACCTTCAATCGCCCAAACCGAACCGTTGGGATTAAACGGCGAAAGCATCGTGGGTTGACCGCTTAAATCGGCGTATTGCGTTGCAATTTGACCGTTTTTCTTCATCAATTCCAGCGCGGCTTGCGGCGCAACGATTTTACCTTCGCCGTGCGATACGGGTACCTTGTAAATTTCGCCCACCTTGCAAGCGGAAAGCCAAGGCGACAAATTAGACGCTACGCGCACATCGGAAATCGTAGATACGTGGCGCGAAATGTTATTAAACGTCAGCGTAGGCGAGTTTTCCGTCATTTCTTGCACGTGACCAAACGGCACAAGTCCGAGCTTAATCAGCGCTTGGAAGCCGTTGCAAATACCCAGCGCCAAGCCGTCGCGGCTATGCAAAAGCTCTTCTAATTGTTCGGCAATATACGGATTTCTAAACGTCGTTGCAATAAATTTACCGCTGCCGTCCGGCTCGTCCCCGCCCGAAAATCCGCCGGGGAACGCTACGATGTTCGCATTTTTAATTGCCTTTACAATGCGTTCTACGCTTTCTTCAATATCCGCAGCCGAGCGGTTTTTCACAACCACCGTTTCCACTTCCGCACCCGCCAAAATGAATTTACGCGCGGTATCTAATTCACAGTTCGTACCGGGGAATACGGGAATAAACACTCTGGGTTTTGCAAGCTTGGTGGCGATATTTTGATAGCATACGCCGCCCGTATAATCGCAATTTTCCACTTCGCCCTTTGCAGGTGCGGTCGTTGCAAATACGCCGTCGAGCGCGCCCAAATATTCAGCGGCAGCCGTTTCAATTTCCACGCTCTCATCACCGCAAACAAAGCGTTCATCGCATACCTGCCCCACTCGTTTGCAAATAATCGTGCTATTTAACGCGCTTTCGTCTTCCAGCGAAACGACCAAATCGCCGTACCCTTCGCTGTATAATTCGTCCGCGCTCATATCAAATTTTACGCCCACGCTGTTGCCAAGAGCCGACTTGATAACCGCCGCGCCGATACCGCCGTTTTCCACCACGGTTGCGAAACGGATATTACCGCTTTCAATATTTTTATACACCCACGCATACAACGCTTTGAGCGCGTCGAAATCGGGCGCGGAATACTCGTCCTTGGGAATAGGCAAATGATAAAGCTTTTCGCCGCCTTTTAAGACGTTGGTGATGAGCTTGCTCGCCTTTGCAGGCGCAAGTGCAAACGAAATGAGCGTAGGGGGCACGTGAATACTTTCAAACGTACCGCTCATCGAGTCTTTCCCGCCGATTGCACCCAAGCCCAAGCCCATTTGCGCATAAACCGCGCCAAAAAGCGGGGATGCTGGAACACCCCAAACACTCGCTCCGCCCGCCATTCTTTGGAAAAATTCTTGTAAAGTCAAACGAATATCTTGATAATTTGCGCCCGTCGCCACTACTTTGGACACCG
>JAZRIK010000072.1:0-5677 GCA_045645245.1 Candidatus Scatosoma sp. | reverse complement strand
CCGATTTGCGCGTGAAACTACTGCGCAACCGTTTTGCGGGGAAAATCGTGGAGCAAATCGATAAGCTGGCAAAGGGCGGCATAGAGCTGCACTGTCAGGCGGTGATTGTGCCCAACGAAAACGACGGGGACGAGCTTGCCTATACCGCAAGGGAGCTGTTTAAGTATTATCCGACCGTGCGCGATTTGGCGTGCGTGCCAACGGGCTTGACCAAATACCGCGACGGCTTGTACAAAATCGACGACGTAGATAAAGCGTACAGCGAAAAGCTGCTCGATTTGGTGGATACATTAAACGCGGAGTTTGGCGTAAACTTTCTTTTACCCGCCGACGAGTATTTCGTTAAAGCGGAACGGCAAATGAAGCCAGCCGAGTTCTACGGCGACTTTTCGCAAATTGAAAACGGTATCGGTTTAACCGCGCAATTTTTAGCTAAAGCGCACGCAAGATTGCAAGAGCTTGTGATAAACGCGGGGGGCATATATGCGTTGAAACGCAAAAAGAGTTGTTTAATTCTTTGCGGGGTCAGTGCGGAAAAAACCTTGAAAAACCTGATAGAAACGTGTAATAACACGATAGAAAATTTGCAGGTTAAGCTGTTGGCTATAGAGAACAAATTTTTTGGCAGCACCGTCACCTGCACGGGGCTTTTAACAGGGCAGGATATGGACGCGGCGTTAAAAGATTATTTTGTGAGCGGCGGCGACGCGGATGAAATTATCATTGCAGGCAATACGATGAAAGAATTTGAAGACGTATTCCTTTGCGGAATGACGCTCAAAGAGTTAAAAAAGAAATATAAACACAAAAAGATTTTAGTCAATAGAAACGGCGGGGCAGGGCTGATCGATATCCTTGCAAACCGCCAAGATAAAAGGAGATAAGAGATGGCAAATCCTTTAATTGCTTTGGTAGGCAGACCCAACGTGGGGAAAAGTACGTTTTTTAACAAAGTGGCAGGGCGCAGACTGTCTATCACCGAAGATAGACCGGGGGTCACGCGCGACCGTCTTTATGCGGACGCGTCTTGGCGCGATAAGCACTTTACGATGGTAGATACGGGCGGGTTGGAGCTCAAATCGGAAGATATAATGTGGCGGGAAATTAAAAAACAAGCGGACGTCGCTATTGAAACGGCGGACGTAATTTTGTTTTTCACGGACGGTAGAGACGGTTTGCACCCGTCCGATTACGACGTGGCGGATATTTTACGCCGTAGTAAAAAGCCCGTCATTTTGGTTGTGAATAAAATCGACGACTACGCCCCCGAAAAGGTGTACGAATTCTACTCGCTTGGCTTGGGCGAGCCGTTTGCCGTTTCTGCGGAACATTCGCAGGGCATCGGCGACGTTTTAGACGAAGCAATTTCCTATTTCCCCGACGTGACCATCGAGCCCGTACCGTCCTTAAAAATTGCGGTTGTGGGCAAGCCCAACGCAGGCAAATCGAGTTTAGTAAACAAGCTTCTTGGCAGCGAGCGGAGTATCGTGACGCCGATGGCAGGTACGACGCGCGACGCAATCGACACGCTGTTTTACCGCGGGGATAAGGCATATACGCTGATTGACACCGCAGGGATTAGAAAGAAGAAAAACGTGGACGACGACGTAGAATATTACAGCAATATGCGTGCGTTCGACGCGGTGCGCCGCAGCGACGTGTGCTTACTGGTGGTGGATAGTGCGGAAGGACTCACCGAACAAGACGTAAAAATCATCGGCTACGTGCACGAGCAAGGCAAGCCGTCGGTGATTGTTATGAATAAGTGGGATTTGGTAGAAAAGGACACGCATACCATCAATCGCTTCGAAGAAAAGCTTAAAGAAGATTTGAAGTTTATGGATTATTACAAATCCACCTATATTTCCGCGAAAACGGGCCAAAGAGTGGAAAAAATACTCGCGCCGGCGGAAGAAGTGTATGCGCACGCTTCGTTTAGAGTGCCTACGGGCGAGCTGAACGACTTAATCGGCGACGCGGTACGTTTGCAAGAACCGCCTTCGTATTTGGGTAGAAGAATGCGCGTATTTTTCTCGTCGCAGGTTTCCATTTGTCCGCCCACGTTCGTATTATTCGTTAACGACGAGCGGCTTTTGCATTTCTCATACGAGCGGTATTTGGAAAACACCATTCGCCGCGCTTACGATTTTTCGGGCACGCCCATTAAAATTGCCGTACGCGAAAAAAAGGACGAGGACTAAAAATGAAAAACTTTTCGTTTGCGGAAAACTGGTGGCAATTTGTGTTGATGGCAGTTATTTGCTATGCAATCGGCTGCGTCAACTTTGCGCTGGTCATTTCCCGCTCTAAAAAGAAGGATATTACCAAAATGGGCAGCGGTAATCCCGGTACGATGAATATGAGCCGCGAATTTGGCTTAAAATTCGGCTTGCTCACGTTCGTTTGCGACGCGGTCAAAGGCGGACTTCCCGCGCTGATTTCGTATTTTATCTACCGCAATTACGTATTTGCAGGAACCACCGTTTTGGTATCCGACGTCACTCGCTATTTTTGCGGCTTGTTTGTGGTTGTCGGGCATATTTTCCCTGCAACAATACGCTTTAAGGGTGGCAAAGGAATTGCGTCCACGCTGGGCTTGTTTTGGTTTGGTTTGTCCTGCGAAAGCGCTTGGTGGGCGCTTGGCGGATTAGCGGTTGCGCTGCTTTTGGTTTTGTTCATCTACGCGACCGAATGGGGCTCGCTCGGTTCGCTTTTGGGCGTGACGGGTTGTTCGATTATTCAAATGCTTACTTTCCTGCTTCAATATAGTCAAAACGCATTCAATGCATACCTGGTATGGGCATATTTATTAATTTTGACAATAAACGTACTTACTTGGGTGGCGCATAGAAAAAACTTATATCGCTTATTTGCGGGAGAAGAACATAGAACGTCCATCAAGAAATTATCTAAAAAAAAGTGAGGTGAGATATGAATATTATCATCATCGGTTGCGGTCGAGTGGGGAAAACGCTCGCGCAAAGGTTATACAACGAAAAGCATAACGTCACGGTTATCGACAGCGCGGCGGAAAAGGTAAAAACCATCACCGAGCGCTGTGATATTATGGGGGTAGTGGGCAACGGCGCAACCTATACTACGCAGCGCGAAGCGGGTATTCAAAACGCCGATTTATTGATTGCGGTGACGAATTCTGACGAGCTGAACGTGCTGTGCTGTGTCGTGGCGAAAAAGGAAGGCAAATGCCAAACGATTGCCCGTGTAAAAAACCCCGATTACAGCCACGACGCGCTGTATCTTAAAGAGCAGTTGGGGCTTTCGATGGTTATCAATCCCGAATACGCCGCAGCGGAAGAAATTGCGCGCGTCATTCGTTTTCCGCGCGCACTCGCGATTGAACCGTTTGCAAAAGGAAAGGTGGAGCTTATCAAATTCCGTTTGAGAAAGGATAGCCCGCTGATCGGTATGACGGTTAAGGATATGGCGATCAAATATCATCCTAACCTGCTTGTTTGTACCATCGAACGCGGCGAAGAAGCGTACATTGCCAACGGCGATTTCCGTTTTGAAGAACGCGACGTAATTTCCATTGTGTCCGCGCCCAAAAACGCACGCGAATTTTTTGTCAAAATCAAGCACAACGAAAATCCCGTTAAAAAAGCCCTTGTGGTTGGCGGCGGCGTAATTACTCATTATCTTTGCGGACTTTTAGAACGCAGCGGAATTAACTTAACGATTGTGGAAAAAGACTTAAAGCGCTGCGAAGAGCTTAGCGGTTTATGGCCGAAATGCAATATCATTCACGGCGACGGTTCGGATAAGGAGCTTTTGATGGAAGAAGGCGTTTCGTCGGCAGGCGCGTTCGTTGCGCTTGCAAATATCGACGAAGAAAATATTCTGCTTTCTATGTACGCAAAAAGTGTGGGCGCAAACAAGCTCATCACCAAAATTAACCGCATAGACTATGACCATGTATTAGATGAATTAAATTTGGATACCACAATTTGTCCGAGAAACTTAACGGCGGACATTATCGTTCGCTACGTGCGCGCAATGCAAAATACGGTGGGCAGCAACGTGGAAACGATGTATAATATTATTCAAAATAAAGTAGAAGCGTCTGAATTTTTGGTTAAGGAAAACTCGCCTATTATCGGGATACCGCTTTACGAACTCAAATTAAAGCCCGACGTTTTGGTGGCGTCTATCACCCGCAACGGCGAAGTGATTATTCCGCGTGGGCAAGACGCGATTCAAGCGGGCGACGCGGTCGTAATTGTATCCAAGCAGTTGGGCTTGCGCGAAATTACGCAAGTGCTGAAATAAGGAGCGCAAGATGAATTATCGTATGATTTTACGCACGCTTGGGCTGGTGCTGATATTTGAAGCGATATTTATGCTCGTACCCATCGTCACGGCGATTGTCTATCAAGAAACGCAGGGCTGGCATTTCGTCGTCGCAATGGCGGTTTGCGCACTCGTCGGCGTTCTGGGTAAAAAGATTAAGGTTAAGAACCAGTCTATTTATTCAAAAGAAGGGTTTATGATCGTCGCTTTGAGCTGGTTGGTGATGAGTTTATTCGGCGCGCTGCCCTTTTGGACGTCGAATAGTATCCCCAGCTATATAGACGCGCTGTTTGAAACGGTTTCTGGGTTTACAACGACGGGGTCGAGTATTTTAAGCGGCGAACAAATTGAAAGCTTGCCCAAATGTATGCTGATGTGGCGGAGTTTTAGCCACTGGATCGGCGGTATGGGCGTACTCGTTTTAATGATGGTATTTATGCCATTGAGCGGGGGTAGAAATATCAATTTAATGAAAGCGGAAAGCACGGGGCCGAGTGTGGGAAAACTCGTGCCGAAAATGCGTTCGACTGCGGCAATTTTGTATTTGATTTATACCGCGCTCACGGTATTGCAATTTATTTTGCTTGTTTTCGATATGCCTGTTTTTGACGCGCTGACTACGGCGTTTGCGACGGCAGGCACGGGTGGGTTTGCCATCAAGGCGGATAGCTTTGCAAGCTATTCTTCGTACGCGCAAATTGTTGTGACTGTGTTTATGCTGCTGTTTTCCGTTAACTTTGCGTCCTATTTCTTTATCCTGCGCGGTCGTTTTAAGGACGCGCTCAATACCGAAGTAAAGGTGTTTTTCACCATCGTTTTTACGGCGATTATTACCGTTGCGCTCAACGTATTTTTGAGTGGAAACTTTGGCTATTCGTTTGGGGAATCGCTCAAGCACGCGGCGTTCTCTATCGCGTCGGTAATTTCCACAACCGGTTTTGCTACGGCGGATTTTGCGCTTTGGCCCGCGCTTTCGCAGGCGGTGCTACTGCTTGCGATGTTTATCGGCGCGTGCGCCGGCTCAACAGGCGGCGGTATCAAGGTTTCGCGCGTAATGATATTGTATAAAGGCGCGACGCACGAAATGCGCCGTTGGCTGCATCCCAAGCAAATCAAAAAAATAACCATCGATAACAAGGTGGTAGAAGACGAAGTTGTGCGCGGAGTAAGCGCGTATATCGTTGCGTATTTGCTTATCTTTATCGTTTCATTTTTATTGCTGTGTTTAGATTTTCAAGATATTCTCACCAACTTTACGGCGGTCCTTGCAACGCTGAATAATATCGGACCGGGATTAGGCGCGGTTGGACCTTCGGGGAATTTTGCATTCTACTCGGTAGGGTCGAAAATCGTATTTATTTTCAATATG
>JAZRIK010000071.1:0-1896 GCA_045645245.1 Candidatus Scatosoma sp. | reverse complement strand
TTTTCCAAGAAATTGCGGATTTTATCGTAGATTTTCGGGAAGCAAACGCACTCGATCGAGCCGTGCAAATCTTCCACGGTGACAAATGCCATAAACGCACCGCTGCGCGTTTTCAGCTTTTTATAAGCGGCAATCATACCGCCCATCGTAATTTGCATACCGTCGCTAATTTCCGTATAAGTCTTTTTACCGCCCTCTTCATCTTCGGTAAAGACGTTCAATAACGAGCAGTTAAACGATTTGTCCTTGAAATACGGCAAAAACTTCTCAAACGGGTGTCCGCTGACGTAAACGCCGAGCACCGATTTTTCTTTGGATAATTTCTCCATCGTTTCATACTCGGGAACGTTGGGGTATTGCACGTCAATTTCCATTTCCGTAAGCCCGCCTTCCATACTAAACAAGGAAATTTGCGCGCCGTCGCTTTGCTTATCACGCGCGGAAACACGGGTGAGCACTTCTTCGTACACCGCCGCCACCTGCGAACGCGTATATCCAAACGAATCGAACGCACCCGCATAAATCAAGCTTTCTACGATACGCTTGTTGACGTACTTTGCACAGCGTACGGCAAAATCGGCAAAGTCTTTGAATAAACCGTTTTCGTTCCGTTCTTTGATAACTGCGGCAATCGCTTCTTGACCAACCCCGCGGAGTGCGCCCAAGCCGATACGGATACCATTCCCTTCCACCCAGAAAATTTCTTTGGAGCGGTTGATATCGGGCGGTAAAACTTGAATATTTCTTTCCTTCATATACGTAATATATTTGGAAATTTCTTCTATTTTATCAATTCGATCGTTCAAAATACCCGCTAAAAATTCTTTAGGATAGAACGCTTTCAAGTATGCGGTACGATATGCCACCACTGCGTATGCCGCGGCGTGCGATTTATTGAACGCGTACGACGCAAAGCTTTCCATATCCCCAAAAATTTTCGCGGCGATTTCTTCTGGAATTCCTTTGGAAACACAGCCCGTAATTCCTTCCGCGGGCGCGCCGTGAATAAACTTATCCTTTTGCTCCATCAGCTCTTTTTTCTTCTTTTTGGACATCGCGCGGCGCACAAGGTCGGCTTGTCCGTAGGTATAACCCGCAAGCTGTTGGAAAATTTGCATAACCTGTTCTTGATATACGATTACCCCGTACGAGTTTTTCAAAATCGGCTCTAAATGCGGCGTATCGTAAACAATGTCTTCGGGGTGATGCTTGTTGTGGATATACGTCGGGATAAAGTCCATCGGACCGGGACGGTACAACGAAATACCTGCAATCAAGTCTTCCAAACAGCTTGGTTGCAGCTCTTTCATAAACTTTTTCATACCGCCTTGTTCGAGCTGGAACACCGCGTCGGTATCCCCCGACGAGATGAGCTGGTATGCTTCGGGTACGTCCACCCCGATTTTATTAAAGTCGATTTCCACCCCAAGCCCTTCTTTGATATATTCGAGCGTGTTTTGAATATCGGTCAAAGTGGTCAGCGCCAAGAAGTCCATTTTCAGCATCCCAACCGCTTCCACTTCTTTCATATCAAACTGCGTGACGATGTCTTCGCCGTTTCTTGCAAGGGGTACGTTATCGGCAAGCACTTTATTGCAAATAACCACGCCCGCTGCGTGTTCGGATATGTTTTTGGGCATACCTTCTAATTTCAAGCCCATATCGATTACGCGGCGCAGTTCTTCGTTGCTTTCGTAAACTTCGATAAATTCGGGGTTCTTCTTCCCCTTTTGTTCTTTGAGTTTTTTCTCTATCTCCCCGCGCTTTTCATCGCTCAAATCGGGAGCTTGCAGCTGCTTTTCTATTTTGGGTATTTTTAAGCCCAACAATTCGCCGATGGTCGATTTTCCGTCCATTAAGTCGGATCGTAGCCATGTCCGTTCTGTGTGCCAAGGA
>JAZRIK010000070.1:0-1984 GCA_045645245.1 Candidatus Scatosoma sp. | reverse complement strand
TACAAGAAACAATTCAAGTCAAGGTGCAGGAAACTGCTCGCGTCGATTTTACTACGTTTTGTTCTAAAACGCATATTAAAGTCTAAGCCACTTTCGGCAATCGCCATAATATCTTGCGCAATAGCAAGCTGTCCTTCTCTTGTTTCTGACTTCTCCAAAACCCTATCAGACAAACCTTCGTAGTTTAGCATTTTTAACTTATCGTCTGCATTAGTCGAAAAGTTATTTAAACCGAATTTCGCCTTGCGTTGCGTCTGCCAAAAATCATATTCCTTAACAATATACGGCATATATTTCTTGATAATTGCCGTATCGCCTTTATGTTCGTAATAATCATATACTGCACTACAAAAGAGTGGCGGTTGCGAACGATCTGCAAGCGTGTTTGCATTTGGCATATACCCAAGCGTATTGATAAAATACGCCATATTGTCAAGATTATTTTCAACCTGCTCGTAGTGTCCGTCTATCATTAAACCAAGGTTGATAAAATACACGTCCCAATAGTACAAGTCTATATACATACCGCCGATAGACGGCGAAATATAAGGTTTAGGCACAACAAAATCCCCTCTCATTTCCGACGGGTCGTGAAAGGTTTTTGCCCAGTTATTCGCAATATATGCTCTTACTTCTTTCATTCCAAGCACCCCATAATATCCGTTTCAAAATTTTCGCCCGTTTCCGCGCCTGCTCCGCCGTTACTGTCGCTATTTTTCATATACAGTGCCGTAATCTTGTTTACAGGATCAATCCAAAAGTGCGTTCCGTACGCGCCGCTCCAACCGAACGTACCCTTCGGTAATTTGCCGTTGTCGTTCGTAAAAACTCTTACGCCCAGCCCCCAAGTTACACCAGTAGCTTGCGTGGGGACGTCCATCAATTCGGGTGGACAGTAAGGCATAGACATATGCTTTAAGAATTCTTCGCTAATCACACGGTTGCCGTTCGGCGCAACGCCGCCGTTCAAAAGCGTTTCCGCAAACAACGAATAATCCTCCGCCGTAGACATCAGCCCCGCGCCACCCGAATAATAGGTGAGCGGATTGTTACCGTAAATATGCGCCGTATCGTTATCGCCGTCAATCACCTTGCCGTTTTCGTCAAGCTTGTGCTTTTTCACAAGCCGCGACCATTGTTCGTTTGTCGGCGTAAAGGTCGTGTCCTTCATTCCGATAACGTCCGTAATGTTTTGCTTTACGTAGGAAGCGTAGTCCATTCCGCTAACGATTTCCACGATTCGCGCCGCGACATCGAGCGCAACGTGCGGTCCGTACGATTGCGCCGTTCCAGTTTCAAAAAATAAAGGCTTATCCGAAAAATATTCTACGACTTCCTTTAAGCTCTGTTTTTCGCTTTCGTGCAGCTTCGCCGTGATTGCGGTGATAATATCGCCCATTTCAATTCCGCTGATATGCGCCAGTACGTGATAAACACGAATGGGAGTATTGCTTACCCCGATTATTTTTAATTCATCACCCTCCAAGCGTGCGATGGGTAAATTCTCGTACCCGTCCAAAAAGTCGGTGATGGGCGATTGCAAGTTCAGCCTGCCCCGTTCAGCTTCAATCAAAACTGCAAGAGCGGTGACGGGCTTTGTCATAGACGCAATTCGGTAGGTTGCGTTCGGACTCAACGGCGCGCCGCCTATGCCGTTCGTGCCAAAAGTAGAATTAAACACTCTTTTACCCCCTTGATTAACAATCAGGTGAGCGCAGGTAATCGTTCCTTTTTCGACGTCGCTAAGCGCGCGCTTGGTTAGAACCTCTTTCAATTTTTCGCTGTTTAGTTTTTTCATAAAACACCTCATTTTTTAACTTTTTATATTGACATATTACTATATTTATATTATAATATAACCAAAGGGGATTATTATGGCACAAAAAATTCAAGAATTATCATTTTTACAAAACGACGTCGAATTTGCAACGCATTTAACCTCTGACAAGGATACGTTTATCCATACCCATTCCTTCTACGAAAT
>JAZRIK010000069.1:0-6081 GCA_045645245.1 Candidatus Scatosoma sp. | reverse complement strand
GTTCTTTTTTTGCTTCTGTTCGTTCAGTTTTTTCGCAATCTCGGCTTTCTTTTCTTCGTTTAATTCGGGATCGGCAAGCTGTTTTTCCAATTTTGGAATCTTTCGTCCCAGCAATTCCCCAATGGTGGATTTGCCGTCCATCAGCTTTGCCACTTTGTCCGTTTCCGAATACGGAACGCCCATAACACGGCCTACGTCTTTGATAACGGCGCGCGATGCAAGCGTACCGAACGTGACGATTTGCGCCACGTTTTCAGGGTGATATTTATCGCGCACGTATTCGATGGTTTCATGCCGTCTTTTCGTACAAAAGTCCACGTCGAAGTCGGGCATAGATACGCGGTCAGGGTTTAAGAACCGCTCGAAAATTAGGTCGTATTTCAAAGGATCCACGTCGGTAATTCCGATAGAATACGCAACGATACTGCCTACCCCAGAGCCACGCCCGGGCCCTACGGGAATACCGTGCAAGCGCGACCAGTTGATATAATCCCATACGATCAAGAAATAGTCGGCAAAGCCCATCTTGATAATAATGCCCAGCTCGTACTCGACGCGCTGTTTAATCTCTTCCGTGATATTTTCGTAGCGTTTGGGCAAGCCCTTCCAAGTCAAATTTGTCAAAAATTCAGGCGAAGTGCTGCCGTCGTCGGGCTTGTACAAGGGAATAAGCGATTTATCGCGAATCGGCTCGCCGTACGGCGTTAAATCGAACGCAGGTTCAGTCACTTTGTCCGCAATTACGCGCGTATTTGCAATCGCGTCGGGAACGTAATGGAAAAGCTCTGCCATTTCGTCGCCCGATTTCATATAAAACTCGTGCGTGTCAAATTTCATTCGCTTGGGGTCAGCAAGCGTTTTCTTTGTTTGAATACACAAAAGTACGTCGTGCGCTTCCCAGTCGTCCTTTTCAATATAATGCACGTCGTTGGTTGCAACCAAACCGATTTTCAGTTCGCGTGCAAGCTTAATAAGCTCGGGAATAACCTGCTTTTCGTCCGCAATGCCGTGGTCTTGAATTTCGATATAAAAATCGTCGCCAAACGCCGCTTTCATATCCAAAGCAAACGCCTTGGCGGCTTCGTATTCGCCCTGCAATAAAAGCTGGGGAATGCGCCCTGCCAAGCACGCGGAAAGGCAAATTACGCCTTCGCTGTGCTTTTTAATATACTCGTAGCTAATGCGCGGTTTACCGTAAAAGCCGTCGATATGCGAAAGCGAATCCAGCTTAACGATATTGCGATACCCCACCTTGTTTTTCGCAAGCAAAACGATATGCTCCGTTTTGGTTCCGTAGCGTTTATCTAAATGGTCGTCCGTTGCGTATAATTCGCAGCCGATAATGTATTTAATTCCTTTTTTTGCGCATTCTTCCGCGAAATATAACGACGCGTACATATTGCCGTGATCGGTAACGGCACACGCGTTAATGTTGTTTTTTACAAGATAATCAACGAGATCGTCAACTTTCGCCGCCCCGTCTAACAAGCTATATTCCGTGTGAAGATGCAAATGCACAAAATCTGTCATAATCTTTTGTTTATCCTTAATTATTCTCTTATTCTTCCGCCAAAGACATCAACCTACGCATACGATGGTTTAGACAGCTTTTGCTTTCGCCTAAATACTCGGCAAGTTCTCTTAATGACATTGTAGGATTTTTCAAGCGAGCGCGTGCGAGCGTGCGCAATTCTTCGCTCAAATCGTTAAAATCGTTTTTTTCTTGCATTTTTTTGAGTGCTACAACCTGTTTTACCGCTGCAATCGCCGTTTTATCCGCGTTGCCCGAAAAACAGTTTCGCGCACGATTATCGTGGTTGGCTTCGTCGCGCTTTTCTATAAACGCGGCAAATTTTTTTAGCGTATTTTCCGCGCCGACGATGGATAAAAAATCGGAAATGAGTTCTTTACTCTTGATATAAACGACAAAATTTTCTTTACGCTCAACCAAGCGCGCAATCAGCTCAAATTCGCCAAGCAAGTCACAAAAATCCTGTGCTGTTTTTTTATCGAAAAATACCGTTTCCAAGTGGTACCCGCCGCCCTTTTCCGTAGGTAAAATACAGCTTCCGCCGCCTAAAAACGCGCCTTGAATATACGCTATTTTCGCCTGTTCGCTATGCAAAAGCGTACGAGAGATTCCGTCTCGAAAATCATTTGCACCGCGTTTCAATAAACCAAGCGCGCTTAAAACTTCTTTGGAAACAGTAAGCGGACATTCTAAAACCAGCTTGTCTCTACCGCTTAATCTATCCTGCGACGCGTGCGCCAACGTTAAATCGAACCCATACGTTTCTACAAATTGCGTCATAAAAAATTCGGCTACGCGCTCCGTTTGACTGACGAGAAAAAAGGTGGGAATTTGATTGACAATCCCAAGCGTACCGCTCGTCCTAACGAACGCGGACAGCGCGGCTTTGCGCTCTTTTTCGCTTGTCCAGCTACAATGCGTAATCAGCTCTTTTTTGATATCCAAAGTAAAATTCATAAACTACCGTTAATGTGCTTTTTTATACGCGGCAAAGCGGAAAACAGGGCTTCTGCCGTCGATATTATCAATGCGGTCGAGCGGGAAATTGATACGCTTTAATTGCTCTTCGACGAGCTTGGTATCCCCCACGCGCCCCATCGAATGGGCATCGGAGTTGATGACAAAGCGAACGTCCGTTTTTTGCACCATTTCACATAATTCATCGTCGGTAAAATGGCTCTTTTTCGCATTCAACTCGATATACGTGCCATAGTCCGCCGCGCATTTTGCTACTTCCAGCGAATTGCAAGGACATTGAAAATTGATATGCGTGACAATATCCACAGGGTTTTTCTTGATGGCATTGACGTACGCCAAGGTGTTTTTTGCAAGCTGCGTTTTGGTCGTTTTGTGAAAAATAGAATTTAGCAATAGATTTTCAAGCCCATAAGAAAGCAACTGACCAAAATTTTGATAATAAATAGCGATATGATACCCACAAAGAAATACGTCAAATTGCTCGTAATCTTTCTCGCGCATATCCACTTGCCCCGACCTGCCTTGAATATTTGCTTCCATACCGACAAGTACTTTTACACCGTATTTTTCTTCCGCGTCGCGGCATTCTTGGCGATACGCTTTCATCTCTCGTCTGCGTAAACCGTAAACCACGTGCGAAAAACCGTGATCGGTGATTGCAATTTCTTTAATCCCTAACTCCTTCGCGCGCGAAGCGTTTTCCGCAACGGTGTGTTTCCCGTGCGAATACGGAGTATGCGTATGATAATCACCTGTTAAAAGCACTTTCATTCTCCTTTCATCTATCCGATATATCTAATTTCTTCTTCCAAACGTATTTTATATTGCGCAAAAACAGCGTTTTTAATCGTTTGTATCAACGCACAAACGTCGCTCGCCGTTGCATTTTTGTCATTAATAATAAAATTTGCATGTTCACACGAAATAACCGCCCCGCCGATACGCAAGCCCTTTAAGCCGGCGTTTTCAATCAACGCGCCTGCGGAATACCCCGTCGGATTTTTGAATACGCAGCCCATACTCTTCCCTTTGGGCAAATGCGCTCTGCGTGTGCGGAAAACGGCTGCTTTTTGGTCAATTTCCTGCAAGGTTGCACTTTGCAAACCAAGCTTCGCGCCCAAAATAACGTCGCGATTGCGCATAAATACGCTCGTTTTATAACCGTAATCGCAATCTTGTTTGTTTAGCGTTTGCACGCGACCGTTTCTTAACACAAGTACGCTTTGAACAATATCGGCGATATGCCCGTCGGCAACACCCGCATTCATATACAGCGCGCCGCCCATCGTGGTCGGTATGCCTGTCAAAAATTCCGCTCCGCTTAAAGCGTTTTCACGGCAAAACTTCAAAAGCAAACCCGACGAAACACCCGCGGAAACGAATACGCTTTGCCCCTGCAAAAAAATCTCTTTTATATGCTTGGTGCAGACAATCACTTTACCTGATAGGTCGTCGCTTATCAGCACGTTTGCGCCTTGACCGAGTATAAAGAATGGGATTTTGTCCTTTCCCAAAAAACCAACCAGCTCGACAAGTTTTTTTTGCGTATTTGGAAAAAATATCGCGTCTGCGCGCCCGCCACAGCAAATTGTTGTATATTTAGCTGTTAAAGCGTAAAATTCAGGCTCGTAAGCCGCATATTTTGCTTGATGCAGTAAATCGTACAAAGCGTCACTCCTATTATAACATATTTTTTTGGATTTTGAAAGTATTTCATCAAAAAAAGTTGATGTTTTTTTATACTTTTGTATCAATATAAATATGTTTTTTAGCACGAGTATATGAAAAAAAGCTATGCGAAAATACACATAGCTCTTTTATATCTTTATTTTTGTTTATGCCTGATAAATAATTTTGCCGTCGCGAACGGTTAAAATAACGTCAAAATTTTTGTTAATAACGGTAAAATCGGCATTTTTGCCTACCTTGATACTGCCTACTTTTTTATCGATTTTCAGCATTCTCGCGGGGTTAATGGTTGCATAATCGACCGCTTGCGTAAACGGTACGCCTACCCGCTCAACCATATTTCTAACTGCGTAATTCATACGCAATACGCTGCCTGCGAGCGTTCCGTCTTCCAAACGCGCTTCGCCGTCTTTGACAAATACCTTTTGCCCGCCAAGCTCGCTTTCTCCGTCGGGAAGCCCTTTTGCTCGCATTGCGTCGGTAATCAAGCTTACTTTATCGACCCCTTTCACCTTCGTCAAAAGCTTCATCGCAGGAACGGAAACGTGAATGGTATCCGCAATCAACTCGCAATTCAGTTCATCAACGAGCATTGCGCTACCCACCGTACCGATTTCTCTATGGTGTAAAGGCGTTTGCGCATTGAAAGTATGCGTGACGTTTGTCGCGCCCAAATCCACCGCTTTTTCGATATCGGGATATTTCGCGCCCGTATGCCCGATGGAAGAAACAATTCCCTTTTTCGTCAGATGACGAATGAGCTTTTCAGCACCTTCCACTTCGGGTGCCAGCGTGACGATACGAATGCTATTGCCGCTTGCTTCGTTATATTCGTCAAAAACGTCGGTATCGGGCACAGCTACGTATTCTAACGGTTGCGCGCCTTTGAATTTTTCCGCGATAAACGGGCCTTCCAAATGCACGCCCACTACTTTTGCGCCGTCCGCAGGGTCTTTTTCTCTATATTCTTTTACTGCTTTGAGTGCGTTTTTGATATTTTCGGGGCTTTGCGTCATCGTTGTCACAAGGAAAGAAGTTGTACCTTCGCTTGCAATCGTTTTTGCGATGGTAGCGATATTTTCTACGCTTCCGTCCATACCGTCCGAACCGCCTGCGCCGTGAATATGTTGATCGATAAAACCGGGCAATACGATTGCGTCTTTGGGAAGAGAAATATGTTCCGCATACTTACTAACGCCGTTGCCGCGAATGATTTTTACAATTTTTTCATCGAACAGCACCGAACGCTTTTTTACGCCCTTGCCTTCTACGTAAACCGCTACGTTTCTAAAACATTTCATAAAGATACTCCTTATCTTATCAAATTAGACGTTTGCAGGCAACGAAGCCGCAGCAATACTTTGACCGACGCGACGGTTCTTTTCATCGGGCAAACCGATGTCGAGCGTAGAAAACTCGGGATATTCTTCCGCCAACACTTGTTTGCAGGTGGATAAAATAACGTCGCCGCCTTTACCGCCCATAACGCGGCCAAGCAAAAGCATATGCTTAATATCGTAGAATTTTGCATAGAAAGGAATGGTGTTTGCCAAATATACGCCGATATCTTCGTAAATTTGTTGTGCAAGCGCGCTGCCTTCGTCCATCATTTTTTGTACTTCTTTGAGTTTTTGTGCGGGCGTAAGTCCGTCTGCAAATACGTGTCCGCCTGCTTCTGCGAGCTTAATGACTGCGTCTTGCGAGAAATATTTACAGCCAACCCCAAAATCGCCGCTCCATTGGTCTTGCATAGCGTTTTCGTTAAAGTCAACGGGCGCAAAAGCAAGCTCGGAAAGCCAGCCGTTGATACCGCCGTTGGTATTGATATAACCGACCGCTTCACTCGTACCCATTGCGATACCAAGCACGCCGTTATCTTCCAA
>JAZRIK010000068.1:0-29312 GCA_045645245.1 Candidatus Scatosoma sp. | reverse complement strand
GAAGAAAGAGCACGTGGTATTACAATTAATACCGCTCACGTTGAGTATCAAACGGACGCACGTCACTATGCTCACGTTGACTGCCCTGGCCACGCTGACTACGTTAAAAACATGATCACCGGTGCTGCTCAAATGGACGGTGCTATCCTTGTTTGTGCTGCTACCGACGGTCCCATGCCCCAAACGAAAGAACACATCCTTTTGGCTCGCCAAGTAGGCGTTCCTTTCATCGTTGTATTCCTTAACAAAGTTGACCAATTCGCAGATGACGAAAGAGATGAAATGTGCGAACTCGTTGAAATGGAAATTCGTGAACTCCTTGACAAATACGAATTCCCCGGCGACGATACCCCCATCATCCGCGGTTCCGCTTTGAAAGCTTTGGAATGCGCAAGCTCCGGCAAACCTGCTGATGAAATCATGGCAGATCCCGCAGTAGCTCCCATCCTTGAACTTATGGACGCTGTTGACAGCTACATTAAGACCCCTGAACGTGCTTCCGACAAGCCCTTCTTGCTCCCTGTAGAAGACGTATTCACGATTTCTGGTCGTGGTACCGTTGCTACCGGCCGTGTAGAAAGAGGTACGGCTCACGTTGGTGATCCCGCTGAAATCGTTGGTTTGATCGAAAAACCTGTAAGCACCGTTATTACCGGTCTTGAAATGTTCCACAAGATGCTCGACCAAGCTGAAGCTGGCGACAACGTAGGTGCACTCCTTCGTGGTATCGACAGAACTGGCATCCAAAAAGGTCAAGTTATCGCGAAACCCGGTTCGGTTGCTACTGGTACCGAATTCACGGCACCAGTTTACGTTTTGACCAAAGAAGAAGGTGGTCGTCACACCGCATTCTTCAACCACTACAGACCTCAATTCTTCGTTCGTACGACGGACGTTACCGGTATGATCGAACTTCCCGAAGGCGTAGAAATGGTTATGCCTGGCGACAACATCGAAATGAAAGTTGTCCTTATTAAGCCCGTTGCTTTGGAAGAAGGTCTTAAGTTCGCTATCCGTGAAGGTGGTAGAACGGTTGGTTCCGGTTCCATCGTTAAAGTGCTTAAATAATCTATCATTAGGTTAAATAATAACAGCTTATCTTCGGATAAGCTGTTTTATTTTATATTGTCGTTGCAATGCCTTCGTGTCATTACGCAAATAGCCCTATTTTACGAGAAAATTGATAATGTGATAATTGTTATTAGTGGTATTCTTCTATAAAATAACGGCTGTTTTTTTAGTTTATAGCACAAAAAGTCAAGTATTTGATGAAGTGAGATGTTATAATATAATAGAGGTGTAGAGATGGATTGGAAAAATGAAATACAGCGAATACTCGATTATATAGAAGAACATTTAACGGAAAACATCAATTATGACGAGTTGGCGCGAATGATGCATATTTCAAGCTATCATTTTCAACGTGTTTTTGCGCTAACGTGTGGGGTTTCTTTAGGTGAATATATACGGCGACGGCGATTGAGTTGCGCGGCGAATGATTTACTTTGTAAAGGGAACAGCGTGACGGAAACAGCATTTTTATACGGATACGATTCGGTGGAAAGCTTTTCGCGTGCGTTTACAAGGTTTCACGGGGTTTTACCATCCAAGATTAAATACTCGAAATCAAAGACGTATTCTCGTCTTATGATAAATTACGATAAAGTAGGAGGAATTGAAATGCAGTACAAAATTGAAGAAAAAGATGGTATAATCCTTACGGGCTATAAAAAGCGTTTTTACGGTGTGCCGTATGGTGCAGAGCGTTCTCAACAGGAAAAAGAATTTGCTCAATCAACAAGGGCAAAGCAATGGTTGTTATTGGGAGCTGCGTGTGATTATACAAAGCAGTATGCTATTGTGACAAATATCGATGATGACGGATATGACTTTTATTTCGCGTATGAATTAGACACGTCCACGCGAGAAGATTTAATCAATCCAGCAATAACGGGTGTGGATTTTATTGATAAACTCGGATTTGAAACATTGATTATCCCCAAACAAAAATATGTAGTGTTTAATACTCTAAAATGTAAGAATCCCATAGCGGATTACAATGATATACGCAAGAACATAGTATCGGAATGGCTGCCTGAAACAAGTTATCGGTTCGTAGAGGCGCCAGAGCTCGTTATATTTCATTGGCGTCCTAAAGGGGAGTGGTGTAAAGAAAGATATATTGAAATTTGCTTGCCTATAGGTTAAAATAAACAAAAAACAACCTATTATGCGTGACATAATACCTATGTCACGCATAATTATAACCAAAAAATGGCTTATTATGTCACACATAATACCTATGTCTGACATAATAACGTAAAAAAATAAGTAAAAACGCAGTATTTGAACAATACTGCGTTGCTTTTTTATAATTGTTATAGGGCATCGCCTAAAAAGGGGAGTTAATTGCTTAAAGGCGATATAAAGCGGATTATTTGATATTATTCCACATTCTATTCGCGCGTTCGTTGGTGGCTTTATCGAAATATCCCATAACCACAAGGCGGTTGATGGTGTCTTGGTCGGGGTATTGCGCGAACAGCTGTCTGCGAAGCTGGTCGCTTGTGGTGGTTAACGTATGCCCTGCGCCGAAGAAATAACTCAAATCGTACAAAGCAACGTCTGTCTCGCTCTCGTCTGCGCCGTAGCTTTCTAAGACGTAATCGAACACTTCTTCGCTTGCAATACAGCTTGTATAACCGATATAATACATATTTCTAATTACGTTTTCGGGCTTGGATACGTAATTGATAAACGCCGTCGCTGCCTTTTCGTTTGCGCTGTTCATCATTACCCAACCGTCAAACCATAAATTGGATGCCGATTGTGGTACGGAATACTCTAAATAAAGGGGATTTTCGCTATCTTCTGCTTCGTCGAGTATATACACAGCGTCGCCGCTCCATTGATAGGACGCGGCAAGCCGACCTGCAATAATATCCGTTTTTCCTTCGTCCGTTTCCAAACCGTACAAATTCCCGCGTGCAACTTCCAGCTTTTTCTTTACGCCGTTCATCGTTTCTATTGACGTATCGTTCATTTTTTCCGCTAAAGTCGCTTTATATTCTGCAAGCGTAATTTCGCCGTTTTCAAAGCGGGTTTTTAACGCCAAAAGCTCCGCTTCATAGTACATTCCAAGCCCGGTAAAATACGCGTCGCGCACATTGTCCTTGGAAGTAATTTTCCGCTCGCAGGCAGGGGAAGAAAGTGCGGTCCAGCTTGCCATTAAAGCGCGCGCTTCGTCTGGGGAAGCGCCGATTTGGTCAGGGTTAAAAACAAACCCCGTCGAGCCCCACATATACCCAGCGGTATATTCCGACCACTTGCTTCCGTCCGTTAACGTACCGCTTTCAAAAACTTCGCGGATATACGGCGATAAGTTGCGGATATAATGGTTATCGGGATTGCTCGCGTCCAGCATCGATGTAGGGAGTTTTTTGATTAACCCTTCCGCTGCGAGTTTCATAATCATATACTCGGACGGGCAAAGCAAATCGTAGCGATCGCCCATTTTAATTTTATTATACATCGTTTCGTTGTCTTGGAGCTTGACGTATTCAACGGTAAGATTTTCGTTGTAAGTATCGTTATACCAAGCTTCAAATTCTTTGTATATAGCGCGTGCGTCGGCGGAAAAATAGCTATCTTCGCCGCCTTCGTCGATGTATTCGTCCCAGCTGGCTATACGCAGTACGTTTCCGTGCGAACCGCCATTGTCAGTGCTTTGACAGGCAGCCAGAGAACAGGTGGAAAAAAGCATACTCGCCGCTAATGCGTAATGCAACCATTTTTTCATCTCTTTTTGCTCCTTGACTTGTGATACGCCATCACGTTGGAAATCGTCACGACCAACACGATGATAAAGAATATAATCGCCGTAAACGCCCAGTACGCCGCCTTAATTTTCGGACCGACTACGTTATTTTTATCCAAGCCGTAGATGTGCGTACTAATCGTTTGGAAGGTATCGGGCTTGGTGTAAGCCGCGATGATATAATCGTCCAAAGAAAGAGTGACGGACAGCAAGAATCCTGCGATAATCCCAGGCAGAATTTGCGGAATAATCACGGAAAACAACGCCTTTTTCGGCGACGCGCCCAAATCGAGCGCCGCTTCGTATAAATTGTTATCCATTTGTTGCAGTTTCGGGATAATCGACAACACTACGAAAGGTGTGCATAAGAGCATTTGTCCCAAAACAAGGGGGATATACGTCGATTTATCAATACTCAAAAAGGACACGAGCAAGGCAAAGGAAATGGCGGTGACAACGTCCGCGTTAATAACGGGAATACGGTTGATCGCCGTCAAAGCGCCGCCTGCTTTTTTCTTGGAATAGAAAATTCCGATTGCGCCCATTGTGCCTAAAATGGTAGATAACAGCGCGACCACGAGTGCAAGGAGCAGCGTTTGCCCGACCACCTGCAACGGCTCGTTTTCGGGGTTGAAGAAATACTTATAATGGTCCCAGCTAAACCCCGTCCAGGTTTGAATTCGATCGCTTTCGTTGAACGAATTCACCGTCAAAAACAGGATAGGGAAGTAGATAAACAACAAGATGAGTGCGATGAACGCCCATTTTAAGATACTTTTCATTTTTACCATAACGACGCACCTCTCGTATCCGTTTGACCTTCCTCGCTAAATCCGCCCGTCAGCCACGTGACAAGGAACATAAACAGCAAAAGCAAAAGCGCGATAAACGACCCGTCGTGCCACAAATCGCCCATAAAATAGTCGTCAATCAGCTTACCAATGATTTTCACGTTTCTAAACGTAAGATAGTTAGATACCACGTAGTTGGTCATCGACGGCAAAAATACCATCGATACGCCGCTTATAATCCCTGCCTTGGAAAGGGGGAGCGTCACTTTCACAAACGCTTTTGCGGGCGTTGCGCCAAGGTCCTTGGCGGCTTCTAAATAACTCTTGTCAATTTTAATGATGGTGGTATAGATAGGCAAAATCATAAAGGGCAGAAAATCGTAAACCATACCGATAATGGTGTTTATGATATTCCACGCGTCCGATTTATTGTAAATGCCCAGCCACACGAACAATTCTTTGAGCGCATTGATTCGGAGTACGAAATTCACCCACATCGGCACGACGAAGAGAAGAAGCAGAGTGGATTTATTTTTGAGTTTACACTTGGCGATGATGTACGCCACGGGATACGCAATCAACAAACAAGCAATCGTGCTCATTGCCGAGATGAAAAAGCTGCGCATAATCGTTTTGAAGTTATACGATTGAAAAAAGCCCAAAATGCCTTCGCCGCTTTCGTTGAAGAACATACGCACGTATTCGAGCGTCAATTTCCCGCTATCGTCCGTGAATGCATAATACAGCACGATAAACAGGGGAACGACTACGAATACCGCCAAAAACAACGCGTAGGGGATCGCGAGCAGTTTTCTTGAAAAGCGGAATTTCGTTTTTGCTGCCGTCATTGTTTACCCCCTTCCGCAACTTTGAGCGTCAAGCGGATTTTGTCTTTGGGAATAATCAAGCTGACAAGGTCGTTTTCATTCCACATATCTTCGCACGCCAAAACGTAGTCTTCTTCGTTTTCCGTACGCACGATATAGCGATAATATTCGCTCTTATAAATCATAGAAATAATATGCCCCTGCGCGCCGCCTTCGTCCAGGTTATCGCTCATCGCAATATCTTTCAAGTCAACTTCCACGTTCACTTCCACGTCGGTCAAGTCGATTTGCTCGCCTTTGGCGGTAATCAAATATCCTTCTTCGTCCAAATGGCTGCCGGGGTAGAGCTGGGTCACGTCGCACTCAAATTCGCCGTCGCCAAACTCAACGGTGTTGCGCTTGGTAATCACGCCGCTAAATTTATTCACGCGGAAAATCTTTTTCATAACGTGGATTCCGTCGGGCGCAACCGTCAAGCCCACCGTTTCGCCCACTTCGGGAGTGGTGGTGCTTTGAATTTCAATTTCGTATCTGCCGCATTGAACGAGAATTTGATAATGCATTCCCTTGAAGATGACCGACGTCACCTTGCCTTTCAGCTTACCGTCGTCCGCGGCAACGATTTTCACGTCCTCGGGACGAACGACGACGTCAACCGGCTCGTCCTTTTCAAAGCCGCCGTCCAAGCACTCGAACGATTTACCGCAAAAACGCACTTGTCCGTCCTTGGGCATAACGCCCGAGAAAATATTGCTTTCGCCGATAAAGTCGGCAACGAACGTGTTTTTCGGCTCGTTATAAATCATTTCCGGCGTACCGATTTGCTGAATGACACCGTCCGCCATAACCACGATGGTATCCGACATCGTCAACGCTTCTTCTTGATCGTGCGTGACGTAGATAAACGTAATCCCCAAACGCTTGTGCATCGCTTTGAGCTCAAGCTGCATTTCCTTGCGCATCTTCAAATCGAGTGCGCCGAGCGGCTCGTCGAGTAGCAGAATCTCCGGCTCGTTGACGATAGCGCGTGCGATGGCGATACGCTGCTGCTGACCGCCCGAAAGGGTAGCGATACTCCGCTTTTCAAAACCGCTCAAATCGACGATTTCCAGCGCCTTTTTCACCTTTTCCGCGATAATTGCTTTGGGCAGCTTTTCCTGCTTGATTTTTTGATTTCCGTTTTTGTCGGTGTAGGTGGTTTCCACACGCTTTTGCTTTAAGCCGAACGCAACGTTTTCAAACACGTTCAAATGCGGAAACAGCGCGTACTTTTGGAACACGGTGTTTACGGGACGAAGATTAGGGGGCAAATGCGAAATATCTTCCCCGTTCAAAAGAATTTGTCCGCTCGTCGGCACGTCAAAACCCGCAATCATACGCAAAGTAGTGGTTTTACCGCACCCCGACGGGCCTAAAAAGGTGACAAATTCGCCCTTGCGAACGTATAAATTCATATTTTCCACGACGGAAACGCCGTCGAACTCCTTGCAAACGTCGATAAGCTGAATAATTTTCGATTGTTTTTCCAAAGCGGTATTTTTCATAAGTATTTTCTCCGAAAAAATTAAAAATTAGGGGGCGTGGATATCCACAAAAATTTTGCCGTAGTTTTGCCTTCGTTCACGATATAGTGCGGCTTGCTGGCTGGATAGTAAAAGGCGTCGCCCTTTTTGGCAACGTGCTTTTGGCTGCCGAGCACAACGGCGATTTTTCCTTCCAAAACGTAGCCGAATTCTTCGCCTTCGTGGGGGACGTCGATTGCGGTGGCAATGCCTTCGCCAAGCGCAACCGCCGTCGGCTCCATCATATTTTTCTGCGCGTTCGGGATTAGCCATCGAAAGAGTACCCCGTCCGCGTCCTTTTCAATAAACTCGTTTTTGGTATAAACTACTTTTTCCTGCGTTTCTTCGCGGAAAAACTCGGCAAGGTTGCTGCCAAGCGCCGCCAAAATATCCGTCAAGGTCGCAATCGACGGGCTGTTTAAGTCGTTTTCCAGCTGGGATATATAACCTTTCGTCAGCTCGCAACGATCGGCAAGCTCTTCCTGCGTTAAACCTTTTTGGTTGCGCATTCGCCTAATTTTTTCGCCTAATTCCATAACGAATTGCTCCTTATCCTTCGTCCTTTTTTCCAAAAAGCTCGTGGTTTGTTAAAAATAAACGAAAAGTTTAGCAAAAATAAACTTTTATGATATTTATTATAAAAAAAACATAGGCGTATGTCAATCGTTTGAAAGCACTTTTTTATAAGTTTTTGCGCGCGCACGCAAAAAAATACGCCCGCGCGTACGCGAGCGGGCAAAATTCGGGGAAATAGGGGCGTTTTAAGGATATTTATTCGCACGAAAAAATGGGTCTACCGATAGGCAGACCCACATATTGTATAATATGGTCGTAATTAGTTCAACGAAGCAAGTTTCTTTGCAAGTTTCGCTTTTCTGTTGTTTGCGTTGTTCTTGTGGATAACGCCTTTGGTCACAGCGCTGTCGATAGCGGAAACGGTAGCGGGGAAAAGCGCGGTAGCTTCTTCTTTGTTGCCAGCGTTCACAGCTTCGAGGAATTTCTTCACTTGCGTTTTAAGTGCAGATTTGATTGCCTTGTTTTGCATCGTTTTCTTTTCGATAACCAAAACTCTCTTTTTTGCGGATTTAATATTTGCCATAATGTTCTCCTTACGAATTCTTACTTTGTAAAATTTTAATAGCGTAGATTATTTTAACATAATTTTTTTTGATTGTCAAATTGTTTTTCACACTAAAACCGCGAAAAACACCAAAATTTTCATTTTTTTTATTTTTATGGGGGTAAAAATGCAAAACCAAGGGTCGGGAATCGCCTTTTTTGATAGCGGAATAGGCGGTTTAACCGTTTTGCACGAATGCGTGCGCCATTTCCAAGGCGAACGCTTTTATTATTTTGGCGATAACGCAAATGCGCCGTATGGGAACAAATCGCAGGAAGAAATTACTGCTTTGGCAACCGCCGCATTCGATTGTTTTCACGCGCTCAACGTAAAAGCGGCGGTCATCGCTTGCAATACCGTCACGGCGGTTTGTGCGGAAACGCTGCGTAAAAAATATCCCTTTCCCATCATCGGCGCGGAGCCGGCAATCAACCTTGCGGCAAAAATGGGGGGTAAAATACTCGTTTTGGCAACGCCTGCGACCTGTCAAACCAATCGTTTTAACGCGCTTTGCAACCAAATCATAGGCAAATATCCACAGGCAAGCTTGGTTATCCACCCCTGTTTGACGCTCGCAGGGGCAATCGAGCAGGGTATCGAAAGGGGGGATTTTGAACTATCTATCCACATTCCCACAATGCACGTAAATTCCGTCGTTTTGGGGTGTACTCATTACATATATATAAAGGAGCAAATTTCCCGCTACTATTCCTGCCCCGTTTTCGACGGAAATTTGGGGATATCCACCCACTTATCCACCGTCTTGCAAAGTGCAAAAATAGGGGAGTTATCCACAAAATCCACAAAAATAATCCACACTTATCCAAAAAGTAGGGATAAGCAACCACTTTTTACCACGAACAAATTTTCGCCTTTTTATACCCAAAATTACAACCAAATTTACTTTATCGGGGACTCAAAAGGGCGAAATCGACAAATATACGAACGAATGTTCGCATTGTCAGGAAAATAAAGGAGTGTAGCGAATAAAAAAATTAAAAAAATTTGAAAAATTTGCTAAAAAAGTGTTGACAATGGTCAAAAGTGGTTGTATAATAGATACAAGCACGCCAAGAGGGGCGAAGGCGAAAAAAACGAGGAGGGGACGCAAGGTATGTTCAAGGGCGTTTTCGAACATCAATTAGACGATAAAAACAGACTGCGGATTCCCGCTCGGTTCAAAAAAGAATTGACGGGAGAAAACGGGGAAAAGACGTACAGCTTTTTCCGCGGTATGAACCGTTGTATATGCGTAATGGAAGATAGCTTGCTGGACGATACCATTTCTTGTATCTCCGACGAAGGCATTTCCGACAGCACGCCCGCGTCCACGTTATTCTTTGGCAGTATCTTTTCTGCGGAAGAGGATGCGCAAGGTCGCGTAGTGTTGCCGGCGTCGCTGAAAAAGATGGCGGGCATCACCAAGGACGTCGTCACATTAGGTCGCGGCAAGCGGTTAGAGATTTGGGCGGCGGAACGCTACTACGAATATTTAGAAGGCATCGACTACGACGCAGAATTGAAGAAGTTGGGGATTTAATAAAAGATGTTAGAGTTTTCTCACAAACCGGTTATGCTGGAAGAATGTTTACAAGGGCTGGCGCTTAAAGAGAGCGGCGTTTGGTTTGACGGCACAATCGGCGGCGGGGGACACTCGTACGAAATCTTAAAGCGGACAAGCCCGAACGGAAAACTCATTGCGACCGACTTGGACGACGAAGCGATTGCCGCGGCGAGTAAACGGTTAAGCGAGTTTGACGGGCGGTTTACTATCTACAAATCCAACTATAAAAATTTCGAGCGCGTATTTGCGCAAGCGGGCGTAGATAAAATCGACGGCGCGTTGCTCGATTTTGGTATTTCTTCTCACCAAATCGACGATATAGATAGGGGATTTTCCTACCGCCAAGCGGATGCACCGCTGGATATGCGTATGGACCAAACGGCGCCTTTGACGGCGGAAATCGTAGTAAATACCTATTCCGAAGAAAAATTAACATACATCTTAAAAACGTACGGCGAAGAAACGTTCGCGCGGCAAATTGCGAGAAATATCGTCGCCTATCGCGCGGACAAGCCCTTAAAAACTTCGGGCGAGCTTGCGCAAATCATTCAAAAGAGTATTCCTGCCAAATTTCGCTACGGCGCGCCTTGCGAACGCAAGAGCTTCCAAGCGTTGCGTATCGAAGTCAACGGCGAATTAGACGGCTTGTCCGATTTGGTATTCAGCTTAACCCGTCGCTTAAAAAAGGGCGGACGCATCGTTATTTTGACCTTTCAATCGTTGGAAGACAGAATTGTAAAAGAAGCGTTCAAGCAAATGGAAAACCCTTGCACGTGTCCCGGGAATTTCCCCGTATGCGTGTGCGGTAAGAAACCGGAAATTAAAATTCTCACCAAAAAGCCGATTACGGCAACGGATGAAGAATTGCAATACAATTCGAGAAGTAAATGCGCAAAACTGCGTATTGCCGAACGAATTATTTAATATCGACAACACTTTATTTTTAGATAGATAAGGGAACAAACAGGAGGAGCGGTTATGGCCACGTTATTAGAAAACGAACAATTACAAACCACGACGCAAGATAGAGCGGCGCAGTTGCATAACGCAGGCATTCAAGAACGTTATCGCCGTTTGCGCGATGCGGAAGAAAGACAATTTGCACAACCCACGCAAAACGCGAGCAATTATACCGTTCGCGCGTCCGTTCTCGCGCCCGAAAGACCTTCCTTTGCTACGCCCGTAGAATCCGTTCCCGCAGTAGAGCAAGTTCCCCAAGTGACCGAATACGTTCGCGAGCGCATCGAAACGCCCGTGTTCACGACGGATAAATTCCAAGCGGTAGAAGAACAAGCAACGGCTTTTGCGCCCGCTGCGCCTATGGAAATGCCGCAAATTATGCAAGCGCCTACGATGACGGCTGCGGTAGAAGAAAGCTATTCGCTCAGCGCATTTGCAAAGCGCACTATGGCGATTTTTGGCGCGGTGGTGACGGTTATGTTATCCGTTATCGGTATCAATTCGCACTTAATCAATCAAAAGAACATCAAAATTCGCAATTTAGAACAAAAGCGCGAAGAGCTTATGGAAAAGAACGAAGAAATCCAACGCCGTATCGAAAACGCAACGGACGAGCAAACGATTATGGATTATATCCTTTCCGAAGGAATGATTCCTTTAGGCGAATAATAGAATATATAAAATCCCAAACAGGAGAATTTTATTATTCGGCATCCATACAGACAATTTTCCATATCCATTTTACGAAAGAGGTTATTTGCCATTAGCTTGGCGATAACCTTTCTTTTTTGCTTTTTATGCGCTCGATTTTTATATATTCAGGTATTTTGGCAGGAAGAGCTTAACTATCGCGCGCTCGATCAATGGACGCGCGAGATACCTATCGTCGCCGAGCGCGGGAAAATTACCGACAGAAACGGAGTGGTTTTAGCGGACAACGACACCGCCTATACCGTGTTTGCGCGGTCGAACGCCATCAAAGACAAGCGCGCCGTTTCCAACGCACTCGCGCAGGCGTTGGGGCTGGACAGTGAGCAAATTTACGAAAAACTCACCAAGAAAAAAGCGTCGGAAGTGACGATTGCGAAAAAAATAGAAAAAAGCGGCATAGAAACGCTTTCTACACAATCGCTGGACGGCGTTTATTTTTCACGCGATAATTTGCGCGCGTACCCCAAAAACAACGCCCTTTGCCAAGTGCTGGGTTTCACTTCTTCGGACGGAGTAGGGGCGACGGGCATAGAAAAGTATTATAACGAAGCGTTATCGGGTAAAAACGGCGAGCTTTTATACGAAACCGACCTTGTCGGTATCGAAATCAAAGACAGCGTAGCGGCGTACGTGCCTGCGGAGAACGGCTATAACGTAGAGCTGACTATCGATTACGGTATTCAACAAATCGCGGAAAGCGCGCTGGAAAGAGTAATGCTTGCCTATCAGCCCGCAGCCGCTTCCTGCATCGTACTCGACGTAAATAATTTTGAAGTGCTTGCGCTTGCGAATGCGCCGTCGTACGATTTGAATAATATTCCGCGTGACGATATCGCGCTTTTGAATAAACTTTCGCGCAGCGCGCTCGTTTGCGATATTTACGAGCCGGGCTCGACCTTCAAAATCATCACTTCGGCAATCAATATCGAAGAATACTTACAAGGCAACCCCAAAGCCGTTTCCACCCGCTACGTTTTTCAAAGCTCGCGTACGCGTTCGGTCGATGGCACGACGGTCAAATGCTGGAGCAATCACGCCAACGGCAAGCATTGCAATCAAACGCTGGCGGAAGCGCTCAATAACAGCTGCAACCCGTGCTTTACCGATATGGCGTTATCGCTTGGCAAGCAAACGTTTTATAGCTATTTGTCGGCGTTTGGGTTTGGCAAACGCACGGGCATTGATTTTAGCGGCGAAGCGTACGGCTTACTAATGCCCGAAAGCGCGGTGCGAAATTGCGATTTGGCGCGCATCGGCTTTGGTCAAACGGTGGCGGTGTCGGGCTTACAGCTCGCTTGCGCAACGGCAAGCGCCATTAACGGCGGTTATACTTATACTCCGAAGCTCGTGAAAAGAATATACGCGGACGACGGCTACGTACTGCAAACGGCGGATAATAGCGTAAAAAGCCGACCGATTAGCGAAAAAGCGTCGAAAATTTTAGCGGAAATGTTAGAAGGCGTAGTAAAGGACGGCAGCGGCAAAAAGGCGTACATCGAAGGGTATAAAATCGCGGGCAAAACGGGTACGGCGCAAAAATACGAAAACGGCAGAATTGCCGCAGGCAAATACGTATCGTCGTTTATCGGGTTTTTCCCTGCCGACCAGCCCAAATATTTAGCGCTCGTCACCGTTGACGAACCGCAAGGCGCATATTATGGCTCGGTAGTAGCCGCACCCTGCGCAAGAGAAATTTTTGAAGGAATTATTCAATTAAAAAACATACCGCCGCGCACGTAAGAATACAATACAATAAACGCTAAAAGGTATTGTCCGAAGGAGAAAACTATGCAAATAACCAAACTCATCGGCGGATTAGCCACGCCGCCGCTTAAAATAATAGGGGGAACGGACGCGGACGTGCAACGGCTGTGCTGCGATAGCCGCGAAAACGCGCAAGACAGTTTATTCTTTTGCTTGACGGGCGGGGAAAAAGACGGTCATAATTACGCGCATATCGCTATGCAAAAGGGCGCGAAAGCACTCGTAGTCGAACGCGAACTCAATTTACCTATTTTGCAGGTGGTAGTGGAAAATACGCGTATCGCGCTCGCGCAAATTGCGTCGGCGTTTTACGGCTATCCGTCCGAGCGTATGCAAGTAATTGCGATCACGGGTACAAACGGAAAAACGACTACCGCAAATATGCTCGCCGCGCTTTTGAAGGCGGACGGTAAAAAGGTGGGCGTAATCGGTACGCTTGGCGCGCGGTATTTGGCGCAAACGATTGCTTCAACGCTCACTACGCCCGACCCCATTCAATTACAAGCGCTGCTCGCGCGTATGGCAATCGAAGGCATTACGCACGTGGTTATGGAAGCTTCCGCGCACGCCTTATATTATCATAAAACGTTTGGAATGCGCTTTGCCGCGTGTATTTTCACCAACTTAACGCACGACCATCTCGATTTTTTCGCTACGCCTGCCGCGTATAAGCAAGCCAAAGCCCGCCTATTTACGATGGAAAATTGCCCGATAGCGATACTCAACGGCGACGACCCTGTGGGTAGAGAATTTGGCGCGTTGCGCGAGAATAACGACGGTGTAAAAACGCTGTATTACGGCTTACAAACGCCCACCGACGCGTTTGCTCTGATTACGGACGAAAATATTCATCGAACGGAGTGTGTTTTCAACCTTTCCGATAAGCTTTGTCGGGTATCGCTGCACTGTATCGGCAAGCACAACGTCTATAACGCGTTGGCGGCGGCTTGCTGTGCGTTGGAGCTGGGCGTAAACGTATCGTCCTTGCGCAAGGGCTTTTTATCCCTTTCGCACGTGGACGGCAGACTGCAAAAGGTGGCGTCGATTGACGGCGCAAACATTTTCATCGACTACGCGCACACGCCCGACGGCTTGAAAAACGCCCTGCAAACGCTCAAAAGCCATTGTCAAGGCAAGCTGATTTGTCTATTTGGCTGCGGTGGCAACCGTGATAAAAGCAAGCGTGTGCCGATGGGGGAAACGGCGGCGAAGTTATGCGATTTTTGCGTGCTCACGTCGGATAATCCCCGCTACGAAGACCCGCTCGACATTTTATCGCAGGTAGAAAAGGGCTATCGTCGATTTTCTCAAAAATACGTAATGATTTCTCAGCGGGCACGGGCAATCGAGTATGCTCTCGACCTGCTTGGTAAGGGAGATATTTTGCTGGTTGCAGGCAAGGGCGCGGAAGAATATCAAGAAATTATGGGTATAAAATACCCGTTTAGCGACCATAACATAATCAAAAACATCATCGGCGGAAAAAGGGAAGAATTCCCTTTTGAAACGGAAGAAACGACGGTTTAATTATGCAAACGTATCTTTTTTCGGTTCTTTTATCTTTTTGTATTTCCCTGCTTTTTTGCGCGTTGCTCATTCCCGTTTTGCGCCGCTTCAAAGCAGGGCAAAATATTTTATCGTACGTAAAAGAGCATAAAAACAAATCGGGCACGCCCACGATGGGCGGACTGGCGTTTATCACCGCCGCAATCGTCGCGTGGTTCGTCTTTGCGCGCGAAATCGATAGAGTGAGCTTGCTCACCGTCGTTATCGGCTTATCCTATTTAGTAGTAGGGCTTATCGACGACTTTCTCAAGCGCAAGCACAAAGAAAATTTGGGCTTACGCGCTTGGCAAAAATTTGCCTTTCAAACGCTGATTGCCATCTTCGCAGGCATATTTTGCCTGCGGGCGGGATTAACCAAGCTATATATTCCGTTTACCAAATTTTCCGTTCAATTAGGATTTTGGGCGTTTCCGCTTGTCGTTTTCGTGTTTTTGGCAACCGTCAACGCCGTAAATTTAACGGACGGATTAGACGGACTCGCCGCAGGCGTTAGTACGCCTTTTTTCGCCGTGCTCGGCATATTAATCGCGTTGCAAAATGGAAATACTAGCATTTCCTTGCTCGCCTTTTGTTTAACGGGCGCGCTGCTTGCGTATTTGCTCTTCAATACTTCGCCCGCCAGCGTGTTTATGGGCGATACCGGCTCGCTCTCGCTCGGCGGCTTTGTTTCTTGCGTGGCTTGTTTCACGGGAAACACTTTATACGTTGCCGTCGTGGGCATTACGTTTGTTTTTTCCGTCATAAGCGTTGTGATACAAGTCATATATTATAAGGCGAGCAAGGGTAAGCGCATTTTTTTAATGTCGCCCATTCATCATCATTTCCAAAAGAAAGGATATTCGGAAAGTAAAATTTCGTACGCGTACGCCTTGATAACGGCGATAGTGGGGATCGCGGCGCTTGCGTTTGCCTTATAATTTTTTGTAATAGGAGTAAAATATGTATCCTGCCAAACAAAGTTTTTTCATTTTAGGACTTTCCAAATCGGGGAAAGCGGCGGCGGAATTTTTACTTGCGCGCGGCGCAACCGTTTATATTTACGACGATATACAAAACGAACGAGTAGAAAAAACGGCGCAAGCGTTAGAAAAGCAAGGCGCGAAACGAGTATTAAGCGAACAGCTTGGAAAAATCAGCGATCATTGTGATATACTCGTTTTAAGCCCGGGGATTCCCATTGACCATCCGCTGGCGGTTGCATTTAAGCGCAGCGGTCGGGCGGTAGTGGGCGAAACGGAGCTTGCCGCAAGATATATGACCTGTCCGATTATCGCTATTACGGGCACGAACGGTAAAACGACCACCGTTTCCTTGCTTACCGAAGTGTTAAATGCAGGCGGCTATGCGGCGCACGCTTGCGGAAACGTGGGTACGCCTATGCTTGAATTTGTTTCTCTACCGCAAGACGCGGTTGCCGTTGCGGAAATTTCGTCCTTTCAATTAGAAACGCTCACGTCCCTGCGCCCGCATATTGCGATTGTGCTCAATATCACGCAAGACCATCTAAACCGCCATTATAATATGGAAAACTACGTATTTTTGAAATCCAAGCTCTTAAAACGGAGTACGGAAGCGGAATACGCGGTGCTCAACTACGACGACCAACTCGTGCGTGCGTTTGCGGGAAAAACGAAAGCGCGAACGCTGTTTTTCTCGGTGCGGGAAAAAATAAACGGGGCGTATTATCAAGACGGAAATTTATATTTTGGCGAAGAGAAATTGCTTTGCGAAAGCGACCTTGCCATCGGCGGCTTGCATAACGTACAAAACGCGCTTGCCGCAATCGCGGCGGCAAAGCTTATGGGCGTTTCTTCGCAGGATATCGTCCGCGCACTCACTTCGTTTAAGGGGGTAAAACACCGTATCGAAGAAGTGGGCAGCGTATCGGGGGTACGCTACGTGGACGATTCAAAGGGTACGAACGTGGACGCAACGATAAAAGCGGTGGCGTGTATGAAAGGGGAAACGGTGCTGCTTTTAGGCGGTCGGGATAAGGGGTACGATTATACGCCGCTGTTTGCCGCGCTGAAAAATTCGCCTATCGTGCACGCCGTTTTATACGGTGAAAACAGATATATTTTGCTCAAATGCGCACGGGAGCAAGGGTTTGACAGCGTGACGGTTTGTCCGAAATTTATGCAGGCGGTGTCGATTGCCAAAATGCTGGCTACGCAAGGTCAAACGGTGCTTTTAAGCCCTGCCAGCGCAAGCTTTGACGAGTTTACAAGCTACGAAGAAAGGGGGGATGCGTTTGTCCAAATCGTCCAAAAATTCCAACAAGAAAGCAACGCTTGTCCGCAAGCGAGCGCAGAAATTACGGCAACCGAAGTTGCAACCGAAGCAACAACCGAAGCCGCAACCGAAGTTGCAACCGAAACCGCAACCGAAGTTGCAAATGAACAGCCCGACGAACAGCTCGACGAACAGCCCGAAAATTTCGCCGCTCTTACAAGAACGGACGAAGAAATCGAATAATCCCCACGGGGATATTTGGATACTTATTTTAACGGCTGCATTATCGGCGTTTGGCGTACTCGCCGTGTATTCCGCAAGCGGTTATACGGCGGAAAAGCAATACGGCGATAGCTTATATTTCGTTAAAAAGCAGGCGATCGGCTGGGTGCTTGGCGTGATAGCAATGCTCTTTTGCGGTAAACTCAACGTACATAAGCTCAAAGGCAAAAAAATGCGTTGGATTTGCTTAATCGTACCGATTATATTGCTTGCGCTCGTATTCGTGCCGGGTTTGGGCAAAACCAACTACGGCGCAACCCGTTGGATAGGGATAGGCGGAGTGACTTTGCAGCCGTCCGAGCTTGCCAAGTACGGCTTCGTTGTCTTTTCTGCCGCGTATATGTCGGAGAATATGGATAAAATGCGCACTTTTAAGGGCGTTTTGCCCATTTTGGCGGCGGGCGGCGTTATTTGTCTTTTAATTATCATCGAGCCGAATATGTCCGTGACAATGTGCGTGGCGCTTTTGATGCTGGCTATGCTGTTTGCGGGCGGAATGAAAATTAAGCACTTTCTATGGATTTTTTTGCCCGTGCTTGCACTCGTTCCCGCGCTGATTATCGCCGAGCCGTACCGTCTTTCCCGCCTATCCGCCTTTTTAGACCCTTGGGAAAACCCGAAAGGGGAAGGGTATCAGCTCATTCAATCGTTATACGCGCTTGGCAACGGCGGTTGGTTTGGTACGGGACTTTTCAATTCCCGACAAAAATACCGCTTTTTACCGTTCGCCGAGAGTGATTTTATCCTTTCGATTATCGGGGAAGAGTTGGGTTTTGTCGGCATCGTAGTATTATTTTCTATCAGCGCTTTGCTCATATTCCGCGGAATCAAGGCGGCGAAAAACGCGGACGATTTTTTCTCGTTTTTGCTCGCGATCGGCATTACGCTCGTTTACGGCATACAAACGGTGATTAACGCGCTCGTCGTCAGCGGCAGTATTCCGCCTACGGGCTTGCCTTTGCCGCTCGTAAGCTCCGGCAATACTTCGCTCATTATCACGATGGCGTCGCAGGGTGTTTTATACTCGGTATCGCGCAAAGGCACAAACAAGAGTAAAAAATTCATACAATAAAGCATAAGGAGCTTTAACGTATGGATACATTTGTAATAGACGGTGGGCGGCGGCTGTGCGGCGAAATTACCGTTCAAAAAGCGAAAAATACGGTTTTACCGCTCTTGGCGGCGTCCGTACTCACCGACGAACAAGTAAAAATTCAAGGAGTGCCGACCATTACCGATGTGGAAAATATGCTGCGCATACTCACCGAAGTCGGTTGTAATATTAAACGGCAAAACGGTTGTGCCGTCATCGACAGCTCCAACGCAGTTTCTCACGAAATCCCACCGCGGCTTACGAAGGAACTGCGTTCTTCCGTTTTTATGCTGGGCTCGGTGCTCACCCGTTTCCGCCGTGCGAGAATTTCCTATCCCGGCGGCTGCGATATCGGGCTTCGACCCATCGATTTACACCTTTCCGGCTTAAAGCGGCTGGGGGTGAAAATTACGGAAGAAGGCGGGTATATCGATTGCGAAGCGGATATTTTACGCGGCGCGGAAATTTTACTCGACTTTCCAAGCGTAGGCGCAACCGAAAATATTATTCTCGCCGCGGTTAAAGCGGAAGGAATCACCGTTATTAGAAACGCCGCCAAAGAACCGGAAATCGTCGATTTGCAAAATTTTCTCAACGCGATGGGCGCAAAGGTGCGCGGCGCGGGCGGCGGTACAATTGTTATCGAAGGCGTAAAACGCTTGCACGGAGTCGATTATACCCCCATCGGCGACAGAATCGAAGGGGGCACGTACCTGATTGCTGGGGCGATTTGCGGCGGCGAAGTGGCGATAAACGGCGTTTTACCCGAAAATATTGCGGCACTTTTACATAAATTGCGTGAAAACGGTTGCAAAATACATATAAAAAATGATAAAATAATATTGCAAAGCACAGGTTGTCTGCGCGCGGCGCATTTGGTAGAAACGATGCCGTTCCCCGGCTTTCCTACCGATATGCAGGCGCAATACGCAACGCTTTGCGCTACGGCGAAAGGCACGACGGTAATCGTCGAAAACTTGTTCGAAACGCGGTACAAATACGCAGGCGAATTAAAACGTATGGGCGCGGATATAACCGTGCGCGATAGAACGGCGATTATTCGCGGCGTGAAAAAACTGCACGGTGCGCGCGTGACGGCAAGCGACTTGCGCGGCGGCGCGGCGCTCGTTTTAGCGGCGCTGGGCGCGGAAGGGCAAAGCACGGTTATCGACTTATCGCACGTGGATAGGGGATATGCCGACTTTGAGCACAAGCTCAAAAAATTAGGCGCGAAAATCCGTAGAGTGCGGATATAATTTGGCGCGAGCAAACAAACTACGAAAGAGGGAAGAAAAATGCGCAAAAAAAACGCTTTGGTTATCATTTTAACCTGTCTGCTGTTTTTCTCGGCAGTCACGCTTGGGGTATCGACGGTGTATCGTGTAAACGCAGTCACGGTCAATGCGCCCGTGGTGTCGGAAGCGGCGAAAACGGAAGCGGACGAACTGCAAGCGCGCTTACAAGCCGCATACGATAAGCAAAGCATTTTTACCGCCGACGATACGCTTGCAAAGCAAATCGTTGACGAGTTTCCGTATTTTCGTATCACGAACTTTGAAAAAGAATACCCCAACCGTTTGGTTGTTTCCGTCAGCGAAGACGCGGAAGTGTATGCCGTTTCCGTAGCCGATACGAGCGCGTATTATATTTTAAGCGCAAACGGCACGGTGCTTGGGATAAGAGAATCGCTTGCCAACCGCTCGGACGGCGCGGATAATTTGCTTATCAACGGCTTGCAAATAGAAAGCGGCGAAAAGGGCGAACTTTTACAAGGCGATAACGATATCGACTTCCTGTTTGCATTCTTGGGCAATATATCCGACCGCTTGGAAGGAATTCGCAGAAACGTCGAGTTGGTGGAAGTATTGCGCTTGGCTTCGGCGAAAGAAGAAACGGTCTATAAGCTTTGTATGTGCGAAGGGGTAAACGTGTATATTCGCAACCCTTACGAAATGGCTGGCGACAAGGTAGAAACGGCAATCGACAAATACCTGTCCCTATCGCCCGAACAAAAACTCAAAGGAATGATTATGGTTTCGGACGTAGATGGCGCGGTAATTTGCGCGTATAGTTCGACGGATACGCTTTCCTAACGAAAAAATGGCAAAAACAAGCAAAAAACACGTACCTGGTGCGTGTTTTTTTTTATTCCAACCATTGACAATGCGCGATAAATAGTGTATAATAATAGAAAGGTTTATTTTGTCATAAATCATACGTACGGAGCGGATAAAAGTTATGAGAAACGAAAGCGTCGCAATTTTAGACGTACGGTCGTACGAAGTAGTGTTTTTCCTTGGCTCGAAAGGGGTAAACGATACCTTCGTGTTCTACGGCTCGCATACGGAAAAATACGAAGGATTTTCCACGGAAGGCTTGTTTGATGAAGAGTCGTTCCGTCGTGCCGTCGTTGCCGCTATCACGTCCGTTCGACAAAACTATGGCGGCGTGATCGGCGAAATCTACGTAGGCGTTCCGTCCGCGTTTATTTCCGTGCGTACGAAAGGGCATACCATCTCGTTTCCGTCCAAGCGCAAAATCAACGCCGCGGACGTGGAAGCGTTATACGAAAGCGGAAGAAACGAATGGTTGGAAGAGAACACTTGTATTCGTCAATCGAATATGTATCTCACGCTGGGCGACAACGCAAAACGCTTTTGCGTAAACGATTTATACGGAGTGCCAACCACTATGCTCAAAGGCGCGCTTTGCTATTATTTCATTGATGAAGCGTTTCAAGCGCTCACGTCGTCCGTGCTGAAAAACTTGGGCTTTGACATTCCCAAATATATCCCGTCCACGCTCGCGCAAGCGATGTATCTTTTGCCCGATAAACGCCGCGAAGGGTACGCGTTCTTGCTCGACGTCGGCTTTTTAACTTCGTCGGTATCGGTGGTGTATGGCAACGGTATCGTGCGCGAAAAAACGCTCGATAGCGGTCTTGGCACGATTTTGGTGCTGCTTATGAGTGAGCTTGGCGTCGAATACGCATTAGCGGAAGAAATTTTAGCAAGCACCAACGTATCGGGCGGCAGCGTTCCCAAGGACGTTTACTGGACGAGCGAAAACGGCGAATTTTCTTTCCCTGTATGGCGGATAAACGAAATCGTCAAATGCGGTTTAGACGTTTTATGCGAAGGGGTGGAAAACTTCTTTACAAGCTATAACCGCGAAAAAACGGCGGCGGCTTTGGCGGTTAATCCCATCAGCATTACAGGCGAAGGAATCGGCAAAATCGCAGGCGCGGCGGAGCACCTTTCCAAACGCTTAAACCGTTTAACGGAAGTGGTCGCACCCGACTTACCTTATTATGACAAACCTGCGTTTTCATCGCGAATCGCGCTTTTGGATATGGCGCTTGGCGATAGACAAAAATGCGGCTGGATACACAGACTTTTCAAAAATTTCGGAGGAAAAAAGAAATGATGAACGACTATAACGAAAGAGAAAACTACGGCGAATATTCGTATTCGTCCGCGCCCGCTTCTTCGCCTACGCTCAACAACTTATCGGGCGTAGCGAAAATTAAAGTAATCGGCGTGGGCGGCGCAGGTAATAACGCGGTAGATAGATTGATCGAATCGGGCTTGCAAAGCGCTGAATATATCGTTGTAAATACCGACAATCAAGCGCTTGCGCGTTCCAAAGCGAGCAACCGCATTCAAATCGGCGTAAAGCTTACCAAAGGTCTGGGCGCAGGCGCAGATCCCACGGTAGGGAAAGCGGCGGCGGAAGAAAACAAAGAAGCCATTCAAGAAGCGCTTAAAGACACCGATTTATTGTTCATCACCGCAGGTATGGGCGGCGGCACGGGTACGGGCGCGGCTCCCGTTATTGCGAAAATCGCAAAAGAAATGAAAATTCTTACCGTTGCGGTCGTCACGCTGCCGTTCACTTTTGAAGCAAAACGTAGAATGGACAACGCGCTTGCAGGTATCGAAGAGCTCACCAAATCGGTAGATTCGATTATCACCATTCCCAACGATAAAATCCGTCAAGTCGTACCCAAGGGCACGTCGTTTACCGAGTCGCTCAAAGTTGCCGACGAAGTTTTGCGCCAAGGCATTCGCGGTATTGCGGAGCTGATTGTCAAATCGTCGCTTATTAACCTTGACTTTGCCGACGTAAAAACTACGCTCAAAGGGCGCGGCGTCGCGCATATGGGTATCGGCGTAGCAAAGGGCGAAAAACGCATTTCCGACGCCGTTCGCTGCGCAGTATGCAGTCCTTTGCTCAATACCACCATCGAAGGCGCAAGCTCGGTTATTTTGAATATCATCGGCGGTAAAGATTTATCTTTGGACGAAGTGGAAATGGCTGCCGACCTTGTAAAAGGCGTTATCGACTATTCGGCAAACGTAATTTTCGGTGCGTGCATCGACGAGAGTATGTCCGACGAAGTGGAAGTGGTTATTATCGCAACCGGCTTCAACGGCGCGCGCAACAGCGTCGGTCCCGAATCGGAAGCGGCGGCGATGCGCCAAGCGTCTATTTTGTCGCAAAAAATCGACTATGCGTTCAACGATAAAATGACGCCCCAAGCGCCGATGGCAGCACCCGCTCCTGCGTATGCGCCCGCTTATGCACCTGCATACGCGCAACCGCAACCGCAGCCGCAATACGGCTATGCACCCCAAGCGCAACCTGCGCCTGTGCAACCTGCTGAACCGTTTGAACCGGATGATCCCATTCCCGAACCCGTTCAAGAAAAAAAGGATACCAAACATCGTCCCAGATTTGTCGATTTCTTTATGAAACGCAATTCAAACGATAAATAATCTTTATACAAAACAGCAAGCGGCGCAATTTGCGCCGCTTTTTAATTTTCTACGAAAAGTTATACAAACAAATGGGAACTACGATTTATATACCTGCTAAAAGGTATGCGTTTTTGTTATATCAAACATAAATTTTACGCGAAAAACATAGATATACTGTATGCGTATTCAGGGCTTAAAAAACGTCAAAAAAGTATATTTTTTAGGGATAGGCGGCGTTAGTATGAGCGCGCTTGCACAGTTTTTATCCGTGCAGGGCTATGATGTTTGCGGCAGTGACGCCGTTAAAAACGAAAACACGCAACGGCTGCATTCGATAGGCGTAAAAACGTACCAAGGGGTAGATGCAACGCGCGCGGAACTAAATAACTGCGACGCGTTTATTTATACCGACGCAATTTCCCAAGATAACGCAGAATTTCAGCAAGCCCTTGGGCAAAACAAGCAAATATTCAGCCGCGCGGAGCTGCTGAAAATTATTTGTCAGCAATTCCCGCACTCGATAGCGGTTGCAGGCAGTCACGGCAAAACCACTTGTACGTCTATGTGCGCGCACGCGCTCAAAAGCTGCAATGTTCCGTTTACCGCACATATCGGCGGGGCGGATAGTTATTTTGGCAATTTCTACTACGGCGGCGACGAGTGTTTTCTAACGGAAACGTGCGAATATAAGCGAAATTTACTGAAAATGCAAGCGGAAAAGGCGGTTTTACTCAACGTAGATAACGACCATATGGAGTGTTATACTAGCGAAAACGATTTAACCGAGTGCTTTTATAAATACTGCCAAGCGGCGAAAACGGCGTTTGTGTGCGCGGACGATTTACGCTGTAAAAATATGGGCGATTTCGTCACGTTCGGCATTGAAAATCCGCTGTCCGACTACCGAGCAATCGATTTGCGCGCCAACGGTGAAAAATATTCGTTTACGGTAGAAGAATACGGCAATCCGCTGTGCAGAGTGCATTTGCAGGCCATCGGCAAGCACAACGTCTATAACGCGCTGGCGGCGTTTTCCGTAATGCGCTCGTACGGTTTTCACGAGCGGGAGATTGCGCGCGGTTTGCAAAGCTTTCAAGCAGTAAAGCGGCGTTTTGAAAAAATCGGCAGCTATAACGGCGCAAGCTTGATATGCGATTACGCGCACCATCCCAAAGAAATCGCCGCAACGCTTGCGACGGCAAAAAACGTATGCAAAGGCAAGCTTTATACCGTTTTTCAACCGCATACCTATTCGCGTACCAAGCTTTTGATAAGCGAGTTTGTAAAAACGCTGAAAGAGATAGAAAATTTAGTTATTTTCGCCACCTATCCCGCGCGGGAAAAATTCGATATGGAAGGGAGTGCGCAAACGCTTTGCCAAAAGGTGGGCAGCTGTTTATACGCGGAAAATTTACCCGTTTTAACCACTTGGTTAAAAAGCACGGTCAAGGAAGGGGATACGGTACTATTTTTAGGGGCGGGGGATATCTATTACGCCGCGCAATATATCGCAAAAAGTTGATAAAAAACGTAAATGGAGAAGAAAGGGCGAGAAAATGAAAAAAACTCGCTTTTTCTTCCTTTTTTTTACGCTCAAACTATTGAAAAATGCAAAAAAAAATGTTATAATAAAAGGGTATAAATTGTAGGAGTATTCCGCGAATAAAAATGGACGAAAAAAACACGAAAAATAAAAAACAATCCACGCAATCCGAGCTTGTCACAAAAGAGAGCTTATGCGCCGTTTGCGCATTATTTTCCGCGATTGCGTTTTTTATCTTATGCACGCGCGCGCTCGTATTTGGCGAAATGGGTTTTGCCGTACACGCGTTTTTAACAGGCGTTTTTGGGTATATGGCGTATCCGCTCACGCTGGGCGCGGCATATCTTTGCGTTATGGGCTTGCTGGGCAAACGCTTGGTAAAAAACCGCAAAGCGGGCTGGTGTATCGCACTCACCGTCATTTTTGCGGCGTTGACCGTGCAGGTAGCCACCACCTTTTCTTGGGAATTAGATAGCTATATCGTGCAATGCTTTGAAGCAGGCAAAAGCTTCCCTGCGACAACGGCGTGCGGTTGGCTTGGCGGACTTTTGGCTTGGCTGGTGATGACGGCGACGACCAAAGTGGGCGCAATCGTCATTTTTGCATTCGGAGTACTTATGTTCGGCTACGTTTCCTATTTATTGTGTAGGGGAGTAAAGCAGCAAACCAAGCATACGCAAGAAAAGCAAACCGCGCAACCGATGGAAATTCCGCTCACTATCCCTGCGCAAGTACCCGTACAACAAGCGCCTGTGCAAAGACAAGTATATGACGAAGTGGTGGCAGGACAAGCACAGCAAAGCTTTGCAAGCGAAGACCGCGTTTTCCACGAAGCGGTTTCTCAACGCCCTGCGTTTTCCATTGACAATCAACAAAAAGCAGCAGAAGAAGAACTGCTTCCCCCTGTGGGCAGTGCATTTTCGCCGTTTGGCACCCCGCAAACGATGCGCCCGCAGGAAAGAGTGGAACGCGACCCTGCGCAAAACACCAGAGAATTTTTATTCGGCTCCACGCCTGCGGAAAATTATCAACGCAACTTAATATTCGACCCCAACGCAAACGTCAATAAGCGTTCGCTTGCAACGCCTACGCCTGCGCCTGTGGTCAGCGAAAGCGCGCCGTCGTATGCGTCCGCTTACGAAGACGCGGTAAACGATACGCCTACGCGTCCCACGATGATATTTACCGATCGCAGCAAAGAAACGGAGCAAAACAGCTATGAAAATAACTATGCAAGGGAAGAACAGCCGCATATTCAGCCGCTTTCGCCTTTGGAAGTAGAACCCATTACCCCCCAAGAGCCCGTTTCGTATCCGTCGATTGACGAAGAGCCGCCGATGGAACGCGGTTTTGATACGCGCATAGAAGAAACGAACGACGAACTTACGCAAACGGATTTCTTGCGCACGGGTGAAAGTGACCGCCGTCACGATTATATGGACTTGTTTTCGCCGTCCAATCCCAACGTATTTGGGGATAGCAGCGAAGATAGAGCCTTTGCGCAGGAAACGTTCTCTCGCCGCGGCTTGGATAGAGATATTTTAAGCGAAAGTGCGGAAACCGAGCGTGAAACGTTCTTATCCGACCCGTCCGAGCGCGAATTTGCAAGCTTCGAGCGCGAAAGCGAAGAAGTGCAAGAGTCGCGCCGCGGTATCGACATTTTCGACAGCGAAGAAAGAAGAGTGGAAGATACAAGCGACGACCCTTATACCTTGCGTTCGGAAACGGAAGATACGCCGCGCAGAATGGGCTTTTCCGACGACGTAGAAAGCGAGCGTAGATTTACGCTGGACGAGCCCAAAGAAAAACCGATAGAGAAAAAGGTAGAGCCGGTGCGCAAAATAGAACCTACGCCCGCGCCGCCCAAGCCCCGCGTCATTCGTCCGTACGTGCGCGTACCCATCGACGATTTCGATTGCCGTGACGTAGAGCCCACGCAAAATCCCGAAGAAGTGGAAGAAACCAAGGCGAATATCATTACCACCTTGGAAGATTTCAAGGTATCGGGCGCGTCGATAGCGTCCGTCACGTTTGGACCTACCGTCACGCGGTATAACGTAGCAATTCCAAGAAGCATTCCGCCTAGAAAAGTAGTGGCGCTCGATCAATCGATTGCAATCAGCTTACATTCAAGCGGCGTGAATATCTATCCCAACTACGAAGACGGGGTAGTGAGTATCGAAGTTCCCAACAAGCAACGTCAATTTGTACAGCTTGGCTGTATGCTGACGGGGGATACGTTTGTCAACGCAAAATCATCGTCCATTATGTTCACGATGGGTAAAGACGTAGCCAACCGCAAGGTTTACGGCGACATTTCCAAGATGACCCACCTTTTGGTTGCCGGCTCGTCCGGGTCGGGTAAGAGCGTATTTTTGGGCTCGTTGATTATTAGCTTAATTTACAAGTATTCGCCCGAAGAATTACGCTTGATTTTGATTGACCCGAAAAAGACGGAATTCGTACTGTATAACAACTTACCGCACCTGATGATTAACGAAATTATCACCGACGTAAATAAGGCGGTGCAAAGCTTGAACTGGGCAATCGGGGAAATGAACCGTAGATATAGCTTGTTCGAGCAAATGAGCCGTGCGGGTACGTACGTAGTCAATCTCGATCAATACAACGCACAGCTGAAAAAAGAAGAACGCTTGCCTAAAATCGTGATCATCATCGACGAGCTTGCCGATTTAATGCTCGCCGCGAAGAAAGACATCGAAGACCGCATTCAAAACCTTACGCAAAAAGCGCGTGCGGCAGGTATTCATTTGGTAGTAGCCACCCAACGCCCTTCCACGGACGTTATCACCGGCGTTATCAAGAGTAATTTGGCAACGCGTATCGCGTTTGCGGTTGCAACCGACGTCGATTCGCGCGTAATTTTAGACCAAACGGGCGCGCAAAAATTGCTGGGCAAAGGCGACTTTTTATATACGATGCAGGGCATCAATACGCCCGTACGCGTGCAAAGCGCATTCATCTCGTCGGAAGATTCGCAAAAGGTAGTCAACTTTATCAAGGCGAATAACGAAGCGTACTATGACGAAAACGCAACGGCGTTTATCAACAACGCGCGCAGCGGCGGCAGCGGTGGAAACGATTTTGGCGGCGGCAACGACGAAGTAGAGCCCGTGTATATCGACGCTTTACGCTATGTCATTTTAAGCGAAAGCGCGTCGATTTCTATGATTCAACGCAAATGCTCGGTCGGCTATAACAAGGCGGGTAAAATAGTTGAATGGATGGAAGATATGGGCTACATTTCCAGCTTCGACGGTATGAAAGCGAGAAAAGTACTTATTACGAAAGAAGAATTTGAAAGCAAATACGGTAGCTTGTAAGGGGGAATATGAAACTCACGGAAAAATTATTCGGCGTTATTTCCCTTGGCTGCGATAAAAACCGCGTGGATACCGAAAAACTGATGGGCTGGCTCAAAGATAAGGGCTGCCGCTTTACCGACGATTTAGCAAGCGCGCAAATCGTGATTGTCAACACCTGCGCGTTTTTGCAATCCGCCCGTCAAGAATCGATTGAAACTGTGCTCGAATGCGCCGGTTATAAAAGCGAAAACGTGGAAAAAATCGTAGTGACGGGCTGTTTGCCGCAAAAATACGTAGGCGAGCTGATGGGCGCGTTAAACGAAGCGGACGTATTCTTGGGCTTGACCGATTACGAGCAAATTTTTAACGCGTTAGAGCGTTCGTACCAAACGGGCGAGCAACAAAACTACGTAGGCAAAGGCAACGATGGCTATCAATACGCGCGTACGATTACGACGGACGAGCACGTGGCGTATTTGAAAATCGCCGACGGCTGCTATAATCATTGTACCTATTGCCTAATTCCCAAAATCCGCGGTAAATACCACTCGTACCCGATGGAAAATTTACTCAAAGAAGCGGAAAATTTAGGGGATATTACCGAGTTGATTTTGGTTGCGCAGGATACCACGCGCTACGGCGAAGACTTATACGGCGAAAACAAGTTCGTGGAGCTTATTCAAAAGCTTTCGCGCCTTGAAAATATCCAAAGCATTCGCTTGCTGTATTGCTATCCCGACGTAATCGACGATAAACTTATTCACGAACTCAAAACCAACGCAAAACTGCTTAAATATATCGATATTCCCTTGCAACACAGCGAAAACAGGGTGTTAAAGCTGATGAATCGTAAGGGCACGAGAGAGAAGTATTTAACGCTTATCCAGCGTTTGAAAGCGGAAGTGGAAGGAATTGCTATTCGCTCCACGTTCATTAGCGGTTTCCCGACGGAAACGGAAGAAGAATGCGAAAATATGCAAGCGTTTTTACGCGAAGCACAGCTGTTTAATTGCGGTTTCTTTGCGTATTCGCGCGAGCCGGATACGGCGGCGTATAAGCTCAAAGGTCAAATTCACCATAGTACCAAAAAACGCCGTGTGCAAGCGTTATACAAAACGCAGCGGCAAATTTCTAAACAAATTTTACAATCGTTTGTCGGAAAAACGATAGAAGTGGTTTGCGACGGTATCGATTATGATAAAAACTGTTTCGTAGGCAGAGCGTATTTCAATGCCCCCGACATTGACGGAAAGGTGTATTTCAACGCCTTCGAAGCGGTGCAGGGAGAATATTATGAAGTGCTCGTGCAGAGCGCAGATGCTTACGATTTATACGGAAAAACGGAGGATTATGAAGAATGAAACTCAATTTACCTACTAAAATTACGCTCGTTC
>JAZRIK010000067.1:0-11251 GCA_045645245.1 Candidatus Scatosoma sp. | reverse complement strand
GTCATTGCGAACGTCCCCCACCCGTCATTGCGAGTGAAACGAAGCAATCCCGAAGATAGAGCGAGCGCCCCGCCCAAAAAAATTATCGAAAAACCTATTGCAATCGATAGAAAAATATGATATAATACGCTTACTATGATGAGATTTGAGAAAATGACGAAAAAAGACTTTATGGTCTTTTGCGTCGCGTCGGTTTTCGGCGGAATTATGGTAGGTATCGGCGGCGTGGGATTATTGCTATCGCTAGCAAAATTCGACGGCGCAACAGGCAATTTGGTAGCTGCAATCATCTTCTCGCTTGCGATGTTTGTCGTCACGACCTTTGGATTGTACTTGATAACCGGTCTTTCCACACGCATACTCACGATGGGCGTCAAAAACCTTTGGTCGCTGCCCGTTAGCTTGTTTTTTAACCTAATCGGCATTCTCTTTTGCGCGCTGCTGGTCGAATGCTCTCACGTCAACGTAATGCAAACTGCAAACGAATTAATGGCAAACAAGCTCTGCGACGAGGGCTGGGCGCTGCACGCGATCGGCTCGGGCGTGCTTTGCGGAATTTTGATAGGGCTTTCGGTGTTTTTATGTAAATACACCGCCAAAAAGCACTTATCGGCAACGATAGGGGTCATTTTCCCCGTATTCGTATTCGTGTATTGCGGATTTGATAACTCGCTGGCGAATATGTTCTACGTGTGCCTTTGTAGTGCGGTCACTTGGGAAATGGTGGGCTATTGCGCGCTGTCGCTGATCGGGAATTTGCTTGGCGGGGTACTTGTATCCGTGCTTCCGCTTATCAAGAAAAAGGACGAACCGAAAAAATACAAATGTCCTTGCTGCGGCTATTACACGTTCGAGAAAAAGGAGCGCGCGTACGATATTTGCCCCGTATGTTTTTGGGAAGACGACCCCGAGCAGTTCAATAACCCCACGATGCCAAGGGGCGCAAACCACGTTTCGCTTACCGAAGCACGCATCAATTTCAAGCATTTTGGCGCGTGCGATACCGAAATGAAAAAATACGTCCGCGGTGTAAAGAAAGACGAAACGCACGGCTACGACAGATAAAGAACGCTTGAGTAAATAACGAGCGCCCTGAAAGTGAAACCACTTCCAGGGCGCTTTCCTATATGCAATTATATGTTTTCTTCCAGCAACTCTTCTAACGATACTTCAAAATAATGCGCAATCATTAAGAGCGTATCTAAATCAGGTTCTCTACTACCGCTTTCCCAAAAACTGACCGTCTGGTTGCAGAAACCCAAAATTTCCCCCAATTTCTGCTGCGATAATCCTTTTTCCAAGCGCAATTCCTTTAATTTTTTACCAAAAGTGTTATCTTTCATATTTATATTTTACTACAATATGTAGGAAAATACTTGACTTCCTACGAAATGTAGGATATAATAACTATAAACATTTTTGGAGGTTTTACAAATGAAAAAATTACTATCATTTATTTTTATTGTTGCTTTGCTCTTTGTTAGCTGTATATCGCTGTTTGCTTGTGGAGCGAGTGATAATAGTGGCTCACCAACAACGTGTAATCATTCTTATAGAATAATGATTGAGCAAAAAGCCACCTGTACCAACGGCGGATATATTACTTATCAATGTTCTTTATGTAATAAGACATATAAAGAATATCAAAATGCGTTAGGGCATACTACAAACAGCGGAACTTGTTCAAGGTGCGGTAAAGTTTTTGAAACTAAAATATGGGAAACGAGTTTTTATGTTGATGAGTTTAGAAATCCTACCGATGAAGCATATATAAAAAACTCGGATGTGTTTGTGGGGATTTTTAGTAATAGTGCAACGACAAATTCAAAAGTATATGCTTGTATCTTAATTGACGCTGAAGATATAGCTGTAAAGTTATGGGAATATGGTAGCTATGAGGTCAACGCTTATTCGACGACATATTATAATATAACTTTATTAGATGATTACGGTAATAAGCATTATACAAGAGGTACAATGTATAAAAATGGGGAGAGAATTTACTTTGCGGATTGGACACTCGTTTCGTTATTGATGCAAAATAAAAAGATAACAATATATATAGAAGAGGATTCAAAATACGGTTATAATTCTACTTATTTATTTGAAGTGGAGTGTGGAAACTTTAATAATGTGTATTCAGATTTTTATAATAAGTATATGACAAGCGCAGGGGAATAATATGCTAAATCACTTGATATAAGGAAAAGGACTAACGATATGTTCGTTAGTCCTTTTGCCTGCAAATTTTGTTATTTACTTTTTTTTCACTTTTACCCAACCGATACGGATGGTTTTGGGCTTGGTGAGTTGTTTAATCGCGTCATAATAAATTTTGCTCATAAACCGAATTTTATCAAACGTCACGTATTCGTTGGGTTGATGAATGGTCATCTCGTCGCCGTCTTCTTCCGGGCCAAAGCCGCAGCCGCATTTGAGCGCTCTTGCGTACGTCCCGCCGCCGATGGCAATGGGCTTTGTGTCCTTACCTGTTGCGTCGTTATACACCTTTGCAAGGGTGGAAATGAGTTGCCCTTCGGGGTCGTTATAAAGGGGCGCTTGCGCGTGTTCGACAACGTATTCAACGCCCGCCTTTTCCAGCTGTTCTAAAACCGTTTCTTTTGCGAAAGTAGCAGGGAAACGAATATCGGTCGTAATCGCCAAAACGCCGTCCTTAAACGAAGCTACGTTGGGCGACATCGTCAAATACCCCGTTTCATCGCAAAGCTCTTTCAACCCCAAAACGTCCGCAAATAAAACGTCGTAAGCAAATTTACAATCGTCGTTCACGCTCGCCAAAAACGCCATTACGGCTTCGAGTGCATTCGCGCCAAGGTGCGGGGTCGAGCCGTGCGCCGACTTGCCTTGCGCGCGCAAAACCGCGGGCGTATTGTCATACGAAAGGGTGGTTCCGTCGATGGGGTTTTCGTATCCAACCAACGCGTGTTCGGCAACTCTGGTCAAAATTGCGGTGGCTTGATCGCATACCATATTTGCCGCTTTTCCCGCATTCAACGCAGACATGGGTGCGTCGTTTATAGTAAAACGAGCGGTAAAATGCAAAATTCCCTTCTCGGCATAGATAACGGGGAAATTGCAATCGGGCGTAAACCCTTCGTCCGGCATTTTCGCAACCTTGTTATAATGCGCGATACATTCCCAACCGCTTTCTTCGTTGCAGCCGACAATCAGCTTAATCGTGCGCTTGGGGTTAAAGCCCTGATCTTTGAGTGCTTTTAACGCGTACAAACAAACCACGGCAGGGGTTTTGTCGTCGAGTGCGCCGCGTCCCCAAATTTTTTTGCCCGCCACACCGCCGTCGGAAATATCGTCGTTGATTACGCCGCCGAATGGGGGATATTTCCAGCCGTTGCCCGCAGGCACGACGTCCAAATGCGCCAAAATAGCAAAATCTTCGCCCGTGCCGAACACAACTTCGCCGATATAATTATCGTAGTTATGCGTTTCAAAGCCAAAGCTTTGCGCGAGATTCAAAAAATAAGCCAAGCAATCGGCGTTTTCTTTACCGAACGGATATTCGCCTTCCGCGTCCTTGCGCGAAGAGTCGAAACGAATCAAATCCACGCTCGCTTGCACGATTTCGTCAAAATAGGTATCCATAACGTGTTTCATTAGCGTCACTTCCTTGTTGCATATACTATCATTATACACTTTTTTTACTTTCAGGTAAAGAAAATTACGCTAAAAGCATAAAAAAAATATATTTTTTTTCTCTCCCTTTGACATTTCAAAGAAAGTATGCTACAATATAGCAAGAACGATACGAAAGGACGAGAAAAAATGACAGACCACACGCACGACGGACACAGACAAAGATTGATGGATAAAGTGATCCAAGGCGCTTGCTGTGAGCACGAATATTTAGAAATGCTCTTGTGCTATGCCATTCCCCGCCGCAACACCAACGACTTGGCGCATCGCTTGCTCGCCGAATTTGGCAGCATTCCCCGCTTACTTTCCGCTACGCCCGACGAGATAAAACGCGTAAAGGGTATCGGCAAAAGTACGGTGGCGTTGCTTGCGTGCCTATCCAAATTTTGCGAAGAATACCGTTTAACCGTTGCGCACGAAGAGCAATTCCCGCAAACGTACGAGCGTGCGGACTTTTTGAAATACGTGCAAAAGGCGTACGATAAGGTACGTTTGGAAGTGCTGGACGTGTATTGTTTGGATGGACACGGCAGCATTTTTCGCCGTTGCCGATACACTTCGCAGGAAGACGGTCGGGTATTGCTGGATATCGAAGAGTTGACTAAATTAATCGTGGACGTATCCCCATCGGGAATCGTGCTTGTCCACAACCACCCGTTTGGTCGAGAAAACCCTTCCACGGCCGATGATACGGCTACCGAGCAGCTCGCGCATTTATGCCGTTTCCATAACGTTCTTTTGTGTAATCATTTGATTTACGCAAACGGTAAAATTTACGATTATTACGACAGCGGAAAGCTGGAAAATATAGACTCGAAAAACGCACTTTTTTAACGGATAAAAAGTGCAAGGAGCAACACGATGAAAAAAGCGCGTCAGCCAAAAAAAATCAAGGATAAATCAAAGCAAGAAAAACGGCAAAGGGGTACGTTTTACTTTTCGCGCGTTTTTGATAGGTACGATTTGCGCAACCGTGCAAGATTCACCTTTTTCTGCCGAACCTTGATTTTCGTCATTCTTTGCGTAGTTATCGGGCTGATGATTATGCAACACGTGGACGATTTGGATAAATACGATAGGGGTTGGCGTTCGCTTATTCCCTTAATTGTGCTTGCGTCCGTGCTGCTGTTTACCCAGCTCATCAAGCTAATCGCCCTGCGCCGCAAAAGCAGTTTGCGCTTTGGCTTATACATTTTAGAAGCGTTAACGGCGTGTTCGTTTGCGCTTATCACCAACGGTACGGCGGCAATGTTCGTGTATATGCTCATTTTAACCGAGTATTATATCGGCTTGGAAAAGAAAGGGTTTGCGCTGCTTTTATTCGTGTTTGCGGAAGGACTGTATATCGGCGCGTATTTATTGCAAAATTATACGCTGCTTACCCATTCGCAGGCAGTTTTAACGCTTCTCACCCGCACGGCAAGCTCGGTATTCGTATTGCTCGTGCATTTTGTCATCGTGCAAATCGCACTTGCGTTTTACAACCAGTTTGTGCGACTGGGCAACGCACTGGACGAGTTGACGGAGAGTAAGGAAAAGTTAGAAAAAGCGTACGAAGTGGTAGCGGAAATGACGGCGATGGAAGAACGCCAGCGCATTGCAAAAGACATTCACGATACGGCGGGGCATTCGCTCACGACGGTAATTATGCAAACGGAATCGGCGAAATGGCTGATTGACCGCGACCCCAAACAGGCGAAAAGCAAAATCATCGCGGCAAATTTACAAGCCAAGCACGCGCTCGAAGAATTGCGCGAAAGCGTACACGTGCTTTCGGACAGAAAACAAACGAAAACGCTCAAAGCGGCGCTCGAACAAATCATTCACGATTCGACGGACGGCACGGGCATCACCATTCGCAGCGACATCGATGAAATGCAGGTTTCTTCGGCAAAGCACCGCTTCCTTTGCAACACGCTCAAAGAAGGCATCTCTAACGGACTTCGCCACGGCGGCGCAACGGCGTTTTGGGTGGAATTGAAGCAAGAAAACAACGGTATTCGTTTCCTGCTGTCGGATAACGGCAAGGGCGTGGCGTTGAACGATTTGCAAGTCGGCTTTGGGCTTTCAGGAATGCAAGAACGGGCAAAATCATTAGGCGGAATAGTGGCGTTCCACTCGGAAAAAGACGAAGGATTCGAGCTGGAAATCACTTTGCCCATCGATACCAAATTACAATAAAGAAAACGGTTAAATAAGGAGAAAAACTATGGCAAAACGCAATATTCGCGTGCTGATTACGGACGACCAAGTAGAGCTTGCGTTAGAAATTCAAAACGTACTTTCTACCGATGATGAAATTCAAGTGATAGGGCTTGCCACGGACGGCGAAGACGCTTTGCGCAAAACCGCGCAGCTGCGCCCCGACGTCGTGCTGATGGATATTCGTATGCCGAATATGAGCGGCGTGGTAGCGACCAAGCACATCAAAGCCGACTATCCCGACGTGAAAATACTCATTTTAACCACGTTTGACGACAGCGATTATATTTTGAATGCAATCAACCACGGTGCGAGCGGGTATTTACTCAAAGATACGGGCGCAAGCGCGCTGATTAACGCCATAAAAAACGCGTACGCAGGGGATACGATTTTGCCTGCGAAAATCGCGCAACGCATCGCAAGTGCGGCAAAAAACGTGACGACGGACAGAGAAATTAAGCTTTCGCGCGCTTTTCCGCTGTCGGATAGAGAAATCGAAATTGCGTTGATGATGTACGAAGGGTTTACCAACCGCCAAATTTCGTCCGCACTCAAGCTTTCCGAAGGTACGACGCGCAACTACGTTTCGTCCATTTACGTTAAAACGGACAGCCAAAACCGCACGGAAGCGATTGCCGCAATCAAGTCGGTTTTATAATAAAAAACACAAAACGGGGCTACCATGTATCAAACGATTATCTTCGATTTAGACGGAACGCTGCTGGATACACTCGACGATTTGACGGGTGCGGTCAACCACGCGCTGCTTTCTTACGGTTTACCGTCGCGCACGAAAGAAGAAGTAAAATCGTTTATCGGGAACGGAATTGTCAAGCTAATGCAAAGGGCGGTAGGCGTGAAAAACCATCCGCTCTTTTTGGATATTTTGCAAGCGTTCAAGCAATATTACGCCCAGCATTGCGCGGATAATACACGCCCTTACGACGGTATTTTGCCGCTGCTTAAAGCACTCCAATTACAAGGAATAAAAACGGCGGTGGTATCCAACAAAGCGGATTTTGCCACCAAGCTGCTCGCCGAGCAATATTTTAACGGCTTATTGCAGGAAAGTATGGGAGAAAACGAAAGCGCAGGAATATGCAAAAAGCCCGCGCCCGATATGCTGCTTGCCGTGATGGAAAAGCTGGGCGCGGAGAAACAAACAACCCTGTACGTTGGGGATAGCGAAGTGGATATTCAAACGGCGCAAAACGCAGGCGTTGCCTGCGCGTCCGTCACGTGGGGGTTTAAGGACGAACGCTTTTTAAGAGAAAACGGCGCGAAAACGCTGGTACATAGCGCGGCGGAATTATTATTCTTGTGCGAAATCCCGAATTTTTCACAAGCGGAAAAGCAAATCGGAAATACGCCCTTGCTTACGCTCAAAAATATTGAAAATACATACCGTTTGCAGGCGAATATTTACGCCAAAGCCGAGTGGAAAAACGCCGGCGGATCGATAAAGGATCGGGCGGCGGTTGCGATGATTAACGACGCGGAAAAAGCGGGAAAATTGCAAAAGGGCGGTACCGTGGTCGAAGCGACGAGCGGAAACACGGGGATAGGGCTTGCGCTGGTAGCCAAAGCCCGCGGTTATAAATCCGTTATCGTTATGCCCGATACGATGAGCAAGGAACGGCAAATTTTACTTGCCTTGTACGGCGCGGAAGTGATACGCACGGACGGAAAAAAAGGAATGCAGGGCGCAGTCGAATACGCGAAAACGCTGGTCGAGCGTACGCCGAACAGCGTGTATATCGGGCAGTTTGATAACCAGGCGAACGTAAACGCGCATTACTTGACGACGGGCAGGGAAATTGCGCGGCAATGCCCCAATATCGATATTTTGGTGTGCGGCGTGGGCACGGGCGGTACGATAACAGGCGTAGGCAAATACTTAAAAGAATGCAACCCCGCTTTGCGCGTGGTCGCGGTGGAGCCGCAAAGCTCGCCGCTCTTGTCAAAGGGGTATGCAGGGGCGCACGGCATACAGGGAATCGGCGCAAATTTTGTACCGAGCATTTTGGATAGAACGGTAATTGACGAAATTGTTTGCGTATCGGATAGCGACGCGTTTGAATGGGCAAAACGCGCGATGGAAAAGGAAAATGCGTACGTAGGCATCTCGTCGGGCGCGGCGCTTTGCGCGGCGGTGCAGCTTGCGTTAAGAAAAGAAAACGCAGGCAAAAATATTGTCGTGATATTCCCCGACGGTGGGGGCAGGTATTTGACGAGCGGCTTATTTGATTAATTAAAAACGGAATAATAAAATAAAAAAACACCTTTTACAAGGTGTTTTTTTGCGTTTTTAAGCGGTTAAACGATTCCCAGCAAAAGCCCTGCGAATAAACAGCACAGCGACAGGGAAACGACGTCCACGACGGTTGTGATGAAAGGGGACGCGACCACCGCAGGGTCTAATTTGCATTTTTTCGCCAGCAGGGGCAGCGCCGCGCCGATGAGCTTGGCAACGATAACGGTCGCGAACATAGCAATCGCTACTACGAGTGCGACCAGCCAACCGTTCGGGCTTGCGTACAGTCCGTCGATAAACATTACTTTTGCAAAGCTTGCGACGGATAAAATTCCGCCAAGCAGTATCGATACGCGGATTTCCCGCCAAATGACCTTCCAAAAATCGGAAAACTTCACTTCGCCCAGCGCAAGTCCGCGGATAATCATTGCGGACGCCTGCGAGCCGGCATTACCGCCCGTACCCATCAGCATCGGCGTACAAGCGGTTAAAACGATACCGTACGTCACGCTGTTAAAAACCTTGCCGTTTGCCGAGATGACGATGCCCGATAGCGTGGAAGAAATGAGCAGTACCAACAACCAAGGCAGGCGGTTTAAGCTCGTGCGCCAAACACTCGTTTTCAGATACGGTTTATCGGTGGGGACGACAGCCGCCATTTTTGCGATGTCTTCGGTATTTTCTTCTTCCAAGACGGTCATTGCGTCGTCAACGGTGACGATGCCCACAAGCCGCATTTCTCTATCCACGACGGGGAGTGCTAAAAACCCGTAATCGGAAATTTTTTGCGCCGCTTCTTCCTTGTCGTCCTGCGTGTAGGCATAAATAACGTTTTCGTTCATAACCGTTTCGATTTTCGCCGTTTTATCTGCGAGCATCAAATCTTTCGCCGTCACCAAACCGATAAGCTGGTTGGTGGCGTTCACTACGTAGCAGGTGTAGATGGTTTCCTTATCGATTGCGGTTTTGCGAATGCGCTCAAACGCTTCTTCTACCGTCATATCCTTTTTCAGCGCGACAAACTCGATGGTCATAATGCTGCCTACGCTGTCCTTGGGATATTTCAAAATTTCGTTGATATACGCCCGCGTTTCTCTATCGCTTTGCGCCAAAACGCGCTTTACTACGCTTGCTGGCATTTCTTCGATTAAATCGACGGTATCGTCCAAGAATAACTCGTCCATAACCGCGCGCAGTTCTTTATCGTTGAGCTTATAGATGAGCTTTTCCTTTAAGTCGGCGTCCATTTCCACGAACGTTTCCGCGGCAAGGTCTTTGGGAAGAATGCGGAACAAAACCGCCAAATCGTTTTCGATAGGAATTTCTTCAAATACCTTCGCAAGGTCGGTTGCGTTCATCGACGCGACGAGCGGCTTTAATACGGAAAATTTGCGGTCGGTCAAAAGCTGTACGATTTCTTCGCTTTCCGCAATTCTTCTAACGATTTCTTGGGGCATATCTTCGATGATTTCGATGGTTTCGTCCACCGACATTTCATCGAGCACTTTATTCAGTTCGTCTTCGCGCAAGCCGTTGATAACGTCTTCTTGCAAATCGCTGTCGAGCAGCACCAGCGCTTCCGCAAGCGTATCGGACGGGAGTGCGCGGCAAAACGCAGGAATATCCTGCTTTTGCATTTCACGCAAAATCGCCGCTAATTGCTCGCAAGTGCATTTGCTTGCAAGGGCAGCGGCGTTTTCATAGTCTTGTTCAACTAAAAATTCAAAAATCTTTTCTTTCATATCCTACCACCTTTTTCGATTGTTCTCTTAAAAAAGGCGTAGTATCCGCTTGGCGGTTAAAAGGGGCGCATATCCCTTGAAAAAGAAGGGCAAACGCCGATTTTACGGCGTAGCGGAACTACGCTGCACGCATCGTGATAATCACTCATCAATCGTTCCCTCCTTTTTTGCGAAGTATTAAAAAGTCGATCAATACGCAAATTGCGCCAAATCCAAGTAAAAGATACGCAAGCCGCCAAACGGCGTCGGTATCGCTTTGCGTTGCGCCCGCTTGGTGCAGCTCGCTTTGCGGGGGCACGCCGCTGAAATCGTTGACGTACGCCTGCGGCACGTAGCCGAAATGCTCTACGCCGTTTTCGTCCGTAAACGAAACGTGATAATACGCGTGGTCTAATTCGCTAATTTCGCCCAAAACCGTCACTTGTCCGCCGCGCGGCAAATCGAAGCTTACCAAAAGGTCGGTCAAATACGGGAATTTATACAGCGGAATCGCGTTTGTGATATAGCCGATTTTGCGGTTATTTTCTTCGTATTCGATACGATACTCGTCCGCGGGTAAATCGGTGCAATTTTCCGTTTTTGCCAAGTAGGTGCGGTATTTATTTTGCGCTTGGTCAAAATACGCCAGCAGCGTGTATTCGCCTGCCTGTCCGATTTTGAGCGCGGTTTTTTGCTCTGCGCTACGTTCGTAGCCCACGTAGGGGAATACTTCTGCATTTTGCAAAAGCGTAATGTCAAATTCAACGAGTAAAGCGTTCGTATTCGTTTGCACGACGGCAAATTCTCCGTCCGCGTTTGCAAATACCTGTTCGTCCGCGTTATCTACGGGAATGGTTTTCACGGTGGGTAAATTTAACCGCGCGGTGACGAGTAAATAGCTGTTGTCGCACAGCACGTACGTTTGATTTTCTTCGATACCGAATGCAAAGGCGTTGACGGTAGGCGTACCGCCGTTTGCGTAGTAAACGAGCGGCGTTTCAAAGGTTGTTGCGCTTGAAGTGCCGTTTGTAAACCGATAAATCGCGTTTTGCGAAAGTGCGTACAGCGTTTGATGATAATCCACCGCGATTTGCGTAATATCCGCAGGCAGGGAAGAGAGTACTTCTTCGCCCACTTCGCTCGCTTGCATCAGCGTTTCTTCGCTGAAAGCGTACACGTCGTTTCCAGAATGCACGTACAGCATACCGTACGCGTCCGCCGTGAGCTGTTTGGGGTAGCGCGTGGAAGATTTTTTGCATTGCTGCACAGTCCATTCGCCCAAATCGTTTTGCTCGATTGAATAGAAATAGTTTGCATTCGTTGCCAAATAATATTTGCCGTAAACGTTCGCCGCGCCCACGATTTCGCCGTGGAAATTATTAAAGCTTGCGCTTTGCGCGGT
>JAZRIK010000066.1:0-4026 GCA_045645245.1 Candidatus Scatosoma sp. | reverse complement strand
TTCGTGGTATTAACGTCGCGATGCCCCAGCACGTCCGCAACGATATAAATATCGCCCGTTGCGTTATATAAACGCGTGCCGTAAGTACTCCGCAATTTGTGCGGAGTAATTTTTTTGAGCGGAGATACGATTTTGCTGTATTTCTTCACTAAAATTTCCACCGAACGTACGTTGATACGTTTATTTTGCAAGGAAAGAAAGAACGCCGTTTCCGTTTCTGGAATTTTTGGATTGTTCGACTTTTCGGCGATATACTCTTGTAAAGCGTACTTAACTTCGTCCGAGAAATATAAAATTGCTTGGTTTCCGCCTTTTCTAGTGACTAAAAACGAGTTATCGTTAAAATTAAAGCTGTTGTTATCCAAGCCGACGAGCTCGCTAATACGGATTCCCGTGCCCAAAAATAAGGTTAAAATAGCAGTATCGCGAATTTTCGTTTTATTGTGATAACCAACTGCGTGTTTAGAAAGCCCCGAACCTGTTTCAGCCGTATGAATTAAATCGGATACTTCGTTTGCGTCCAAACGAATAATTTCTTTGTCGTGCAATTTAGGCGTCGATACTTTTGCCGCATTGTTTTTTTCGATTAATCCTTTATTAAAAAAGTACTTAAACATCGCGCGGACAGTGGAGAGCTTTCTTGCTTTTGCGCGTTCGTCGCAAGATAATCGCTTGTTGTGAAAACGATAGTGGGATAAGTAGCTTAAAAATAGCTCGATATCGTGATGGGATACCGATTCTAAATGTTCAAGCGTCAAATCGCGAATATCATAGTTGCGAAATTTTCTACTGCATAAAAAATCGAAGAAAATTCGCAAGTCATAGGCGTATTTCAAGCGCGTTTGCGAGCTTGTGCGCGGTTCAATACCCAAAAAATAGTCTTCGCAGAAGGGGGGAAGCTCTTCAAGAAGGAGCATAATCTTATCTAAATCTTCAATATTACGTTTGATATAGTAATTTTCGTTTTTCATAATTTTATTGTAGCATACTTTATACAAAAAAGCAAATAATTTAAGATATTTTCCGAAAAGTTAACGAAATCTTGCTTAAATGAATATACGCCTAACGCTCCGAAAAGATAAAAGACGACACATTCATTAAAAGATAGTGGCAAAAAGCACCTTAACGGCGCTCATATAGTTGAAAAAATGAAAAATCCCCACACGAGCGTTGTCGGTAGGGAATAGTTCAAACTATTCGTAAAATGCAGGTTTTACGAATAAATAACCGCATATTTTAACAAAAATAGGGGTTTTTAAGCTTGTTCTTCGTCAATTTCAGCAACTTTCATAAAAATTCCGTATTCGTACGGCTGTACGTTTATGACGTCTTGATATATTTGACCGTTGATTAAATTTTGGAATTTTCCTAAGCAATTCAACTGATATGTGCGCGAGCTGTTATTGGTAAATACATAAATCGTTTGCTGATCGTTTCCTACGCGTTTATAATATATAAGCCCGTTTTTCGCTTCTAAAACCGTTAAAATGCCGTCCTTGAATACTGATGCGTATTGATTGCGAATATTACCTAATTTAGCGTAAAAATCAATCAGCGGTTGGTTTAAGTTATTCCAGTTAAAGCATTTTCTGCAAAATGGATCGCCGTGACCTTCCATGGCATTTTCGTCGCCGTAATATATACAAGGAATACCGGGCAAGGTATATTGCAAAACACTTGCCATTTTTAACTTCTCAATCGCCCTTTGTTTTTCAAAATCGTTCAAAAGCGAAGCGTTGCTTGCCATTTCGTCTTTACTATAGCAATGTTTACCGCCTAAAACTGTTAAAATTCGCGCTGTATCGTGCGTTCCAAGGATATTCATCAGCGCATCTAAGGTTTGCTTTGGATAATGATCAATGAGCATTGCAACCGTTTGCAATAAGCTTTGCGCATTTTCCGTTTCAATATAGTGAATGATTGCATTCTTCAACGGATAATTCATTACGCTATCGAGTTCGTGTCCCTGTAAGTAAGCTTTTCGCTCGGAATAAGAGACTTTACAAGACGCGTCTTCCCAAACTTCGCCGATAATGATTGCGTCTGCATTGCTTTCTTTCACGCTTTTACGCAATTTTTTCAAGAAAAAGTCGGGTAATTCGTCCGCAACGTCCAAGCGATAACCCGAAACCCCAAGATTTAACCATTTTTTGAGCACTCCATCATCGCCGAATATGAAGTTTTGATACTTTCTTGAGCGTTCGTTGACCTGTGGCAAAATATCAATTCCCCACCAACTGGAATATTTATTTGGAAACTGCTCGAATTGATACCAGCGGTAATATGGCGACTTTTTCGATTGAAACGCACCTAAAGACGGATATTTTCCATATTTATTAAAATAAATGCTATTGTCGCCTGTATGATTGAAAACGCCGTCTAAAATAATACGAATTCCCATTGATTTCGCGGCTTTGATAAGCGAAGCAAAATCGCTTTCATCACCTAAATACGGGTCAATTTTCATATAATTTGCGGTATCGTAGCGATGGTTAGATGCCGCTTCAAAAATCGGATTGAAATAAATGACGCTTACGCCCAGCGCTTTCAAATACGGCAATTTGCTTTGAATTCCCTTGAAATTTCCGCCGAAAAAGTCGTTGTTTAATACTTTCCCTTGTTCGTTGGGTTTATAAGACGGAATGCCGCCCCAGTCTTCGCGCGCAATGCGACCATTTATGTCTGGCATAGTTCCTTCCTTGCAAAACCGATCGGGGAAAATTTGATACATAACGCCACCTTTGAACCAGTCGGGCGTTGTGTATTTTTTATCGTAAACGGTTAACATAAAGCCGTTGGGGTGCGAAGTGATTACTCCCCTTTGCAAATCGCCGCAGGAAACAAAGCCAACGTCTTCGATATCGAAGGTATAAAAATATAAGCCGATTTTTTCAATTTGCAGGGAAATACTCCAACCAAACGGAGTAATCGTCATAGGGAAAACGTCGGCAACTTCCCCATCTTTATTCAAGTGCAAGCGCGCAGATTGCGTAGGTCTCGTACAATCTGCTTCGCAAACGGTCGAAGTTAACGATAAATTGCTCTCTTTTTTAAGGTAAAAGAGATTGAGTTGCAGTGTTTCGTTTTGTGAAATTGCGCCCGTAATATTTTTACAAGCGCAATCTAATGGATTGAAATAGATTTGATTGAACATAGTGCTTTTAAGATTTCCCTTACCTGCCGTTGTTTGCAGGTAAGGGAAGTGTTAATTATTCGTGTAAAGGTTTCAAATTCCAGATATTATCGGCATATTCTGCGATACTGCGATCTGCCGCGAAATACCCTGCTGCCGCGATATTGCGAAGTGCTTTTTGGTTCCATAAACGTTTATCCGTTGCATAAAGCTTGGAAAGCTCTTGCTGCGTCGAGACGTACGATTGAAAATCCGCCATACACATATACGGATCGGCGATCGGCGTACCCGTTAAAAGATAATTTGCAATATCGGCAAACGATTCGCCGTTAAAGCCAACGATTAACGCTTCGACGATTTTGCGCAGCATCGGGTCATTGTTATAATATACGCTTGACGAGTAGCCGTTGCGCCAAATTTCCGATACTTCTTCTGCATTCAAGCCAAAGATATAGATATTATCCTTTCCAACGTGTTCGGACATCTCAACGTTTGCACCGTCCAACGTACCGATGGTCAATGCGCCGTTAATCATAAACTTCATATTACCCGTACCGCTCGCTTCCTTACCGGCAAGAGAAATTTGTTCGGAAATTTCCGATGCAGGCATCAACGATTCGGACATCGTGACGTTATAATCTTCCATATACACCACGTTAAGCTTTTCCGCGATTTTCGGGTGTTTACGAATATCTTCCGCAAGGTAGCAAATAAGCTTAATGATCTTTTTCGCCATATAATACCCTGCCGCTGCCTTTGCCGCAAAAATATACGTTTTCGGTTGAATAGGCGCGTCGGGATTTTCCTTCAAGATCAAATAATCGTGAATGATATGCAAAACGTTCAAAAGCTGGCGTTTATATTCGTGTAAGCGCTTTGCTTGTACGTCGAAT
>JAZRIK010000065.1:0-6823 GCA_045645245.1 Candidatus Scatosoma sp. | reverse complement strand
AGCACGGAAGAATAATAAAAAACGGCTCGCAATTTTTCGTTGCGAGCCGTAATTTTATAAAAATGCGTAGGGCAGGTATGCGATGAAACGCTTACTTGCTCTTTTTGATTGCTTTTTTAAGCGCGGGATAGATTGCCTTTGCGATACGGTACATACCCAAATCGTTGGGATGAACGCCATCGATGGTACAAGCATAACGGCCGTCTAATTCGTCCTTGCCGTATATCTTTGCGCCATCGACAAACCACACGTTTTTGTCACCGCGTTTTTTCGCTATTTTGTACGTTTGTAAAATGATTTCGCGGCGTTTGTCGCTGTCTTTCAAATATTCGGTATTGGCAGCGGAAACGAAGATGATGGGAAGCTTGGGCTTCGCCGTGCGTACAATTTCATAAAAAGGTAAGTGGGTCGCCTGTAAATGCTCGGCGTTGGGAGCGTTATAATCGTAGTCCATTACCAAAACCGACGCGTCTAAGCCGGCAATGTATTCTGCCATTCCCGGTTCGCCTTTCGCATTCCCAGAGAAGCCAAGGTTGATATAATCGGTATTCAACCAACGGGCGAGCATACTGATATAATCGTTGCCGGAATGGGACGTGCAGCCGCCTTGCGTGATGGAACTGCCGTAAAAGACGACGGGTTTTTGATTTTGATAGGGCATTGCCGTTTGCAGCGAACAGCCTTCCTTTACCCCTACGTACAATACTTTTACGTTGCTATACGTAGGCAGCGTTAAACAAATTTCTTCTAAACACTGCGTAGGTAAAGCGCAAACGCCCGTGAACATAAGCAGTCCGTCCACAGCGTCGTTGGGTAAAACGTTGGCAGGTGCGATGGTGCCGCGATACATATTGTTTGCATACACCCCAAAGCCGTGCGTGGCAAAGAAAGATGAGTTTCTATGCGGGTTTTGTGCGACGACAACCGCTTTGATTGCTATGTACGGGGAGTTGGTCATAAACCGAACGCGTCCGCCTGCTGAAATGGAAGAATACCACTGAATATGCGGGCTGATGGTTGCGCCGAATTCCGCAGGGAAACGCATAAAGCAACCGAACGCATTTTCTTCTTGCGCGGGTTGGTAATAGACGCCGTGCAGTGAAAACGGTGCTTCGCAAACGTTATGCCAAGCAACGTCCGTTTGCGTTAAGGGGGTTGCCTTAAAATTTTTATCAATCTCTTCTATATTTACCATAATATACAGCACCTCGCGGTTGTATTTTTCTTTCGTATTTTATATTTCATCGCATACCTGCCCCTATCGTTTAAGCGAAAAACGGGGGAAGAACGAGTGTCGCAATAACGATTGCGCCAAGTGCGATACGATACCAGCCGAACACCTTAAAATCGTGATTTTTTACAAAATTCATCAAGAACTTAATCGCAAGCAAGGATACGGCGAACGCTACGATTGCGCCGATGAGAAGATAGCCAACTTCTGCGCCCGACATTGTGCCGCTTTCCATAAAGAATTTCAAAAGCTTAATCGCGCTTGCGCCTGCCATAACGGGGATAGCCAAAAAGAAAGTGAATTCTGCACCGGCGGGGCGAGCGATGCCCACGAGCAGCGCGCCGATAATGGTTGCGCCCGAACGAGACGTGCCGGGGATCAAGGAAAGCACTTGAAACGCGCCGATAATGAGCGCGTGCTTATAAGTGATTTCTTGTGTGGTTTGTATGGGTAATTGCTGGGTTTTATTTTTGTTTTCCACCAAAATAAACGCAACGCCATAAACAATCAACGTGATGGAAATAACGAGTGGCGTTTGTAAATATTGCTCTAACAAATCATCGAACAAAATACCGATTACGCCCGCAGGAATGCACGCGACAAGCACCTTGCCCCAAAGATTTAAGATATTTTTATCGGTGACAATCGTATCTTTTCCCGTTTCGGCTTTTTGCTTGCGCCAAGGGAAAAGTTTGCTAAAAAACAGCACGACTACCGCTAAAATTGCGCCAAGCTGAATGACGACGAAAAACATATCCTTAAACTCTTCGCTTGCCTTTAGCGAAAACCACGCGTCAACAAGCAGCATATGCCCTGTGCTGGAAACGGGCAGCCATTCGGTAATGCCTTCGACGATTCCGAGCAAGATTACTTTCAAAATTTCGATAAGTTCCATCGTTTACTCCGTGTTGTTTTTTGTGGATTGGTACATACTAAAATACGCGCCAACGATGAAATTATACCATAAATGGCAATGGAAAGTCAATGGATTGCTCGAAAAAAAAGCAGGAAACGCGAAAAACAGCCAAAATGCCTTAAAAACAGGGAAAAATCGTAAAAAAACGCCGAATTTTCATTTTTTTGTGTGTAAAAAGTATTGCAAGCGTGAGAAAAATGTGTTATAATAATGATGAACAGATAAAAACTGCGCGGGTTCGTCGCGCTCGGTTGTGTTGGTTTGGCCCGGTTGCGAGCAATGGTTTTGTCGGTGGCAAAACTTTAAGGAGGAAACAGATGATGCAGGGGACGGTTAAGTGGTTCAATGCGGAAAAGGGGTATGGTTTCATCGCCAATGATGAGGGCGGCGACGACGTTTTCGTACATTTCTCCGCTATTATCGCTGAAGGGTACAGACGCCTCAAAGAAGGTCAAAAGGTGACGTTTGAGACGGAAGTGGATCCCAAAAATCCCGAAAAGCTGCGTGCAATTAACGTGCAAGCGCTTTAAGGAAAAGCTCTACAAGAATAAACCGCATCGCGTTTAATCGCGAGGCGGTTTTTTCTTGTGGTTTTTAGGTATATAAAACGGACGAAAAAGCTGCATTGGATAGGGGCAGGTATGCGATGAACTAAAAAAATAGCTAAAAGCATTCAAAAAAAAGAATGGTATAGCCGCTGGGAAATTTAAGCGGAAGTATTGACAAAAGATGCGTTGTGTTGTATAATGAAAGGCAAAGTGAGTACCAAAGGTACTCAAGAGAAGTGAAAGGAATGAGAATATGAAAAAAGAAGAAGGAAAAAAAGCGTTTGAAAAGGTCTTTTTAACGCAAGCGGAAGATTTGTTTACCGCCGCGGGACGGATCAACGTTATCGGCGAGCACGTGGATTATTGCGGGGGGCAGGTGTTTCCTGCCGCACTCAATTTGCGGTGTAATATTTACGGAAAAAAGACGAATGCGGACGTGATTCGTTTGGCGTTTCGTGGGATTGACGGGATTGTGGAACTCAAACTCGATTGCTTGAACGATTATCGCGATTTGAAGATAGGCAACTATCAAGCGGGCGTGGCGTATTTTATGCAGGAAAAGGGGGTAAAGCTTGTTGGGTGCGATTTGTATTACGATTGCACAGTGCCGTTCGGAAGCGGACTTTCTTCGTCGGCGGCGATTGAAGTGGCGACGGCGGTGGCGCTTTACGAATACGCGGGCGTAGCGTATGACAAGGTGGAAGTGGCTTTGCTTGCGCAAAAGGCGGAAAACAAGTATGCGGGCGTGAATTGCGGGATTATGGACCAGTTCGCGTCGGCGATGGGGAAAAAAGACCACGCGGTTTTACTTGATTGCTCCACGCTTGCCTACGAATACGTGCCGCTGGATTTGAAAGAATACTGCTTGGTGGTTGCAAACTGCAATAAACCGCATTCGCTCGTGGAAAGCAAGTATAACGAACGGCGCGCGGAAGTGGAAAGCGCACTCAAAACGGTGCAAAGGGTGAAAAAGGTCGAATGTTTAGCACAGCTTACCATTGCGGACTTTGACGAAGCGGCACATCTTTTGGATAGCGTAGTGCGCAAGAGAGCGCAGCACGTGGTTTACGAATGCGCGCGCGTAAAAGACGCGGTTGCCGCTTTGAAAGCGGGGGATTTGCATAAGCTTGGGCGGCTACTCAATGAAAGCCATTATTCACTTCGAGATTTGTACGAAGTGACGGGGAAGGAATTGGATACTCTGTCCGCGTTGGCAAGAGCGCAGGACGGGTGCTTGGGCTCGCGAATGATTGGCGGCGGGTTTGGCGGTTGTACCATTTCTATCGTGGAAAAGGTGAAAGCGGACGCGTTTATTCGTCAAGTGGGCGAAGCATACGAGCGCGAAATCGGCTACAAGGCAAGCTTTTACGAAACGTCGATTGAAGACGGAATTACCGTAGAAAAGCTGTAAAATATTACGAATGGCTTACATAGACCCATCGTAAACAGGGAAGGGGAAAGATGAAATACATATTAGCGTTGGATCAAGGCACGACTTCGTCGAGAGTGGCGCTCGTGGACGAGAACGGGGAGATCGTTTCCATACTCTCGCGCGAGTTTCCGCAAATTTATCCCAAAGAAGGTTGGGTAGAGCACGACCCGATGGATATTTGGTCGAGTCAGTACGGCGTGATGATGGAAGTGGTGGCAAAAAGCGGCGTAGATGCGGCGGAGATTGCCGCAATCGGGATTACCAACCAACGCGAAACGACCATTGTTTGGGATAAAAACACGGGAAAGCCCGTTTATAACGCCATCGTTTGGCAATGTCGGCGGACTGCCGAGCAAATTAGCGCGCTGGTCGTTGACGGCAAGGGGGAATGGATACGCGCAAAGACGGGGCTGATTCCCGACGCGTATTTTTCCGCGAGTAAGATTGCGTGGATTTTGGAAAACGTCGAAGGTGCGCGCGAAAAGGCGGAAAGGGGCGAGCTCTTGTTCGGGACGGTGGATACTTGGCTGATTTGGAAATTAACGGGTGGCAAAGTACACGCTACCGACCGTACGAACGCGTCGCGGACGATGCTTTTTAATATTCAAACGATGGACTGGGACGACGAGCTTTTGGCACTTTTCAACGTACCCAAGAGTATGCTGCCCAAGGTTTTAGCGTCGGGCGAAATATTTGGGTATGCGAATATTAGCGGCGAAAGGGTTCCCATTGCGGGTGTTGCCGGCGATCAACAAGCCGCGTTGTACGGACAGGGCTGTTTTGAAAAAGGTGAAGCGAAAAATACCTACGGAACGGGCTGTTTCTTACTGATGAACGCAGGGGAAACGCTGCCAAGGAGCGAAAACGGACTCTTGACCACCGTTGCAGCGACGCGCGTGGGCGAGCAGCCGCAGTATGCGTTGGAAGGAAGTGTGTTTATCGGCGGGGCGGTGATTCAATGGCTTCGAGATGAATTGCGGTTTTTTACCGAGAGCAGGGACGCGGAATATTACGCGCAAAAGGTGCCTGATACGGGTGGGGTGTATATCGTGCCTGCGTTTACGGGCATCGGCGCGCCCTACTGGGATATGTATGCGCGCGGTTCGATTTTTGGCATAACGCGCGGTACGAAACGCGAGCATATTATTCGCGCCGCGCAGGAATCGATTGCGTATCAATCGGCGGATTTGGTTGCGGCGATGGAAAGGGATACGGGCGCGAAGCTGAAAACGCTGAAAGTAGATGGCGGGGCGTCGCGCGATGCGTTTTTGATGCAGTTTCAAGCGGATATATTGGGCGTGGAAACGGTAAAGCCCGCCACGCACGAAACGACGGCTTTGGGCGTGGCGACGCTTGCAGGGCTGACGGTCGGCGTTTGGAAAGGCATTGAAGAAATAAAAGCGTTGCAAAAAATTTCTACGCGGTACCAGCCGCAAATGCCGCTTGCCGAGCGGGAAGAAAAACTTAAAAAATGGCACCGCGCGGTGGAGAGAAGCTTGGGCTGGGAATTGCCGTAAAAAAATTCCCCTTAACACAGGGTTAAAGGGAGCAAAAGTATGTTGACTAAATACCTGGTATAGCCGTTTATATATTTTCTTCGCGTAAAATAATGGTTAACAGCTTGTTTTTTTGGTTGTCGGCGGGGTGGATTGCCGCGTGCAACAACGCCTTTCCAAGCAGATGCGAAATGCGCGCGGGCGGAACGCCGACAGCAAGTAAATCTTTACCGTTTAGACGTAAATCTTTTAAGCAAAGGGGTGCGTGTTCTTGGCGCATTTTGGATAAAAGCTCCAACCATTTTTTGCGGGTGGGGGCGACGGAAAGATTATCCTTGCAAGCGGAAAAGTCGGCTTGCTTTACGAGCAATAAATCGTCTAAAATATCAAAATGTTCGACAAAGAAACGGCGCAGTTTGTTTTCGCTCGTTTGACAGTTAAAATCGTACATATGCCAAGCGACCAAATCGCAAACGCGGTCAATCGTGCGGCTGGGCGCTTTCAAACGGCGTAAAATTTCGCGTGCAATCGGCTCGCCTTCGACGGCGTGTGCGTGCGTATTCCCGTCGCGGTGATAGCAAAACGGCTTGCCGATATCGTGCAAAAGCGCGGCAAGGCGCAGGTGCTTGGGCGCATAATAAACCGCGCGTAAAGAATGGTCTAATACGTCGTAGTTATGGAAGTCGGGACGGCCTGCAATTCCGCGGCCGAGCGTTAGCTCGGGGAGAATATAATCGAGTACGCGGGTTTTTTCGAGCAGTCGCAGTCCTTGATAGTGTCCGTCTTTGATCCCGTATTTTTCGTCTGCCGTTAAAATGGCATTCAGCTCTGCAAAAATGCGTTCGGGCGAGATGTCTTTGATGAGCGCGGCGTTGTGCGTTGCGCCGAGCAAACAATCGCTATCGGGGGTAAAGCCCAGCGTGGCGGCAAAGCGGGCGAGCCGCATAAGCCGTAAGCCGTCTTCGGAAAAGACTTTTTTCGCGGGCGCGACGGTGGTTAAGCGTTTTTCGTTGATTGCTGTAATTCCGTCTAACGGATCGATAAATTTATCCGCGTGGATATCGTAATAGACTGCGTTTGCCGTAAAGTCGCGGCGGCGCGCATCCAGCGTTATATCGCCAGTAAAACACGTTTCAACGGGTACATGGGTGCCGCGTACGTATTTATCCGAGCGAAAACAGCTAAACTCGAAATCGTTTT
>JAZRIK010000064.1:0-5995 GCA_045645245.1 Candidatus Scatosoma sp. | reverse complement strand
CCTGAGCGAGAGATTGATATGCTTTTTGCATTGTGATTATCATAGTGCGCATAAAAGAGTTGTTTTACCCACGCGAAACTGGCGTGGGATTTTTTATGCGGCTGTGTCACGGAAAGCGGTTGCGACGGAAAAGGAGTGTTTTTATGTTTCTTTATTCCCTTCTCGACGTGTCCGAGCAAACGACGAATTTGGTGAAATGGATTTCTATCGTCGCCATCGTTTGTTTGCTTGCCGTCATCGCACTGATCGCCGCTTTGCAAAAACGGAAATTTGACGCGAAACGCTTGGCGTTTGCCGGCGTTTGCGTTTCGATGTCGTTTACGCTTTCGTTTATCAAGGTTAGCCCCGTGCAGTACGGCGGGTCGATCACGCTTGCTTCGCTCGTACCCATTTTAATATACGCGTACGTGTACGGTTTTGCGGACGGACTTCTCGTTGGTCTCATACATGGGTTGCTCAATTTTATCGAAGACCCGTATATTTTGACCCCTGCGACCTTCCTTTTGGATTATCTTTTGGCGTTCACCGGCGTAGCTTTTATGGGGCTGTTTGGTAAAACCAACCGCCGCGAAAAAGCCGTTTTACCCGTTGTACTTGGGTGCGTATGCGCGTTTTTAACTCGGTTTGTTTTCCACTTGGCTTCGGGTATGATTTTTTTTTTGGAAAATGCCGTGTGGGTGGAATTCCCCGCTTGGGCAAACGCGAATGCGTTCATCTATTCGTTTATCTATCAATGTATCTATATCCCCGCCGATTGCTTAATTGCGCTGCTCGTTTTGATTGCGCTCGTTAAAACGGGGGTTTTGGATACGCTTGTAAAAGTGATGAAAGGCAAAATAAAAACGGAAAATTAATCGACGGCGATTTCGTCGTAAATGGATTTAACGACGACGACCTTTTGATTTTCTAAATCGACGCGTTTAATAACGCCGCGAACGGCAGGGAAAAGGATTCTTTTTCCTGCTTTTTCTATCGTATAAATATCCGACGAAAAGTTTTTAATATCCACAACTTTGCCCAACACTTCGCCTTCTTCCGTTTCACAGGTCAAGCCGATGATATCTACGATATAGTATTGACCTTCTTCCAGCTGCGGGCCGTCTTCGCGGTTGCCTTCGAGCAGTTTTCCCCTGAAAAGTTCGGCTGCGTTTCTATCGGGAATGCCGCGAAGTCCAACGTAAGCCGCCCCGTCGTTGCCGACGCGGAAGGATAAAATTTTATACGGCTGATCGTCGATGTAAACCGTTTTGAATTCTTTTACGTTTTCGGGATAATCGGTAAACGTTTTAATTTTTAACTCGCCCCTGATCCCTTGCGGTTTCAAAACTTCGGCAATGACCAAACGTTTCATAAAAGCTCCTTAAAAGCAGATATTTTATATTCATCGCATACCTGCCCCTATCGTTTTAGATGAATGGAAACGCATTGCGTTTCGTGAAATGGCTTGCGCCGTGAATTGCAACGCTTTGCGAGATTTTTCTCTTCACTCAAAATAACAGCGCAAAGCCTTGCATTGTGGCAATATTTTATACGGGATTGCCGCACTTCGCTTGCGCTTCGTTCGCAATGACCAAGTAAAGCGTTCTTATCAAAAGCACGTGTATAAGCCAAAAAAAGGTCTCCCTTGGAAAGACCTTTTATTTGGTTGCTATCCTACCGCAAAATTATTCCGCGTCGTCGCTATTCACTTCGTCGCCGCCGCGTTCGCGGATTTCCACCACGTATTTTTTGCTGTTAGCAGGCGTTGCCGAACGTACGATGGTACGCATTGCTTTGGCGATTTTGCCTTGCTTGCCGATTACTTTGCCCATATCCGAAGGGGAAAGCACCACCGTCACTTCGATTACGCGGTCTTTTTCTTCGACAAGATACTCTACGTTTTCTTTATCTTCGGCAAATTGACCAACGATGTATTTGATTAAGTTTAACATAATCGCTACTCCTAATTACCAAGCCGCTTAAAAACGCGCTATGCGTTAGTCTGCTTTTTTCTTGGTTTTCGTTTTTGCAGGGCTGAGTTTTGCACTCTTTTCCATAGCGCCTACTTTTACAAGCAAGTTTTTAACCGTTTCGGTGGGTTGAACGCCCTTGGAAAGCCAGTTTTTCGCTGCTTCTACGTCGATCGTGAGTTCGATGGGATCGCAGGTGGGTCTGTAATGACCAACGCATTCGATATATTCGCCGGTAGCAGCTTTTCTGCTATCTACAACAACTACACGATAGATAGGGTTCTTTTTGTCGCCCATTCTCAAAAGTCTCATTTTAACCATAATAATACCTCCAAAGTATCTTAAAATATTTTTTATTTTTACGGCTCGCACCGTTTTTATCGTTTGTTAGAAGGGTAAACGGAATTTGCCCTTGCCGCCTTTGAGTTGTTTCATCAGCATTTTCGTTTGCTCGAACTGTTTCAAAAGCTGGTTGATTTCTTGTACGCTCGTTCCCGAGCCCGCCGCGATACGGCGTTTGCGTTTGCTGTCGATGATGTTTGGATAATCGCGCTCTTGCTTGGTCATCGATAAAATAATCGCTTTCGTGCGCTCGATACGCTTTTCGTCCACGTCACCTTCGTTCATTTTCAGCTTGCCTGCGCCCGGAAGCATTGAAAGCATCGCTTGCGCGCCGCCCATCTTCTTCATCATCGCGAACTGGTCTAAATAGTCGGACAGCGTAAACGTGCTTGCGAGCATTTTTTGCTGCATTTTCTTTGCGTCTTCTTCCGTGATCGCTTGCTGCGCCTTTTCAATGAGTGACAGCACGTCGCCCATACCTAAAATTCTTGACGCCATTCTATCGGGATAAAACGGCTCTAAATCGGTCAATTTTTCGCCTACGCCGATAAATTTAATCGGTTTACCCGTGACCGCTTTGATCGAAAGGCAAGCGCCGCCGCGCGTGTCGCCGTCTAATTTGGTGAGCACTACGCCCGTAATTTCCAAACGGCTGTTGAACGTTTCCGCTACGTTCACCGCTTCTTGACCGGTCATTGCATCGACCACCAAAAGCGTTTCCGTCACTTCCACTTCTTTTTTGATATTTTCCAGCTCTTGCATCAGCGTATCGTCGATTTGCAAGCGGCCTGCGGTATCCAGTACCACCGTATCGTAGCCCTTGGAACGCGCGTATTCGATCGCTTGTTTCGCTGTTTTTACAGGATTTTGCGTACCCTTTTCAAACACTTCTACCTGCGCGTTTTTGCCTACGACTTGGAGCTGCGTAATTGCTGCGGGGCGGTAAATATCGCCCGCCACAAGCAAGGGGTTTTTGCCTTGTTTTTTCAGCTGCACGGCAAGCTTTCCGCAAAGCGTCGTTTTCCCTGCGCCCTGCAAACCGCACATCATAATTACGGTGGGAAGCTTGGGAGAAACTTCGATTTTTGCGTTGCGTGCGCCCATCAGGTTGATGAGTTCTTCGTTTACAATTTTGATAACCTGCTGCGCGGGATTGAGCGACGATAAAATTTCTTGCCCAACCGCTTTTTCGGATACTTCCGCAATGAACTGCTTGGCTACCTTTAAGTTGACGTCCGCTTCTAAAAGCGCCACGCGCACTTCGCGCATAGCCGTGCGGATTTCCAGCTCGGTGAGTTTACCGCGCTTGGTCAATTTGGAAAATATATGATTTAACCGTTCGGATAATCCGCCAAATAAAGCCATCTTTGCTCCTTATCTTACTTTTGCGCCGTCAGGGCGTCGATTTGCGCTTGCATTTCTTGCATCGTGCGCGCGAAACCTAACTTTTCTTCGTATTTTTCCAGCTGTTTTCTGCATTTTTGCAGGCAATCGGACACGCTCTGACGAGATACGTTTTTTTGCTCCGCAATTTCGCCAAGCGATAAATCGTAATTAAAATATAAATCGGTAATTTCCCTTTGTGTGGGCGTGAGCAGGGGGGAATACAAGTCCCACAGCTGTAAAAACTTAAGATCGTCTATCATACAGCCCCCTCCTTGCGTTTACCTATCTCATTATACGCAAAAAATAAACACCTGTCAAGCATTTTTACTTGACAGGTGTAAAATTTTTATAAAAATTGTAAAATATCCACCAAAATTGCAAACGCGAACAAAAATAGTATCCCCGCCGTGTGAATGATTGCTTCCACCTTGCGGTTGACGGGCTTTTTTCTAATCCACTCGATGATGCAAAAAATGACCTTACAGCCGTCCAGCGCAGGCACGGGAAGCAGGTTGAACACCGCCAAGTTTACCCCGATGAGCGCGGCGATATTCAAAAACGAGAACACGCTTGCCGAAGCCGCTTCCGAAGTCACCTTAATTGTTGTAATCGGACCGCCCATACTCTCTAAACCGATTTTGCCCGTGAGCAATTCACCAAGCGAGCGCAAAACCATTCCCCCGATTTTGAACGAGTACACGAACGCGCCGCCCAGCGTTTGGAAAAAGCCCTGCTTTTGCGTAGTCATTCGCAGGCCGTAAATATTCATCGCTTGCAAAAGCGTGCGCGTGTCCGCGGTATTTGCAAAGTGCGCGTCTTGCGCGAGCGTCATAATACAAGAAACTTCTTGCCCGTCGCGCAGCACCAAAACGGGGATTTCCGCACCCTTGTCTTCGCCGTTGAGCGCGTCGATATAGTCGGTGACGAGATACATATCCTTGCCGTTGATTTGCAAAATGATATCTCCCGTTTGCAAGCCCAGCTCGCTTTCCGTTGCCGTTTGGACGATACTCGTCGTTTGCTCCGTATCTGGTTTTTCCACCGTCACTTGATAGAGCGGTCTGCCGATGAATGCGAACATACCTATCAGCAATAAAAGCGCCAAAAGATAGTTCATCGTTGCGCCTGCAATCAGCACGATAATGCGTTTCCAAGGCGGTTGATCGTTAAACCGCGCGCCCTTGGGCTCGGGGTATTCGTCCTCCGTTTTATCGCTTATGGGCGTATTCGTCGCATACCTGCCCCTATCGTTTTCAAAATCTTCAAAGATAGGGTCGTTTACTTTTTCTGCATTTTCCTGCGTTTCGTCGGAAAATTCGTCTTCGCCGTCGAACGCGCAATAACCGCCCAGGGGAATGGTGCGCAGGGAAAATAATTCGCCCGTTTTTTTGCTGCGTTTTTTGAAAATGGCGGGCCCGAAACCGATGGCGAACTCGTTAATCTTAAAGCCCAAGCGTTTGCCCGCTAAATAGTGGCCGAACTCGTGCACGGTAATCATCACAAGTAAAATAGTGACGGCGAGTACTACCCCGCCGACGCTTTTCATAATATTTGCAAATGATAATAAATTTTGGATAGCCGTCAATGTAGCAACCTCTTATTTTTGAATTTTTTGCACCGCTTGTAAAGCAACTTCACGGGCGCGGATATCCGTTTGAAGGCAGTCTTCATACGCCGAAATTTTTCTGCGCTCGGTCTTTTGTAAAGTATCGTCGATTACGCGCGCAATATCGGTAAAGCGAATTTGTTCGCGCAAGAACGCTTGCACCGCCACTTCGCCCGCGCCGTTGAGCGCACAAGGATAGTTGTCGCCTTTTTCCGCCGCCGTGAGCGCAAGGTCGTAGCAGGGAAAAGCTTTTCTATTCAGCGGTAAAAAACGAATTGCGCCCAGCTTTTCAAAATTGAGCGAAGAAAGGTTGCAGGGCAACCTTTTAGGGTACGTGAGCGCGAGCTGAATAGGCAATTCCATCGTCGGATAGCTCATCTGCGCAAGCACCGCCATGTCCTCAAACTCTACCATCGAATGAATGATACTTTCGGGATGGACGACGGTATGAATTTTAGAAAGCGGCGCGTCGTACAGCCATTTCGCCTCAATCACCTCAAAGCCCTTATTGAGCAAAGTAGCGCTGTCTATCGTAATTTTTGCGCCCATTTGCCAAGTGGGGTGCTTTAATGCGCTTTCGGGGGTAACGAGCGCAAGCTCTTCCCTGCTTTTCCCGTAAAACGGCCCACCGCACGGCGTGATAATGAGCCGTCGAAAAGGGGCGTCCGTGCGATAGGAAAGCGCCTGCCAAAGCGCCGAATGTTCGCTGTCC
>JAZRIK010000063.1:0-9454 GCA_045645245.1 Candidatus Scatosoma sp. | reverse complement strand
GGCGGAAATTTTTTCCGCCGTTTTCGCTGTTTTAAGGGTTAAAATCGCGCGCGCGGGGAAATACTATATATTATGAACAAAATCCGCCGCGTTTATCAATATATAAAAGACAAATACGCGCTGCTTGCGCTGAAAAAATACACGACCATTGCAGGTACGCTCGTATTCTTTTTAATTATGTCCATCGTGCCGCTTACCTTTTGGCTTACTTTGCTCGTTGGAAAATTTCCCGTGGATACCACGCGGCTTTTGCGCTTGCCCGTGTTCGAATCGGTACAAGAAATATTTTCATACGTGCAAACGGAAGCGAGAAACGCCACGACGGGCGCGTCCGCCATATTACTCATTACCACGCTGTATTCGTCCACCACACTCTTTTATCAAATGCGATTAAGCGGAGAAATCATCTACGAATTTCCCCGTCCCAAGCGCGGACTGCGTGTGCGTTTGAGTGCGTTCGTTTTGCTCTTGATAGTAATGCTTGTCGCGCTTACGCTTGCCGCCGTATTGGCGATAGGCACGTTTTTATTTGCGAGTTATTTATCCAGCAGAGTGGAACGGCTTGCCGATTATGCGTTATTGCTTGTGGTGGCGTTTGGTTTAACGATGCTGCTCAACGCATATATTTGTCCGTATAAAGCGCCGTTGAAGCGTTTTCTTCCCGGCGCACTTCTAACCGTCGCCGCGTGGGGAGTGGCAGTTTTCGGCTTTTCCGCGTATCTCAAAATCGGCAACGTAGGCAAATTATACGGCGCGTTGAGTACGATTATCGTATTTTTGCTTTGGCTGTACGTGATGATGATTTGTTTTATCGCAGGCGTCATATTCAATAGCGAAAGTATTGTTGCCGAGCATAAGCAACTGCGCATAAAAAGTGCAAAATACCGCAAAATAAATAGTATGAAAAAGACGACGTTAAAAAGTTCTCTACTCGTTGGGATATTCACGCTTGCGTTTTGCTTCCCCGCGTGCGGAAAGGCAACGCTTCCCGAAATTACCAAGCCGTACGTAGGCGAATACGAGTGCAAAAGCGCAACGTTGGGCGAAAAAGAATATTTAGACGAATTCTCGTTCGTGCGGTTAGAATTACGCCCCGACGACACGTTTACGCTCTCGTATGCAAGCAAAGACGGTAAAAAAGGGGAAGAAACGGGGAAATACGCGTACGATTTTGAAAAAGAGAGCATTACCTTTGTAGGTATGGGCGATTATGCAATCGAGCGCACGTTTCCCATCAAAAACGGTCAAATCGATGTCACCTTCGCCATCGGCAGGCAAACCCTGCATATCCGTTTTGCGCAAAAATAACCTTCGTTTATGCAAAAATCATCGAAAAACGGGCGTATTTGCCTGTTTTTTCATTTTTACAAACAAATGTTCGTTTTTATACAAAAAAACGCTTGCAATTTGGAAAAATTTGTGATACAATCAATTGTGTTATGAGTACCGTACTAACGCCTGACCAAGAAAATGCGAAAAAATTAATTGCCGAGTGGTTTTTTAACACGGACGATAAGGTGTTTGTTTTGTCCGGCTACGCGGGCACGGGAAAGACGTTTTTAATCGACTATTTAGCCAAAGAAGTATTGCACTTAAAGGTGGGGGTGGAAGTGGTATTCGTATCCCCGACGGGCAAGGCGGCGGCGAACTTGGTCAAAAGCGGCACGATTGCCGGCACGGTACACGGATTAATTTATATTCGCGACGAAGAATATATGGACGTGGATGAAAACGGCGAAATTATTGCCGAGCAGGAGCTTCGGTTTATTAAAAAGGACAGTATCGACCAAAAAATTAAACTAATCGTTATCGACGAAGCTTCGATGATCAACGAAACGGTATTAAACGATTTGTTAAGCTTTAACGTCAAGTGTCTTTTTTGCGGGGACGGCGCGCAGCTACCGCCCGTTAAGGGCGTATGCCCGCTGATGGAAAAACCGCATTATACGATGACGGAAATCGTTCGGCAGGCGGCGGACAATCCGATTATTCAAGTAGCGACGATGGCGCGCGAAGGCAAACGCATTCCGTTTGGAAACTACGGGGATAAAGTGTGCGTAATCGGGAAAAGCGGATTATCCAAAGCGCAGCGCAAGCGTTTGTTTATGCAGGCGGATCAAATTATTTGCGGTAGAAATAAAACGCGGAATGCGCTCAACGCGGAAATCCGCGCGTATAAGGGGATAGAGCAAGACCAGCGTATGCCCGTGGAAGGGGAAAAGCTGATTTGTACGCTCAACGACTGGGAAAAACCGCTGGATAAGGACGAAAAGTTCTTTCTCGTCAACGGCGTTATCGGTACGGCAAGTAATATTTGCGAAAGCTTCGACGACCTTGCCGCGATGGATTTTCAAGCGGATTTCGTAGATGAGAGCGTGCGCGTACCCTTTGACAGCGCCATTTTTACGCGCGGGGAGTATCGGCATTTATACGGCGATAGGGCAGTCACGCTCATTGACGGGTCGGTCGTGCACGAAGGGAATTTTGCCCTGCTGCATAAGCTGCGTTCGGTTGCCGACGAACCGATTACGCGGTTCGAGTTCGCTTACGCTATCACTTGCCATAAAGCGCAGGGGTCGGAATTTGATTTCGTTATCGTTTTCGACGAATCTTGGGCGTTTGGAGAAGAAAAAAATCGCTGGTTGTACACCGCAATCACGCGTGCAAAAGAAAAACTACTTATTATAAGGTAAGCTATGCCGAAAATTTTAGAAAAACATCAACAAATCGAGCGTTCGATTATCACGACCTATCGCAAAACGCTGTGGTCGCCGTTTGTGCTGGCGGTTAAAAAATACGCGCTCATTCAAGAAAACGACAAAATCGCCGTTTGCATTTCCGGCGGGAAAGACAGTATGCTGCTTGCCAAATTGATGCAAGAGCTGCAAAAACACAGCGAAACGCCGTTTGAGCTTGTGTTTTTGGTGATGGATCCCGGCTACAACGAGCGTAACCGTAAAAAAATAGAAGAAAACGCCGCGCTGTTGCAAGTACCCATTACTGTTTTTGAAAGCGATATATTCGCCGCGAGTGAAGCGGCGTGCGGCGACAATCCCTGCTACTTATGCGCGCGTATGCGCCGCGGACATTTATACGCGAAAGCCAAAGAGCTTGGCTGCAACAAAATCGCGCTTGGACACCACAAAAGCGACGTCATTGAAACGACCTTAATGGGAATGCTGTACGGCGCGCAAATTCAAGGTATGCTGCCTAAAATTCAAAGCACCAACTTTGAAGGGATGCAGCTTATTCGACCGATGTATTGCATTTTAGAAGAAGATATTTTGCGTTGGAAAGAACATAACGGCTTGGATTTTATCGCCTGCGCTTGTAAGTTTACGCAAGCGATTTGCGGCAGCGACGACGATACCTTTTCCGCAAGAAAACGCGTGAAGGCGTTGATAGCCGAGCTGAAAAAAGAAAACGAAAACGTGGAAAACAATATTTTCCAAAGTATCCATAACGTACAGTTAGATACGTTGGCAGAATATAAACAGGACGGTAAAAAGCATTCGTTTTTAGATAAGTTTGAACCGCGTTGACATAGTTTTTGATAAGCGCGCATACGATAGAGTATGCAAGAAAATATCTCTCATCAAGTATCTATCGAACAAAGAAAGCGTATCTCTATGCAAGGCGTGGAAAGCGTTGTGGCGTTTTCCGAAGTGAAAATTGTATTGACCATTAGCGGCGGCGAAAAAATGCACGTCATCGGGTCGGGACTAAAAATCGTCGGGTTTTCCAAAACCAGCGGCACGTTTACCGCAGAGGGCACGATCAGCGGCATTTCGTACGGCGGTAAAAGCTTTGCCGCGAAATTATTCAAATAACGTTGGATACGCAAAATCAATGGCGCATTTTTTTGCTTTGCGTACTGATCGGGCTCATCGGCGGGGTATTATACGAGCTATTTTCCGTTGTGCGGTTTTTACTCGTCGGCAAGGACAAAAAGCGCAAAGCGTTGGGCGCAGCGGTGGATATACTCTACTCTATGGCGTTTGCGCTGGTATGTATCTATGGGGCGTATGCGTTTGATTTTCCCGATTTTCGGGTATATATGTGGATAGGATATCTCGTTGGCGGGATAATATATTTGAAAAGTTTGCACAAAATTATTGCCTTTTTCAAAAAAGTATGCTATAATAGTATAAATTTATTGATAAAAAAGGCAAAAAAGCGAGAAAAAACTCTTTTTGAAGAGGAGAGAAGTTTATGACACAAGATAAATTAAGGAGAATTATAACAGCGTGCGTTGTAGGCGCAACTACGCTGCTCGTCTTTTTGCTTGGCGTTTTGGTGTATCAATGGATCACGCTTGGGGTTTTGAATAACCGCATTTCTTCGTTGGAAGAAGAAACCACTAAGTTAGAAGAAGTAATTGCACGCGGCGAAGAAGACGCGGCTTGGTACGAATCGGATATTTATAAAGACTGGGCTGCATTTGAACAAGGGTTTATTCATCCCAACCCGTAGGAGAAAATTATGAAAAAATACGCCGTTATCGATATCGGCTCAAATTCCGTTCGCCTAATGCTTGTGGCGAACGGAAAAGTTTTATATAAACGCATAAATACCACGCGGCTGGGCGAAGGGCTGGCGCAATCGACGCTGCTCAAAATGGAAGCCATCGAGCGTTCGGCGCAAGCGGTGGCGGAGTTTTATAGACAAGCCATCGACGAGCAAGCACAGTGCGTTTTGGCGTTTGCCACGGCGGCGGTGCGCACGGCGGAAAACGGCGGCGCGTTCGTTTCGCGCGTGTACGAACTTTGCGGCTTGCAGGTGGAAGTAGTATCGGGAGAAACCGAAGCAGAAATCGGTATTTTAGGCGCGTTGGGCAAGCAAGACGGCGCGGTGGTGGATATCGGCGGCGCAAGCACGGAAATCGTAGTAAAAGAGCAGGGTAAATTTACCTATAAAAAGAGTATTAATATCGGCGTAGTGCGTTTGCGCGATCAATGCGGCTTGCAAAAAGACAAATTGCTGCAAACTTCGCGGGAAGCGGTAAAGCAGTTTGGACTTGTGCCGAAATCGAGTGTTTACGCCATCGGCGGCAGCGCAACGGCAATCGCCGCGTATTATTTGGGCTTGAAAGAATACGACGCGCAAAAAGTGACGGGCGTAAAAATTACCAAAGCGCAAATGCAAGCTACTGCGGATAAGCTGTTGTCGCTCACGCCGCAAGAAATTCAAGCTTCGTCGTGTATGCCCAAAGGGCGCGCGGACGTCATCGCAGGCGGCGCGGTGCTTTTTAGCGTAATTATGGAAGAGCTTAATATTCCCGAGCTGATTATCAGCGATCGGGATAATTTAGAAGGGTACGCAATTAGAAAAGGTTTTGAAGTATGAGTAGAAGATGGACGACAATTTTTGCAGTCGGCTTACTAATCGTATTGCTGGCGAGCTTGACGCTCGTGGGCTATTTTGCGTGGGTTGCGGGCTTGGACGAATTTATATCCGCTGTTGCGTCTATGGGCGCGTCGCTTATCGTCGCGCCTATTTTACACGAGCTTGGGCATTTTTTTGTTGCCAAGGCGAATAAAATGGAATGCGTACTTATCAAATGCTTTTGCTTTTGTTATAAAAAAACGGACGAAAAATGGAGCTTAACGCTCGTTTCCCCGTTTGCGCCCGACCAAACGCAGGTATTGCCTAAAACGAGCGAAAATATGCAAAAACGCGCGATTCGTTATACGCTCGGCGGCTTGCTTATCGAAGGCGGATTTTGCCTTTTGATCGCAATAACGGCAATTATTTTCGCGTGCTTTGGCGTTGCCACGTTCTCTTTGTGGGGATTGTTGCCGTACTGTGCGTACTTATTTATTTTGAATGCAGTTCCGCTTGAATATCCCGACGGAAAGACGGACGCACTCATAGCGCTTGGGATAAAAAAGGATTATCCCGCCGAAAAAACGATGGTTGCCGCGATGTATATTCAAGGCAAACTGTCCGAAGGATATTCATTTGGCGAAATCGAAGAAAACTACTATTTTGACCTGCCGCAGCTGTGCGAAGACGAGCCGCTGTTTGCCGTAATGCTCGATTTGCGGTATCGCTATTATTTGGATAAGGGCGATATGCAAAACGCGGCGAAAACACTCAACCGTTTGGCGACGGTGCAAGCGTACTTAACGGGCGAAGAAGTGGAAAAACACGCCGCGGAGCTTGTGTATATGCACGCGTTGAACGGCGATAAAGAACGCGCGGACGAGTGCGGTAAAATTTGCGAAGAATTATTAAAAAAAGAAACGCTTGTATCCAAGCGTGCGCTGATCGCGTATTGCAAGGCGTTTGGCGGCGCGGAGCAGGTGGACGCGCTTATGCAGCAAGCGCAGGAATTGCTTGAAAAACAAACCTGCTTGGGGTTAAAAAAATCAGAAGAAAAGCTGCTTAAAAGATGGAGAGAAAATGACTGATTTTATCGCTTATATCGTTTTAAGTTTAATTATGCTCGTTGTTTTGCGGTTTATTTTACGCTCAAAAATTGCGAGCAACGTATGGGAACGGCATTCTACGAAAAATCCTATTGAAAAATGGGTTTTGTGGCGGGTACGCAACTATTTACCCGGAATTTTATTTTGGTTTCATTTACTGGCGCTCGTTGGTTTGGGCGTAGGCGCAATCGTATATTTTACCGCGTATTATGCGGGCAATATCGCGGTGTATAAGGCCACGGAAACGGCGGTATTGATTATTGCAATACTTTCCGTTTGCTTTATCGATATGGCGCGTCGCTATAAAGCCGATTGAAAAAGAGTGTATCGCTTATAAAATATGCAAAAGTGGGATATACACAAAAAAACGGAATGCAGGAGTAAGTTATGCAAACGAACGCAAGTAAGCAGGTTATGAAAAAACGCGTTAGACGGGCAGGAATTTTAATGCCCGTTTCTTCATTGCCGTCCGCTTTCGGTATCGGCACGCTGGGCGAAAGCGCGTACGCGTTTATCGACTGGCTGCACAGCGCGGGTATGAAAATTTGGCAGGTGCTGCCCTTGCTGCCCACGGGGTACGGCGACAGTCCGTATCAATCGTGCTGCTCGGACGCGCTCAATTATTATTTTATCGATTTTGCACTCCTTGAAAAGCAGGGATTATTGCAAGCGAGCGATTTTGAAAGCGTTGCTTGGTGTCAGGACGAGCGCAGAGTGGATTATGCTACGCTGTTTAACGAAAAGGCAAAAATTTTGCGAAAGGCGTTTGATAATTTTGATAAGACGGACGCAGGTTGGCAAGCGTTTTTAACGCAGGGGAAATATAAGGATTTTGCGCTGTATATGTCGCTGAAAATCCGTTTTGATTACCGTGCTTGGGACGAGTGGCCTACTTCCTTGAAAAATGCGGAGAAGAGCGCGCTTGAAGAGCACGAAAAGGCGTACAAAAAAGAAATTGAGTTTTGGCAATTTACGCAATTTTTGTTTTTACAGCAATGGAATAATTTACGCGCGTACGCCCAAGAAAAAGGGGTAGAAATTATGGGGGATATGCCCATCTACGTCGCGTACGACAGCGTAGAAACGTGGAAATATCGCGAGCAACTGTTCGATTTGAATGCAAGCGGCAACGTAGGACTTCGCGCAGGCGTACCGCCCGACGGATTTTGCGACGACGGGCAATTTTGGGGCAATCCCGTGTATAACTGGAAAAAACTCAAAAAGACGAACTACGCGTGGTGGAAAGAACGTATTTTATACGCGTTCACGCTGTTTGACATCGTGCGTATCGACCATTTTAGGGGCTTTGACCGCTATTACGCTATTCCCGAAACAGCGGAAACGGCAAAGGAAGGCGAGTGGTTAGACGGCCCGAAAGCCGCGCTGTTTAAGGGAATGAAAAATTATCAAATCGTCGCGGAAGACTTGGGCGTTATCGACGACGGAGTAAGAAAACTCTTAAAGGATACCGGCTATCCTGGTATGAAGGTGTTCGAATTTGCCTTCAACGGCGACCCTGAAAACGAGTATTTACCGTCGCAATACAATGAAAATTGCGTGGCATACACAGGCACGCACGACAACGAAACGCTACGCGCGTTTATCGAGCAAATGTCTTCGCAAGAGCGTGACGCGTTTACCAAAGCTTTGGAAAACGAGTGCCTGCAAGCGGACGTGCCGTATATTAAAGAAACGCTGGAAGACGAATGCGAGAGTATTATTCGTCTATTGATGTCGTCGAAAGCGGATACGGTGATTATTCCGATGCAAGACGTGCTGGCTATGGGCGGGGAAGCGCGGTTAAACGCGCCTGCGACTGTATCGCAAAGCAACTGGACGTTCCGTTTTACCTTGCGCGATTTGAAAAAACGCAAGGCGGCGTGGCTTTTGGGTATGACCAAAGAATATAATCGATAATAAACGAAAAAGAAATTACCGTTTGGAAAAATTCCGAGCGGTAATTTTTTTATTTGCGAATAAAAAGAACGCGGAATAGAAACAATAAAGAAAAAGACGCTTAACCGCGCTTGCGGAAAAGGCGTAAAAGAGAGGTGAAAAATTGAACAAGACAAAAAAAGTGGCGTGTGTTTTAGCGGCGATGTCCTGCGCGGCGTTGACGGCGGGCTGTATGCGCGATATGGGCAACGACAATCAAATTACCGTTTGGGTATCCGAAGGCGATCGCGCGTTTGCAACGCAAGTCGTGGAAGAATTTAAGCAAAAATATCCCGATAAAAATTATCGTATCGTAGTGGATATTCAAGGGGAAAACGACGTAGCAACGCGCGTACTCAACGACGTGGAGAACGCCGCGGACGTGTATTCGTATTCCAACGACCAGCTTTCCAAGCTCATTTCGGGCGACGCGCTTGCGCAAATTGCAGGCGAACGCTTGGAACGGGTAAAGGCGGCGAACTCTGCCGATTCGATTGCGTCCGCCACAACGAGCGTGAACGAAAAAGAAGGGGTCTATGGTATGCCCTATACCGACAATACTTTCTTTTTATATTACGATAAATCGGTGCTTTCGGAAACGGACGTGCAAACTATCGACGGTATTTTAAGCAAGTGTACAGACGGTAAAAAATTTGCCTTTCCGATGCAGGACGGCTGGTACACTACGTCCTTTTATTTCGGTAAAAACTTGGGCTACGAAGTAGAGTACGACGCGTCGCAAGCGGAAACGAAAATTACTTGCGATTTCGACAATGCAACGGGCGAAAAGGTGACGCAAGCGATGTGGGAGCTTGTCAAAGACTCGCGCGTGAAAGCGGACGCGGACGATTCGAAAATTACCGCGGGCTTCCACGATAAAAGTATTATTGCCGCGGTGTCGGGGATTTGGAACAAGACGCAAATTCAAGAATATTTAGGCGAAAATTTCGCGGCGGCAAAGCTGCCCACCTACACGTACGGCAAAGGCACGAGCGAAGAAGAGCAGGTACAGCTTACTGCGTTTGCGGGGTATAAACTGATGGGTGTGAATAACTATTCCAAAAACAAAACGCTTGCGATGGATTTTG